>CAYNHL010000022.1:0-36738 GCA_964397015.1 uncultured Desulfobacterales bacterium | reverse complement strand
GCTTCCGATATCGGATGGGTGGTGGGGCACTCCTATATTGTCTATGCCCCGCTGTTCAAGGGGTGCACCACCATTGTCTATGAAGGAAAACCCGTGGGAACCCCTGATGCATCGGCTTTCTGGCGGGTGATTTCCCAGCACGGTGTAAAAACCATGTTCACCGCTCCCACTGCTTTTCGGGCAATCAAGCAGCAGGACCCCGGCGCAAAGATGATGAAGGATTTTGACCTGTCGCATTTCAAGTACTTGTTCCTGGCAGGGGAGAGAACAGATCCCGATACCCTGTCCTGGGCTGAAAACAGCCTGAATATACCGGTTATCGATCACTGGTGGCAGACAGAAACCGGGTGGGCCATCGCTGCCAACTGCGTAGGGCTGCACCGGTTTGAAACCAAACCGGGCTCTCCTGCAAAGGCGGCGCCGGGATGGGATCTGGCTGTGCTGGATGAGGCGGGCCATCCGGTAGGGCCGGGTGATATCGGTGCCATAGTGGCCAGGCTGCCGCTGCCGCCCGGGACCCTGCCCACCCTGTGGCAGAATGACGACCGGTATGTGGATGCTTACCTGTCGCGCTTTCCCGGGTACTACGAGACTGCGGATGCCGGGTATATTGACAGGGACGGATATGTATTCGTCATGGCCCGTACAGACGACATCATCAATGTGGCGGGCCACCGCCTTTCCACCGGTGCCATGGAGGAAGCCATAGCCGGTCACCCGGATGTGGCTGAATGCGCCGTAATGGGAGTCGAAGATGATCTCAAGGGCCAGGTCCCCCTGGGGATGCTCGTGCTGAATGCCGGCGTGGAACGTCCCGATGACGAGGTGATCAAGGAGGTGATACAAAGGGTCAGGGATACAATAGGACCGGTGGCGGCCTTTAAAAACGCCGTAGTGGTCCAGCGCCTTCCCAAGACCCGTTCCGGCAAGATCCTGAGAGGCACCATGCGGGCTATTGCCGACAAAAAAGACTATCGAATTCCCGCTACCATCGATGACGACTCAATCCTGGATGAGATAGAGGACTCTCTGGGAAGGATCGGGTATGGAAAACGGGCATGACAGAGGCAAACGCGTAAGTTCAGATTTGAATTATTACTAAGGAGGAAATACGTTATGGATCCAAAAATCTGGGTATACATCTTTCTGGGACTGTACATAATTTACTGTTTCTGGATGGGCCTGAGAGGATTTTTCACTGAAACAAAAGCATCGGGTTACGCCATTGCCGGCCGCTCCATTCCTTTTATCGCATTTTTGATGGCGGCCACGGCCGCATCTTTTTCAGGCTGGACCTTTATCGGGCATCCGGGATTGATCTGGAAAGCCGGGCTTGTGTACGCGTTCGCATCGTTTTACGTTTTGACCATTCCCATCACCGGCGCTTTTTTTGCAAAGCGGAACTGGCTGATGGGAAAACGATACGGGTTTATCACCCCGGGAGACATGTTCGCCTATTACTATAACAACGAAGCTGTACGCTGGTTGACGGTACTGGCGGCATTCCTCTACTCCATTTTTTATTCCGGCCTCCAGCTTATTGCAGCGGCCAAACTGTTCTACTGGGTGGCTGGTGTGCCTGAAACCATCGGGTTGATTTTCATGGCTTTCATCGTCTGGTTTTACGTTGTAACAGGCGGGCTCAAGGCCTCCACCTGGGTAGGTGTGCTGCAGTTCTGCCTGCTGGTCGGCGGTATCATCCTGCTGGGATTTTATACCATCACCAGTCCCCTGTTCGGGGGATGGACAGGTTTTGTGGCCTCCATGAGCGGCATGGAAGACAAGTATATGAAAGTACCGGGTCTTATCCACTTCGGCCTGGGGTCCGGCGGCTGGACCGCGGTTATGATCCTGACCTACATGTTCGCCCTAATGGGGATCCAGTCTTCCCCGGCCTTTACACTGTGGAATTTCGGCCTTTCCTCGCCCAAGCCCCTGGCCTGGCAGCAGGTGTTTATGTCCACCTTTGTAGTGGGCCTGGCACTGTTCTTTTTCACGGCCTTCCAGGGCGTGGGAGCAAGGATACTGATGGAGGCAGGCAAACTGGCACCCCAGGTTGACGGGGATGTTGTGCCCATGCTCATGAACAGGTTCCTTCCCGGTCCTGTAATGGGACTTGTGTTCATGGGAGCCATTGCCGCTATCCACTCCACGGCGGCTCCTTATATCGGCACCGGCGGCACCATAATCCAGAGGGATGTCTGGTGGCGCTATGTCAAGAAACAGGGAGGGTCTCATTCCGAGCAGATCTGGACCAACCGGGTTTTCGCAACTATCCTGGCAGTGGCTGCAGTGGTCGTATCACTGACATCCACGGATGCCATCGTAATGATCGGCGGATTTGCCACCGCGTTCGGTACCATCATGTACCTTTGCCTCCTGGGTGTTCACTGGGGATTCAAGTTCCCGAGTATCGGGGTGGTTATAGGATTGGTATGCGCCATTATCGCCTGTTTTCTCACCTACTATGTCTGGCAGTATCCTCTGTCCATCCACACCGCCGGCTGGGGTATTTTTGTGGGCCTTGCAGTGGCTTACCTGTGCCGGGGCTTAGGGATCAAGGACAGCGAGGAAACCATTGCCCGGCAGAAAGAAATCAGGGGATGGCTTGATTCCATCGATGGACCAACGGAAAAGGGCAAACGCTGGCGCGGGTACATGAAAATCGCCGTTCCCATCTGGTTTTTCATGGCAATAGGCCCTGGTGTTCTCATAGGCAACACTGCCATTTCATTCTGCGGTTTTCCTCCCATCTGGTCCTGGCAGATCATCTGGTGGATCCTCGGTATTATCATGATGTGGGGTCTTTGTTTCAAAGCCGAGATGTCCACCACGTCTGAAGAACAGATCCGGCGGGCTGATGTGGAAACCATGGATGTAACCAAGGAAGCTGATTGATAAATTGACACTGTTGATACAAGGAGACATATCATGGAACTCGAAGACAAATATCTTATTGTAACCATTATTTTCTGTATTTTATTCGTGGCCTCTTTCGGCTGGGGATGGTGGGGATAATTACCATTACCATTAATTTTTCATAATGGCGGTAAAGCGTGCCGGTCCGTTATCCCGGTCCGGTGCGCTTTCATCGTGTAATCCATGAACCTGATCAATAGATTCTGGGTCTTCGCTTTTGCATCTCTCGCAGGCCTTTTGCTGGCAATTGCGGGAATGGCGGCGTACATCTGGTTTCAACTGCCGCCCGGACCTGCAAAGGCAATTGCAGTCCTCTTTAGGGAGCAGGGATATGTACTGCTGGGATTCATCCTGGTCTTATCCGGTATGTTCTGGATTGTCTATAATCTTGTCTATACCGGTTATGTGAGGCCGGTAAAAAAAATATCAGCCGAAGCGGACATGATTTATTCGTCCAACCCCTGCCTGCGAATTAAGGTATCCGGGAACCGGGAAATAAAGACCCTGGCCCGTGTCATCAATGATTTTGCAGATTTGTTTGAAAACCTGAACAAAACAATCACCCAGCAGATTCTGACAGCCAGGAAAGAAACCGAACGGGAGCGGAACATGCTGGCCGCCATCATGGGAGAACTGCCCCAGGGCGTGATAATCTGCAACACCGGCGGCCGGATCCTGCTGTACAATTCCATTGCCAGGAACATATTCACCCGTGTCATGGATTCAGGTAAGACAGAACGGTTCATGGGCCTTGGAAGATCTGTTTATCATTTAATGGATAAGGATCTTATAACCCATGCCATGGATGAAATCCAGGAACAGCTCAACTCTGGAGAAAGCAACGCTGGGGCCTGTTTTATCACCCCGATTTCAGAACAATGCCTTGTCAGTGTGGATGCCATTCCGGTCATGGACAGCAACCGGCAGCAGACCGGGGTAATCCTTGCGTTCCGGGAAATTTCCAAAGATATAAAAACCTATGAAACCATTAAGCAGCTGCTGTCCGGTTTCAAGGCAAACCTGGCCGGCCAGGACCGGCTGGCGGCTGATTTTTGTCTGCTGTCGGATACCATAAAGGATACTTTCCTGTCCCGCCTGCCCCTGTCCAGGCTGGACCCACAGCGGTTCATGTTCCATGTCCAGAAAATCATGGGATATGACCATAACATAAGGATCAATGTCCTGAACAACGTAAAAGAAGTCCGGATCATCGCGGATAACTATTCGCTGACCCGGGCGTTTGTATTCCTGTTCAATACCCTGGCAAGAATGACAGGACAGGTTGAATTCGACCTGGCGGCATCCCGTGACAGGGAGCGGATCAGGTTTGACATCACCTGGAAAAATGCCCTGCTGCCGGCAAAGGAGCTTGACTCGATCAGGCATTTGAGGGTCAATACACTGCCCGGGTTTGACGATGTCCTGAAGCTGAACAAGATCTGGTTTGAAATCGTGAACACATTGGAAGATCAGAGTTCCCACCTCTATTTATCCGTTCGGGGCAGTAAAGAACCGGCTTTACCGGTAGTTCGAAGGATTCCGGTCATGGACAGCAACCGGCCTGAATTTTATGATTTTGATCTGTTCCAGGCAGAAAGCGCAGACTCAAGCCTGCTGGACACCCGGCTGACCCGGATATCCTGTACAGTGTTCGATACCGAAACCACAGGCCTGGACCCTGACGGCGGGGATGAAATCATTTCAATAGGGGCAGTCAGGATCGTCAACAACCGGATCATGTTCCGGGATATTTTCGAAGAGCTGGTGAATCCCCGAAGGGATATCCCCATGGAGTCCTACCGCATTCACGGCATCAGCCATGAGATGGTGGCTGATAAAGACGGGATCGAAAAGATACTGCCGAGATTCCAAAAATTTGCCGCAGATACTGTCCTGGTGGGGCACAATATAGCCTTTGACATGAAAATGTTCAAGCTAAAGGAAAAAAAGACCCGTGTCTCATTCACCAATCCTGTCCTGGATACACTGCTTCTGTCTGCAGTTCTGCATCCTGTTCATGCACGGCATGACATGGAGAGTGTTGCCCAGCGCCTGGGGGTCGAAATTATCGGCCGGCACACAGCTCTTGGTGACGCGGTGTCAACCGCTGAAATTTTTTTGAAACTGGTGCGCATTTTGAACAGTAATGGGATTCTTACCTTGAAAGATGCAATAACCGCATCAAAAAAATCCTACTATGCCCGATTAAAGTATTGATTACCAGACATGACAGATGATAGTTTTTTATAAACCCGGAGGAAGGATATCCCCATGAAAAAACCATGGTTGACATTTGCAGGCCTTTGCGCTGTTGTCCTGGCGATTGTAATGATATGTGTCATTTTCGGCAGCTATACCAGCATGCTGCGGTCCAAAAACCGGGTAAATACGGCCCGGACCATGCTGGCAACAGATTGCATGGCCGAACTGGACCTGGTCCCTGTGCTTTTATCCCGTACACAGGATAACCTGGATCCCGGGATGATATCCCGTATAACAGCCAATGCCGAACAGGCAAAAAAGACAGTCTCCTGGTTCCAGTCACCGGATTCGCCCCCCGACGAAGGACAGTTTCTCGAATTTGAAGCCGTCCAGACCCGCCTGGCCGCCGATATTCAGGCCATGGTCCAGGCGCTGGATCAAGATTCCCTTGCCAAAACAGCCGCGGATCTTAGGCAGAAAACAATTTATTCCGCAAAGAGATACAACAGGGAGGTACAGTATTTTACTACCCGCAAATCGATTTTCCCCGGTTTTTTGACGGCACGCTGGTTCAATCTGGATAAAGTTTCTTTCCCTGAAATCGATATAAACTGTTTTTTGCCCGGAGATTGAGATGGAAGGGGAAAACTTTTACCTGGATTTTTTCAATCAGCCGCTCTATGAGATATTCCGTCCCAATATTGTCACCTGCCGGGAAAACACCCCGGCAAAAGAGGCGGCTGAAAAAATGAGCCGCCGCAATGCCAGTGCGATCCTGGTCAAGGACAGCTCCCGGAAAGCTGCAGGCATTGTCACGGATGCCGATTTTCGGGAAAAAGTGCTTGCCGCAGGCCTGCCTGCTGATACACCGGTGTCAGGTATCATGTCATCGCCCGTGATTTCCATTCCTGCAGACTGCAGGGTGTTTGAAGCCTTTTTGACCATGATCAAAGAAGAAAGGCGCCACCTGGCTGTCTGTGGGAAATCGGGAGATATCTCCGGGATTCTGGCGGAAAAAGACCTGATCGCGGCACAGACCAAATCCTCTTTTCTTTTGATCCAGTCAGTTAAATATGCCGGATCGATGCCGGATCTCGAGAACATTCACGAAAAACTCTGCCGGGCGTTGCTTGACCCCATCCAGAAAGGAGTCAATCCGGAATATATAACAGGACTGATCACCACTTTTTCCGATGCAATCCTGGAAAGGATAATGGCCTTCAGCCTCGAGGAAATCGGCCCGCCGCCCTGCCGGTTCGTTTTTTTGACCATGGGTTCTGAAGGCAGAAAAGAACAGACCCTGGTATCGGACCAGGACAATGCCATAGTTTATGAAGACAGAACGTCAAAGTCAGATGAAGTCGCCGCTTCAAAATATTTTCAAGCTCTATCATCCCTGGTCTGCAAACGGCTGGATGCAGCCGGATACCGTTTGTGTGAAGGGGATAACATGGCTCAAAATCCAAAGTGGTGCCAGCCCCTTGCCACGTGGAAACAGTATTTTCACCAGTGGATACGCAAGGCCGGACCGGAGGATCTTTTAAATTCATGTATTTTTTTCGATTTCAGGGGGACCTGCGGAGATCTTTCCCTTTCAAAAGAACTCGAGGCTTACCTGTTCGATGCCATCAGCGGATGGGCCGGCTTTTTGAGAAACATGACCGAGAATGCGATGTATTTTCGACCCCCCATCGGCCCGTTCGGGAAACTGCGCGTGGAGTCACACGGGGAAAACAAGGATGCCCTCGATTTAAAGTACGCCATGCTGCCCATAATTGACGTTACAAGGGTTTATGCCCTTCAAAACGGAATTCCCCTGACCAATACCCTGGAAAGGCTCTTTAGGCTTTATACCGTCAAGGCCATTACGCCCAGGGAATACCAGGATATTGTCTATGCATATAACTATGTGATGAAACTGCGTTTCCGCCGCCAGATCACCACCATAATGGACGAGGGCAGGGAGCCGGACAACTATATCAACCCCGACAACCTGCCCCGCCTGGACCGGTACATGCTAAAGGAAATTTTCAAGATAATAGATAAATACCAGCAGAAGCTCAATATGGAGTTTACAGGGGTGGTTTGACTTATTTTTTTGTGCCCGGCCCTGCTGCTTCAAAGCCTGAATTCTTTTTTGCAGTGATCACAGAAACCGGTGACAGGTATTTCCCGGCAGTGAAGGCATTTTTCCACTAGGTACCGGTCCTTTCCCTGAGGCTTTTTGCATAAAAGACAGGTCCAGTCCTTTTTTGACGGCAGGACCTTGTAACAATGAGGGCACTTGATTGGAAATTTCCTGAACACAAGGAACATCAGGGCTGAGCCTATGAAAAAAGGACCCATCAGCTTGAATTGTAAACTGTCGGCAAAGTGGCTGAAATCAGATGAAGCGGACAGTATGATGAACATGAGAAAGGCCATGGATGTAATGGCCAGGAATTTGAATCTGAAGTGGAAAAATACACTGGGCAAAGGTTTTCCTTCCATGTAACCGCTCCTTGAATTCAGTGGCAGGCCTTGTTTTTTTTCACCTGTCTTATGTATCACCAAAGACGGATGCCGGTCAAGGATAGCTGTTGACAGATGTGCAGGTTTTGATTAGTGTTTTTCAACACTTCACCATTTACCAAGGAAATTTTCATGAGCTCGTATTTAAAAACAGCTTTATATAAAAAGCATCTGGATCTTGATGCCACTCTCGTAGGTTTCGGGGGCTGGGAAATGCCCCTTCAATACCCGTCAGGTATTATCCATGAACATATGGCCACTAGAAAAACAGCCGGGCTTTTCGATGTATCACACATGGGAAGGATTGTTTTCAGGGGGAAGGACAGCCTTTCGTTTCTTCAGCACGTCCTTTCCAACAATGCGGCGGCCCTGGACCCAGGTGAAAGCCAGTATACCCTTATTCCCACTCAAACCGGCGGTGCGGTGGATGACGCATATCTTTACAGGTTCAAACCGGATGAATACCTGCTGGTGGTCAATGCCGCCAACAAAGATAAAGACCTGGAACATTTCCAGAAACACCTGGCTTTTTTTCCAGATGTTGAAATGCAGGACCATACCTTACAAATATCCATGATTTCGCTCCAGGGGCCGCTTTCCCGTAATATAATGAAAGAGACTGTAACCCGGGGCACCCTGCCGGACCCGGCCAGGAACCGTCTTGGCACAGTTTTTATCGACGGGACCAAGGTCCTTGTCGCAAGAACCGGATACACGGGGGAACCGCTGGGATTTGAGCTTTTTGTGGACAGCGGCCGGGCTGTAGAAATCTGGGACCTGCTGATGGAAAAAGGTGCGGTCCCTGTCGGGCTTGGCGCCCGGGATACCCTTCGGCTGGAGGCCTGCCTGCCCCTGTACGGTCATGAACTGGGGATAGACCTGGAAGGGAAGGAAATTCCGGTGTTCGCGTCCCGTCTTTCAAGGTTTGCTGTCAGTTTTTCTCCCCTCAAGGGCGATTTTATCGGAAAATCCTCGTTATCAAGGCAGTACCAGGCCCTCAGGCGTATCATCGATCAACGGTTTGACGATATATCGGACCTGCCGTCCCGGATCATGCCCCTGGCCGTTACCGGCAAGGGCATAGTCCGTGAGGGATACCCGGTATTTAAAGGTGACCGGCAGGTGGGATACGTCACCTCCGGGACCATGGTTCCCTATTTTGAGCCTGAAGGCAGCGGGCTGGATGCAGCCTTCAGGGAGAAGCCCGCAAGAAGGGCCGTGGCCATGGCCTTTATTGACAGCAAAATTGGTGAAGGCGACGTTCTGGAAACCCTGATCCGCAATAAGCGATGTGCCTGCATAGTGGTTCCACTTCACATGAGTGCCGATGCCCCTCCATACGTACGATCCATTCCCTGGGACCGGCTGCCGGATTTTGACAAGGCAAAAGCTCCAGCCGGTGGTGCCGGCAGGTATCCCGCCCTGGCACAGCAACTGCTGTCAAGGGCCCTGGGCAACCATACCTGGCGGCAGACCGCCTGTATAAACCTGATCCCGTCTGAAATGAGCCAGTCTTACCTGTCAAGGCTTTTGTCCATAAGTGACCCTGTCAACCGGTATGCCGAACACAAGGAGATCAGGGCTTTTATGGGAGAAGACGTGTTCTATTACCAGGGCACGGGTTTTATCCAGGAGGTGGAAAGACTTTTGAACCAGGAGTTTCAAAGGTTTTTTGGCTGCCGGAATATCGAATCCAGGACAATTTCGGGACAGATGGCCAATACAGCCGTTTTCAGCGGACTGGTGGATTTTTTGAACCGTGCCGACCGGAAAAGCGAACAGCGGCGGATCAAAAAAATCATGAACAACCACATTATAAGGGGCGGACATTTGAGCGCCCAGCCCATGGGAGCGCTCAGGGATTTTGTGGCCCGGGATCCGAGAACCGAAAAGCCCGCGGTCGTCAATTTCCCGGTTGAACCCGACAACCCATATAAAATTGATATCGAGGAGTGCAGGCAGATTATAAAAGAGCACCAGCCGGAGCTGGTAATCCTGGGAAAAAGCATGATTCTCCACAAGGAGCCGGTGGCGCAGATCCGGGCACTGATGGATGAATTCTGTCCAGCGGGTATGGTCATGTACGACATGGCCCATGTGCTCGGGCTTTACGGCCCTTATTTCCAGGAACCACTGAAAGAGGGAGCCCATATCGTTACCGGGTCGACCCACAAAACATATTTCGGGACCCAGCGTGGCATCATTGCAGCTGATTTTGACGAACAGGACCCGGCCGGTGATCTCTGGGAGGCGATCCGGCGGCGTACCTTCCCGGGAAGTGTCAGCAACCACCACTTGGGCACCATGACAGGTCTTTTGATGTCTGCCTACGAGATGAATCATTTCAAGGATGCCTACCAGAAAACAGTCGTTTCCAACGCCAGGACCTTCGCTGCCGCATTGAAAGAGCAGGGCCTGGATGTGGCGGGTGATCCGTCCATTTCATTTACCGAAACCCACCAGGTCGTCGTGAATGTGGGGTACGCAAAGGCTGCGCAGGTTGCAAGGGAGCTCGAAGCCAATAATATCATCGTGAACTACCAGGCCACTCCAGAGGAAGAAGGTTTTACAGCATCCGGCGCTCTCAGGATGGGCGTTTCTGAAATGACGAGGTTCGGCATGGCAAAAACCGATTTTCAACTGCTTGCCGGGCTGATGGCGGATTGCATCCTCAGGCATGCCAATGTAAAAGAAAAGATCGTTGAGATGAGACAGAGGCTGACAGAAATGCAGTTTTGTTTCAAGCAGTCCGAAATCATGGATACTGCCGCATCCCTGCTCAAGGCCTTGAAATAGGAGAACTTGAAACATGATCCCGCCTGATTCCCTGGTTTCCATGCAGCGCCGGCTGCTCAGGGGTATGCTTGTCATACTGCTGCTGCTGGGCCTGCCGGCGCTGGCGGTTGCCTGCCTTGAAGCGGTGAGGCTGGATCAGCTCAGCGGGATCTTTTTGTATGGGTCGTTTTACCTGGTTGTTTTTTTCACCGCCCTGTCTTTCGAACGTCTGCCTTTTGGTTTCAGTGCCGGGGTGATGCTGGCATGCCTGTACCTGATTTCACTTTTCAACCTGGTCCATTTTTCGTTTGGCGGTGCGGGCATTGAAATTTTTTTGACCCTCTCGGTGCTGGCAACTGTACTGCTGGGTATCCCCCTGGGCCTGGCCACAGCCGGAATCTGCCTTGTTTCAATACTGGGAGTGGGCATGGCGTTTGTTTATGGCGTGATCGATGTGACTCCCGGAATGCCCGCCACTACAGGACAATTGATTTCATGGATTACGGCATCCGCGGTTTTTTCTCTTTTGTCAGGTGCTCTTATTTTGAGTTCAGGCATGGTTCAACAGCATTTGATCAGGTCTGTGAAAACTGTTCAACAGCAGGCAGATGACCTTTCCATGGTAAATGAAAACCTTTCGGAAGAAATAGGGCAGCGAACACAGGCTGAAGATCGTTTGAAACAAAGCGAGCTGCAGTTCAGGACACTGTTTGAAATGGCTCCGGATGCCTTCTATCTCACTGACCTTGAAGGAAAGTTCCTGGACGGCAACAAGGCCGCGGAGACTTTGATGGGAGTATCCCGTGAAAAGTTTATAGGAAAATCATTTCAAACACTTCATATTCTTCCGCGTGACCAGCTGCCTTTAGCCTTTGCCCTTCTGGAAAAAAATATCCGGGGAGAAAAAACAGGACCTGATGAGCTCGACCTGAAGTCACGCAGCCTTGGAGAAATTGTTGTTGAAATTCATACCTGCCCGTTTGAATTGAATGGGCAGAGGGTGATACTCGGTATCGCCCGGGATGTGTCTGAACGAAAGAAACTGGAGGCCCATTTCAACCAGGCCCGGAAAATGGAATCCATCGGGCGGCTGGCCGGAGGCGTGGCCCATGATTTCAACAATATGCTGAGTATCATAATCGGCAACACCGAGCTGGCTTTGGAACAGGCACCACCAGGCCATCCCCTTCACCAGGCCCTCAATGAAATCTTCAATGCCGCAAACCGTTCAGCCGTCATTACCCGCCAGCTGCTGGGGTTTGCAAGGCGGCAGGCTGTCGCTCCCAGGGCGCTTGATTTGAACCGGACGGTAGAAGCCATGCTGGACATGCTCCGGCGGCTCATCGGCGAAAATATCAATCTGTCATGGCATCCAGCACCTGACCTGTGGCTGGTTAAAATAGATCCCTCACAGGTCGACCAGATCCTGGTCAACCTGTGTGTGAACGCCCGGGATGCCATAGGAGACGTGGGCAGGATTATCATTGAAACACGGATGACGGAACTCAAACAGCTCTCCGGGGGACGGCAGGAGGATTTTATTCCCGGAGACTTTGTGGTGCTGGCGGTCAGCGATACTGGATGCGGCATGGACAAACAGACCCTGGCCAACCTGTTTGAGCCTTTCTTCACCACCAAGGATCTGGGAAAAGGAACAGGCCTGGGCCTGGCCACTGTCTATGGCATCGTACGGCAGAACAGCGGGGTCATCCATGTAAACAGCTCGCCCGGTAACGGGAGCAGTTTTGAAATATGCCTCCCCCGTTATCTGTCCGATGCTGATACGGTCAGTCAACAATCCTGAATCCTACAATGGCCTCGTTGTTTCTCCGGTTCAGGTCCATGAGCGCGTGCCCCGAGTCGGCTTTCAGGAACAGTCTGAATCGCATGCCGTTTAGTTAAATCATCAAGAATTTATTTCTTGACGTGAAAAGCAAATTTTGAAATAAATCTGTTCAGATACATCATTATTTTACAACCTGTAAAAAAGTTATTGGATAATGGAAGAGTTCGTTACCGGCGATAGACGAAGATCGAAACGCAAGAAACTGGACCCCATGGGTATAGGTATTTTGCATGTAGAAACAAACGGGCAGTCAACCAGCAGCGATTCCGGCCAGAAAAGTAAAAGCTGTTATGTCGATATTCTTAACATGAGTGAATTTGGAATCTGCTTGAAAGTGAGTCTCCCAAATACTTTGGATTTCCCCTTTACGATCGAAGTTTATGATAATGAGACAGTAAGCTGGAAGCGGTTTTCATGTAAAGGTATATGGAAACTGGAAGAAGGCACCGGCCAGGTGGTGCTTATGGGAGTAGACTGCAGGGCAATCGATCCGGACAGCTTCAGCGATAAAGCCAGGGAAATCGGTACTCCATCACCGGCGGATTTTTTATTTATCACCCAGACGAATTTTTTCAAAGCAATCGACCGCAGCGGGTGGTGCCCGTTTCTGAATGCATTGACCATTCGCCATAAAGCGGCAGGTGAACTGATAATGCGGCAGGATGAAAAAGGGGATGCATTTTTTCTCGTCCAGAAAGGTTATTGCATTGTTTATGTTGAAAAGGGTTCAGAAAAGCACCAGGTCGCAAAAATAAAAGAAGGGGGAATAGTCGGGGAAATGGCGGTTTTAACCGGAGAGGTTCGAAACGCCAATGTGATCGCCAAAACTGACATGATCCTGTGGTCGATAGAAAAAGATACATTTGAAACTTTGCTGAAAGAGCACCCTGGAGTCAGAAATTTTTTGACTGAACTGGTAACCCGGCGGTTTGCATCCCGTAAAATAATAGCTGACAGGCGGATCGGTAAATACCTGATCCAGTATATGATCGGCAGGGGCGGCTACGCGCTGGTTTACAGCGGGAGGCATGAACTTTTAAACATGCCGGTAGCTATAAAAATGATGAAGCATGACCTGGCCATGGAAAGTGATTTTCTGGAACGGTTTAAAAATGAAGCCATGCTGATTGCCAGGCTGAACCACGATAACATTATCAGGGTCTATGATATCGAGGAGAGATACAAGACTATTTTTATTGTCATGGAATTGCTTGAAGGTAATTCCCTCCAGGAAATTCTTGATGATACCGGCAAGCTCTCCTGCGAACAAGTCGTAGATTATCTGGTTCAGGTTGCCATGGGTCTTGAGTATGCCCATGCCAGGGGAATCGTTCATCAGGATATCAAGCCTGCCAATATTTTCATCACCAGCAAGGGTACGGTTAAAATTCTTGATTTCGGACTGGCCTGTTCAGTTGAAGCAAACAATTTCGATCTTCCCGGTACTCCATTTTACATGTCTCCTGAACAGATTGAGATGGAAGCGGTTGATGAGCGCTCTGATATTTATTCTCTCGGCATCACTGTTTATGAAGCCCTTATCGGCAAAAGACCTTATCCTGAAAATGATCTTCTGAAGCTCATGGATCTCCATGTAGAAGAAGACATACCCGATCCCTGGGATGCTCAACCCCATATCCCGGGTGCGCTGAGACATTTTATCCTGAAGGCGTGCCGCCGTAACAAAGAAGACCGGTTCAACTCCATGAACGAAGTTATGGAGTGTATTAAACCTTTGAAAAAAAGCTATCATCTTGATGAGAAACCAATAAAGCTGCATGAGCAGAAGATGACCGTTGTGACGCTGCTTTCAGAAGAGAGCCAGCACTTTGAATTGAACGAACTTTTAGAAGATCTCAGTGCCAAAGCTAAATCCATAGGTGTCACCATCAGGATTCATCAGTAGGTCTAAAGTTGAAAAAATCGCTGAGTGCTTTTATGGCGTTTAAATCTGAAAAATTACAGCAGTTATATTATCTTTACCCCCGGCATCATTGGCTGTTTTAGCAAGAAGGGCGGCCTTTTCTTCAATATCTATATCCATAACCAGTATATTTTTAATGTCATCTGTGCTGATTTCAGAATAAAGCCCGTCAGAGCACAGCAGGACAATATCATCGTGATTCACATGGAAAACTCCAGTTTCAGGTTCACAGTTACCACAACCAAGGCTCTGCTCAAGCAGGCTTTGCATGGGATGCTGTAAAGACGCTTCCAATGAAAGTTCGCCTTCTTCCACCAGAAAGTTGGCCATTGTCTGGTCCGTGGTAATTTCTAAAAGCTGTCCCCGGCTCAGATGATAAATCCGGGTATCGCCGACATGGGACCAGAATACCTGGTTGCCGGAGACCAGAGCCAAGGTCAGTGTTGTTCCCATGTATTCAAGCCTTGAGTCGCTTTCGGAAAAGGCTGTCACACGCCTGTCAGCCTTGAACATCAGGTTCATGACATCCCTGTCTAAAGTATCTGAACCGGGCATGAAATCCGCCAGCGCATCAATGGCTGTCTGGGCGGCCACTTCTCCTGCCGGCTGGCCGCCCAAACCGTCCGCTATGGCAAGAAGAGTTACGCCTGGACTGATGGGTTTTATAAGGTACCTGTCTTCATTGTTCTTTTTATGTTTCCCGGTTATGCTTTCTGCTGCGTATGTGGTCATCATTCCAGCCTGGTCCTGATCAATATATTTTTTCAATGACAATTGGAAAATAAAGGAGCTAATCAACAATCCTGAACCCTACAATGGCCTCGTTGTTTCCCCGGTTCGGGTCCATGAGCGCATGTGCCGGGTCGGCTTTCAGGAGCAGCCTGAATTGCCTGCCGGAAGGAATGTCGTCAGGTAGGTTTTCAGAGAATGCTCCGGAACAGGAGGCATTTTTCCATGTTCCGCCCGGTACGTTGGAAACAACCGTGTTTCCGCTTCTTAGGACGAACCATTCACCGTGGTCCGGATTTCTGTATTGGATTTGCCAGCGGACGGTCACATTTCTTGGCGAGGGCGGGCCTCCGGCCTCGTTTCGCGACAGGTTGGTTATCCTGAACTGCTGGGTAAAACGGTATTCAGTCAGCGGGGCGGCACTCGCGCGGCGACGCAGGTTGAAATCACGTAATACAGCTCTTATGGCCACATCGGTTTCAGTCGTTCCCAGTATCCGCATTTCAGCTCTGAGTGTGTTGTTCGTTTCATCCATGTCCAGGCCTCCTCCCGAGGTATGAATGGAGAATTCCAGCGGAATCCGTCGGGTACCGGTCATCATGGCCGAAACAGCATCTCTTTCAAAACGGAAAGGTAGACGGACGTTAATCAGCCCGTCACTGCGCATAGATTCATTTGAGATAGCAGTGCCGGTTGTCGGGTTATTGATATACGTTCCTGTCAAGACGCTGCGAACTTTCAGCTTGTTTCTCCACGGGTTCCCGATGCGGTTCCATCGGACAGCAACTGAAAAAGTCCCTGTTACATATTGACCTGTTCCGGTATTTATTCCGCTTTCCAGTGTTCTGCCATCGCTGAAACTTACACTTTCAAGGCCCAGGTCAGTGGCCACAAGATTGAAGTCTGTCTGGGCGTTACAGCCGGCATCGCTTATGATCATGAGCCTGTAATGGCCGGGGCTGAAGACACGATCGAATGTCATGGTGATAATGTTCCGGCCCGGGGTTGTGCTCACCCGGCGGCCGGCCACCCTTTCATGTCCGTCTGAAAGTCTTACGAAACTGATATTGACAACGTTTCCGCAGGCAAAGGCGCTCATGGCACCTGGCATGGTCCATTCTATATCAATGGTACTTCCGTGACGAATGGTTTCTCCGGCAGAAGGACGGTGTATCACGATCGAAGGTGCGGTTCCGGGGCCGATGGTACGGCCCTGTGTCCTGTTGATCACTGGCCTGACCTTGATTTCGAATTCATGGCTGTTTCCCACGAGGCTGCCCATGGTGGCCAGGAGGTAATACCTTCCTTCTTCGACATCGGGCAGAATCCAGGAAAACCTGTGCTCGAGGCTCAGACGTCTCGAACTGCTTCCTTTTCCCGCAGGGGGAAGGCGATGGGTTTTCCGGGCTACCGGCCTGAAGGTTTCTGCATGGATCAAGCTGAAATCCACGATACTGGTTCCTGTATTTTCTGCCGTAATGCGATAGACTACTGCCATAGGTTCGGTGGTATAGAATCTTTGTCCGGCAGCAGGGGTTTTGATCCGGATGCCTAAATCCTGGAATTCAGCCCTTACCAGTGATGCACCGGAGCCGGAAAGAATCAGACATGTCAGTAAAACGAGAAGGCGTTTACACATGTTGTCCATCCTTATCTTTAATATACAGCGTTAATGGTTGTATCCTGTCCCTATGGTAACCCGGCATCTGCAAAAGGTTCATATCCGTCCTGCCGGAACAATCTTTCCGGCATGTCAATTACGGCTGAAGCAGGATCAGGGCAGCTATACAGCCCGGCAGCATTGCCGCGAGCATCAACAGGGGAAGTTTGAAGTGATTTTTAAATCCTGCTATGAAGGCAAATATCATCCCCTTGACCAGCGTATTGGTAAGGCATGCAAGGATGATCCCGAGAACAGCGACATCCTGGGCCAGGTCCTGTCTGGCTGATCTGGACAGGGATAGGGCAATGGCATCCACGTCTATCAGGCCTGAAACTACTGAAAGCACGTATATGCCGGAGCTGCCGAACCAGTGTTTCATGGCCTCGGACAAAAAAAGTACAGCCGCCAGCACCAGTCCGAACTGCAGGGCCATGCCGAGCTGCAGAGGATTTTTTACTTCAATGGGCTGAGGATCATCACCCCTGTTTTTATCCTGGCGGCACCATAAAAGGACAAGAAGGATCAACAGTCCAAAAAACATTATGGTAAGCGGAATCCAGAGTGAGTGAAGCAGTTCGGGATTCACCACCAGGACTTCGACGATGACCCTGATAAACATGATGGCTGCGGCCAGCAGCACACCGGAGGAGAAAATGGCGGTGTTTTGGTGTTCTTTGGCAAACCTGGCCAGGCTGATCGTGACGGCTGTGGAAGAGACCATGGCGCCGCCGATGGCTGTTACCAGCACTCCTTTTTTCTGTCCCGCAATCTGAATGACACCGTATCCCAGAAAGGAGATCCCTGAAATCAGGACTACCATCCACCAGGTCCAGTAGGGGTTCAAGGCCTCCCATGGGCCGTATCCTTTGTTGGGCAGTAACGGCAGGAGCACCAGGGAAATGATCAGCAGCTTTACCCCGGAAGAAAAATCCCGGCGCTGGATGTTTTTTAGCCATGAATGCAGCTCCGGTTTGTACCCGAGCAGGGAAATGACAACGACCGTGACCGCCATTGCCGGGATCGGGTTGCCGAAAGCCGCCCAGGCCGCCAGGACAAATGACAGCATCATGGTAAAGGCCGTGGTGGTGCCGACATCCTTGTCGGCCCGTACTCCCAGGATGTGGGCTGCAATAATTAACGCACAGACTCCTGTAAACGCGGCCACGATAAACCAGGGGGTGATCTGTTCCGATATCAGGGCACTCACTCCTCCGAGCAGCCCTATGAGGCTGAAAGTGCGGATGCCGGCAATACGATCGCCCTCATTTTCCTCCCGGTCATTCCAACCCCGTTCTATGCCGATCAGAAGACCGATGGCCAGCGCCGCAAAAAGTTTGAATGCCAGGTTGTAGTAAGGGTCCATGGGCATACCTTTTTTCAGGTAACAATCTTTATTGTCTATTACAATTTCATCCGGTTTTGTCAAGATATCATCAGCCTGTACAGGCTGTTGCAAATATTAACACCGTATTTTTTTTGAAGTATACAAGGCAGTTCACTGTATTTTACGAGAATCGGTCCATTATCACCTGGTCCGGATTTCAAAATGTAACAGTCTGGTTTGAACAGGCACGGGGTATTGTCATTAACTATGGGCCTGTTTTAGCCCCCGGGTGCCTTGATTGAAAAACAAAGTGTCTGTTTTCAAAATGATTCAGAGCATTTTGGTACGGTATATGCTGTGTCAAAAATCAATCCGTCTTAACGTTTATACAAAGGAGAGAATAATGGAAACCGGATTGCTGGACATATTGGAAAACCTCATGGTTGGGGTTGCGTTTGCCGAACGTAACGAACATGAAGCCGCTTTGCAGATGATGGCCCCAAAAAAGGATAATAAAAAATCCCTGCCTGCATGGAAAGAGTTGAACAAACATCAGGAAAAACGTTTTCAAATGCGTTTATAATCCTGTGGAAACAAAAGGTGTGAGAATGAAACAGGTCCTGCTTGCCATTAATGGATATTCCCCCACAAAGATTGTTTTTGAATATTCAATCGGGCTTTGCCGGAGAATGGAAGCTGGTTTGAACATTCTGCAGTTTGTTCCTAAAAAATTTTTATCCCGGTATGTTGTTTCCACCCGCAGGCAGATGGGGCGAATTTCCAGGCATCTTGAAGATTCATTCGCAGGCGCTGCCTTTGCTGAAAAAGGACTGCCCCGGCTGGCGGATGAATTTCTGCCCGGCAGAACCAGTCCCTTAGGTGAGCTGATCCGGGTTGACGCTGACGGTATACCGCTTAAAGTAAAAATAACCAGTGGTAATCCTGAAACAGGAATAACAGATTATGTAAGCATTCATCAGGATATCGTGCTGGCTGTTTTTGATCCGTCGGAGGACCGGAAGGCGCATTCCAGGGATGCCTTGCCGATGATCAGGAAAATAAAATCTTATTCCGGAGTACCGCTGGTTGTCGTCAGGCCTTTTGGATAAATCTGTCAGTACCTCAGTGCCACCCCAAGGATTTCTTCCATCTCCCCGGCCGTGACAATGTGGATGCCTTGTTTGAAATTATCGGAGAGAGCGGCCAGATCCTCAGCGTTCCGTGCCGGAAAAATCATGGTTTTGATACCGGCCATTTTTGCAGCCAGCAGTTTTTCCCGGATACCACCTACCGGCAGAATTCGTCCGCTCAGGCTCAATTCCCCTGTCATGGCGGTATCTCGCCTGCAGGGCCTGTTCTTCAGCAATGACAAAAGTGCTATGGCAATTGTAATGCCGGCCGACGGCCCGTCTTTGGGTATGGCCCCGGCCGGCACATGTATATGGATATCCTGCCGGTGGAAAAAATCCGGGGTAATGCCGAAGGCTGATGTATTACTCCGGATATAACTCAATGCTGTCTGCGCGGATTCCTTCATCACGTCTCCGAGTGATCCGGTCAGGATAAGCTGATTGTTTCCTGTCATTTTTGTGGCTTCGATAAAAATGATTTCTCCGCCGGTTTCTGTCCATGCAAGCCCTGTTGCACAGCCTATTCTGTCCTTTGCATTGGCAATTTCAACATGGTATCGGGTGGGTCCAAGCAGGTCCCGGATACGGCTTTCGTTGATCGACAGATCCTTTTTGTCCATGGTGTTTTTTAAAAGCTTTCGTGCCACTTTCCTGCATACAGAAGAAATTTTTCTTTCCAGTTCCCTGAGCCCGGCTTCTCTTGTATGTTCGCAGATAATAGTTTCAAGGGCATTTTGTGTAAATGCCGGGGGAAAC
The DNA here is from genome assembly GCA_964397015.1 of uncultured Desulfobacterales bacterium. GTDB lineage: Bacteria > Desulfobacterota > Desulfobacteria > Desulfobacterales > Desulfobacteraceae > MADRE2. Next base: position 16,959 of record CAYNHL010000022.1, on the reverse strand, counting down.
TGGTCCAGGCCGGTATCATGTACAGCCCGGGGAATCAGGTGCCGGAGCGCAATATTGACCTTTTCGGTAACTGTATATCCGGGCATGAAAATTATCTCGAACCGGTCCAGGAGAGGGCGGGGAATTCTGTCAATGGTATTGGCGGTGGCAATGAACATGACCCGGGACAGGTCAAAGGGGACGTCCAGGTAATGATCGACGAACTGGTTGTTCTGCTGGGGATCGAGAACTTCGAGCAGCGATGATGACGGATCTCCTTTGAAATCCTGGCCGATCTTGTCAATTTCATCAAGCATGAATACCGGGTTGCTTGATTCCACCCTCCGGATTCCCTGTATGATTCTGCCTGCCATCGCCCCCACATAGCTGCGGCGGTGTCCCCGAATGTCCGCCTCGTCTTTCATTCCGGCAAGTGAAATCCTAATGAATTTTCTTTCAAGACTTCTGGCAATGGATATTCCAAGAGATGTTTTTCCGATTCCAGGCGGACCGGTAAAGCAGATAACCGGTCCTTTCAAGTGGTTACTTCCGGATTTTCCGGCCAGGGCATTTTTGATCGTGGACCGGATGTCATCGAGTTTCAGGGGCTTGGCAATGAAATGAAACGCTCCTTTTTTTATAGCATCGACAGCGGTCAATACTGTTGCATACCCTGTGATGATAACTACCTCGGTTCCCGGACTTTTTTGTTTTATATGTTCCAGCAGCATCAATCCGTCCACCCTGTCCATCTTCAGGTCGGTGACCACCAGGTTGAATCGGGTTTTATCAAGCCATTCCAGGGCTTTGGTGCCGCTGTCAGCTGTTTTTACCGCATATCCCTCTTTTGAAAGTACATGGGACAGGTTCATCCGCGTCATTTTTTCATCATCCACTATAAGGATGGTGTTTTTGACGGACTGCTTCATCTGCCTTACAGCCAGGTGCTCCAGGATTCGTTCCTTTATTTCCGCCAGGCCGTAATGATCTTGTTCCAGGATCTGTTCAGCCCGTTCCATATCAAGATTGTCTTCGGTAATGGTATTCCAGGGGAGGGTGGTCAGATAATCTATGTAAGTGATGCCAATTGTATATTCAGCAGATGCCGGGTTGGTTTTATACAGCCGATCGACTTCTTTGAGTGCTATTTTTTCAACAGATTCCGGCATCCGGGTATCATGTACCGCCTGTCTGAGGGCATGGATTTCACCAAAATCATTTTCCTTTTCGGCATCGTTTTTAAATAATCTCTTCATTCGAATCACCGTGTCTTTCCGGTTCCCGGATATTTGTGTCCGGGGTATGCCTGTCAAGAACAATTAAGTGTTGTTGCATATTGTAACAATGCATTGTCAAGTGCAATGCTCCAAAGAACCCTGGATTTCAACCGGTATGTCCGGCCAGGGACGCAGTTGTTGCATTATGAAACGGGAGCAGTCCTGCGTCGAGGTCGGGTTTCTGGTGCATTTGTCTGGTCTGCCAGTGAATCCTGCCCTTCCGAACACCCGGTATACATTTTGCTCTCCAGAACTGGAGTTCACTATACACCTGCAAAGGAGGAAAAACCATGGGGTTTTTTCATACAATGAAAACAAAGATATGGTTTTTAAGCAAGCCGGTTATGGAAAACAGGGTTACAGACAGAGAGTCGGGACCAGGTAACCAGGAGGGCGAAGGGGAAGACCGGGTGGTAAAATGCCTTGAAAGCATACCGAAAAACCTTCTGGTGGCCACCCATGAAAGCCGGTTTTCAGAAGACATGATTTCCTATGCACTTGAAATGGCCAAGCGTATGGGATACGGAATCGTTGCGGTCAACGCCGCCAACATAACCCATGATGTCACTGAATTTTTTTCTACCAGCCATGACAGGCTTTTTTCAGAGTTCAAGAAATCTGCGGTGCAGAATGCACAAGAGTTTCGCAGCAGGGCAAAGGCCCAGGGCCTTGAATTCGATCACAGCGTCCAGTTTTCGCATATGGATCTTGCAATCGAGAATATTACAAAAGAATGCGGTGAAATCGTGTTTATCATTTCCGAGAATAAAGAATCCGCCAGGGCCAGGGGAGTGATCGGGAATGAAAAACGGATTGCCCAGCGCCTGTGTGTTTATTCCATGGATTGAGGAGGAACTGACTGATGGACATGCGGTTTTTTATGGGAATAGCGCTGATTTTTTCGGTTGCTGTTCTTTGTTTTGTGTTTAGAAATGAAAACAACAAGTGACAAACGGCAGTGTTACATACACCTTGATTTGTAAATAAGTGCCGGCTGATAGCGAATACTGAATGGAGAATGCTTTATAATGACGCCTGAAATGATTATGACAATGATTGTACTTGTTTTTGTTATCTGTTTATTTGTTTTTGAATGGGTCAGGGTGGATGTGGTTGGAATCATGATGATGGTCCTGCTCCCAATGACGGGATTGATCTCGCCAAAAGAGGCGTTTGTGGGCCTCAGCAGCAATGCGGTCTGTTCCATTATTGCGGTGATTATCATCGGGGCCGGGCTTGACAAGACAGGGGTCATGAACAAGGTGGTTCGTCCCATACTGAGCCTGGCAGGTAAAAGTGAAAATAAAATTATTCTTTTAATTGCCGGCTCTGTAGGCATCATTTCCAGCATGATGCAGAATATCGGTGCTGCCGCCCTGTTCCTGCCGGTTACCCAGCGTATATCCAAGCGGGTGGGGATTCCCACATCGAGGATACTTATGCCCATGGCATTCTGTGCAATCATAGGCGGAACACTTTCCCTTGTAGGGGCCAGTCCGACCATTCTTCTCAATGACCTGATGGTTGTCGGCGGACAAAAACTGGAACCTTTCGGCCTGTTCACCCAGACACCCATCGGTATCTGTCTGCTGCTGGCGGCGCTTTTGTATTTTATTGTTTTTGGAAGGTTTGTGCTTCCTGAAAATACCGGAAAATTCAATAAAGGGGCATCTGAGTTTCTGATCAGGGAATACCAGGGAGTGAACAATATTGTTGAAATGCATGTTCCAGAGCAAACAGGTGTGACCGGGATTCTGGATGACCTGAATATCCGGCCTAAATTTCTCGTAACAGTCATTGCGATCAGTTCACCTTCAACCAGGACCACCAACCATGTGCCTCACAGTTATGAAAAAATTTCTCCGGGGGACGACATTGCCGTGGTCGGGAAACGGGAAAATATTGAACAGCTGGCAAAGGAACATGGCTGGACAATCAAGGACAACCTTGAAACATTTGCCGAACCCCTGGCAAACACCAATGCGGGGATGGCGGAAGTCGTCGTTTCCCCCAGGTCCGAACTGATAGGCAAGACATTGAACGAGGTTGATTTCAAGGAACTGTTCGGATTGAATCCTCTGGTTTTGTTTAAAGACAACAGGAAATACTACAGCGGGTTGACCAATATCCGGCTGGCCATGGGGGATACGCTTTTGCTCCAGGGGCCCTGGGAAAAGTTCCATATTCTTAAAAATCGGCCAAAGCCTCGTGCCCTGGTGTTTGCCTCTCCCCTGGAAGGGGAGATTCTGCGCCCGGCAAAGGCCGTCCTTGCAGTTGTCTGGTTTGCCATTGCCCTTTTCCAGGTTATTTTTTTTGATACAACTTTGTCCATCGCCCTGATGTCAGGTGCTCTCGGAATGATTATCACCGGTGTTTTAACCGTGGATGAAGCCTATGGAGCAGTGGACTGGATGACGGTTTTCCTGCTGGCCGGTTTGATACCACTGGGCATCGCTTTTGAAAAAACCGGTACAGCAGCCTTTATTGCCCAGGGAGTGCTTGGGGTTATAGGGACACCATCTCCCATGCTGTTGCTCGGGGTGATCGGTATCATGACCTCGCTGTTCACTTTGGTGATCTCCAATGTCGGAGCCACGGTTCTTCTGGTTCCCCTTTGCATGAACATGGCCATCATGGCGGGCGGAGATCCAAGAATGGCAGCCCTCGTAGTAGGGTTGTCCGCATCCAACAGTTTCGTGCTGCCCACCCACCAGGTCAACGCACTGGTCATGCGGCCCGGGGGATTCAGGACTCTGGATTATGCAAAAGCTGGTATCGGCATGACGTTTTTGTTTCTTGCAGTCGAACTTTCAGTAATTTATTTTTTTTATGGCATCAGGTAATTTTTTTGCTTTCAGGTCAATTTCAGGCTTGTTGCAACCGTATCATGGCAGTACAATGCCGTTTATGAAATGGAACCTGAGACAAAAGATATTTTTGCATTTTATGGTTTTCATGGCCGTCAACAGCGTGATATGGCTGTTCAGTTATTACAGTATTTTCACCATCAACCGCAAGCTGGTGGTGATAGAAAAGAAAAAGGAACTGCTGGATACAATTCTTGAAGCCAGGCGGTATGAAAAAAATTTTCTTTTGAAAAACAATCGCAGTGATCTTGAAACAGCAATTGCATATGTCGAAAAAACAGAAGAAAAACAAATTATTATAGAGAAAAACTTTTCGGAATTTTTAGAAGATGTGGTTTCTGTAAAAAACAGGACCAGGGCGATTCAAAATTATAAAAACAATCTTTCTCGCCTGTACCATCTATATACGGCTGTTGAAGAAAAAGGCGGCACCCGAGAAGAAGCGGAACAAAAGGCAGATGTCCAGAAAACTGTCGCCAGGCTTGGCCATGAGATCACCACCGACATTGAGAAAATTGAAAAACAGGAACGGGACCGGGTATTCCACCTGCTCAACAGGTCCAGAAACTACCTGGTTGCCTCTTTGACATCACTTTTTATACTGTCGATTCTTACGGCATATTTCCTGGTGAGAAATGTCAACCGTCCATTGAGGGCCATTGAAAAAAGCATTGGGAAAATTGTCTCCGGCGATTTTAATAAAATTCCCAGAATACATACCGGAGATGAATTTGAATCCCTTGCCGACAGTCTCAATCACATGATTGAAGAACTTGACAAAAGAAAGGACCAGCTGGTTCAAGCAGAAAAAATGTCTTCTCTCGGGATATTGACTTCAGGTGTGGCCCATGAGCTGAACAACCCATTGAACAATATTTCCACAGCTGTTCAGATCGTCAGAGAAGAACTGCCAGACCCTGACATTGCATTCAAAAAAGAGCTTCTGCTTGGGGCTGAAGCGCAGATAGACCGGGCAAGGGATATTATCCGGGCGCTGCTGGAATTTTCACGGGAGAGTGAATTTCAGGTCGAACCGATCCTTTTCAAGACCCTGGTTCAAAGCACCATGCATTTGATCAGTGGAGAAATCCCTTCCGATATTGAGATTACCATCCATGTCCCGGAAAACTTGACCGGGAAAATGGATCCGAGAAGAATTCAGCAGGTATTGCTGAATCTAATTATCAATGGAGTGCATGCCATGCCCGGCGGCGGAAGGATAAGTATTTCAGCGTACAGGGATGAACAGGACGGCTGCTTTGTCTTTACAGTTGAAGATACAGGCCAGGGCATTGCGGGGCAGGATCTGGCAAAAATCTTTGATCCGTTTTTTACCACCCGGAAGGGCGGCAAGGGATCGGGCCTCGGATTGTCCATCAGCCACGGTATTGTCCAGCAGCACGGCGGGAACATCCATGTTGAAAGTGAACCCGGTCAAGGTACCATTTTCAAGGTCAGCCTGCCGGATGACAAGGATACCGTGCCGGAATGAAACAGAATATTCTGATCATAGAAGATGATCCCATGGCCCGCAAGAACCTGGAGTATATTCTCGGCAAAGAGGGATATCACGTTGTTTCAGTGGACAGCGGTATCAAGGGACTGAACCAGATAAAATCCACGGAATTCGACCTGGTCATTACGGATTTCAAGATGGCAAAAATGGATGGGCTCCAGGTTCTCGAACAGACCCGCAGACTCCAGCCCCATACCGAGGTTATCATGGTGACAGGTTACGCGACCGTTGACAGCGCAGTGACTGCCATGAAGGAAGGTGCTTACCACTACATTGCAAAACCCTATAAAATTGACGAGGTACGCAAGATTATCAAAGAAGCCCTCCTGAAAAAATCCCTGCAGCAGGAAAATCTTGCCTTGAAAAACGCCTTGAAAAAAAATGACCCGTCACCGCCTATTATCGGCAACAGCCCGGGTATGGACCAGGTTAGAAAAACCATAACCCAGGTGGCACAGACCGATATCAGTGTCCTGATACTAGGCGAAAGCGGTACTGGCAAGGAACTTGTGGCCAAAGCCATACATAACCAGAGCCGCCGGCATTCCAAAGAGATGGTGGCTTTCAACTGCGGATCTTTTTCCGAGGACCTGATGGCCAATGAGCTGTTCGGGCATGAAAAAGAGGCCTTTACCGGAGCCGGCAGAATCAAGAAAGGACTTTTTGAATTCGCTGATAAAGGGACGGTTTTTTTTGATGAAATCGGTGATATGCCTCTGACCATGCAGGTCAAGATTCTACGGGTGATCCAGGAAAAAGAACTGATGCGGGTCGGCGGTACCGCCACCATACCGGTGGATATTCGATTCATCGCCGCCACCCACAGGGATCTGTGGCAGGAGGTGGAAGATGGCCGCTTCCGACAGGATTTGTATTACCGGCTGAATGTGGTGACTATCCAGCTCCCCCCGCTCGTTGACCGTCATGGAGATATTCCTCTATTGGCATATCATTTTCTGGCAAAAAAAAACCGGGAAATGGGCAGAGATGTGAAGGAGATAGACCGGGCCGCCATGGACTGCCTGGTCCAGTACAGCTGGCCAGGCAATGTCAGGGAACTCGAAAATATCATTGAAAGGGCGATTGCCATGGAGCCTGCTGATGTCATCCATGTGGAATCACTTCCGGACCACATGAGCCACCTTGCCATTGAAACCTACCGGACTGCCCCTTGCGACCGGATACCTACCATGAAGGATCAGGAAAAAAAATATATCAAGTGGGTGCTTGAAAAGACAAACTGGAATAAAACCAGGGCCGCTGAAATTATGGGAATCGACCGGGTTTCTCTTTGGCGCAAAATAAAATCCTTTAAACTGGAGCAGGATTTTGATTGAATATCCCACTTTTCTAGAGGCTTATCACCGCGGCATCACAGGACATGTTGATGAATTCAGCCGCCGTGGCCATGCGGGCCCCTTCGATGAGGTCCTCTTCCTTTATCTGGCGGGCGCTGGCACAGGGTGTACATACCAGTATCGGGACTTCATGGGCCTGGAGATAGGCCAGCAGGTCGTCGGCCACATCACCGGTAGCGGCCCTGACGTGGGTTATAATGCCCTGCTTGGCCAGGTAAACTCCTTCATCCAGTAAAAAAAGGCAGGTGTTTTTTCCTTCCTTGTGGGCGATGGTCGCAAGGTGAATGGCCCGGGTCGCCCGGTTGGTGTCGTTGGTCCCGCAGGACAATGCAATGACCACGTTGTTTGTTGTCATATTAAGCTCCTTGTGTTCTTGCTGTTTTTCTTTCTGTGTTCAATCCTGTCTTACCGGAACGATGATGATTTCAACACGCCGGTTCAGTGCATGATCCGATGATATGGGTCGGGATTCACCATAACCGACTGCACGGATTCTCCGGGGTGATACGCCATTGTATACCAATTCATCTTGAACTGCCATGGCCCTTTTTTCGGAAAGCATTTGATTGTATTCCCGTGTGCCCCTGGTGTCGGTATGTCCGCCAACTTCTATAACAGTTTGAGGATACCTGTTCAGTACATCGGCTATTCGTCTCAGCTCCGGGTATGCACCGGGTTTGAGTTGATACGAATCATACTCAAAGTATGCTTCACCTTTAAAGGTGGCGGTCAAAATATCCTGCTCCCGCCTGACGCTGGACGCTTCCGATTCTGCAATGGCTCTTCTTAAATCAGCCTCCTGCTGATCCATATACCGGCCGATCTGATTGCCGGCAATACCGCCGATGGCCGCACCGATACCGGCGCCGATAAGTGTGGATTCCGTATCTTTGCCAATGGCCTGGCCGAGAATAGCTCCCACCGCTGCGCCGCTGCCGGCCCCAACCGCCGTTCCCCTTTCCTGGCTGGTCTGCATCGATGCACAGGAAAACAGTGTGGTTATCATCATCAGGATTAGTATCATCCGGACTGTTCTATTCAGCATGTTTCAACCTCCATATTGATATCAAATATTCATATTGCTCAGTCTCTATTATAGCATGACACCCTTTCAATCAAAAAGCTCAAAATAAATCCGGTGTTTTCTGGCCGGAGTATCAAAGGTATGTTTTTTCTCGTTCTTTTCAGGGTATCATGGAGAGCTGAACCGGCAGGCTGGAAACCACGTTGAACTTGTATTTGTCACTGCGGTAGGTGCAGTGGCAGACCTCAATGGGACGGTTGATGTCATCATACAGGACCCATTCCAGGAAAATACAGGGCTGGGGCGAATCAAAACCGAATGTCTGTGTCTCGAACCTGTTGGACAATACGGCAGTGAAAGTCTGGTCCGCATGGTGCAGGGTGGAAAAACCCATTTTCAGGTGATCATCAATCTCGTTGTCCGGGTCAACAAAAATACCTTTTTTTCAAGAAAATGGGTGGAATCCATAGAGCGCCGCCTGCTTTAGCAAGGACAGGGAAAGTTGAGTCAAAATACATTTTCATCGAGAATTAACGATATCAGGGAGATCATCCCCACAATTTCTCCTTTGTCCTCCACCGGTGCACGGCGGATACCTGCCCGGTAGATGAGCCGCACCCCATATCGGATATCCATGTCGGCAGGCACTGTAATCACCGGCTTGGTCATCACTTCATACACGTTCACTTCATCCAGGGACCGGCCAGGAAGGATCGCTCCTCTTACAATGTCCTGGGATACCAGTATTCCCCATGCATCGTCCTCATGGCGTTTGTTGACCAGAAGGGAAAATACATTGTTTTCCTTCATTTTGTTCACTGCTTCACGGGTGGTTGCCATGCCGTCAATGGATACGTATCCCTTGTGCATCACATCCCTGACACGAATGATTTTTGGTTTATCCGGTTCCATAAATAGCCTTTCTTAAAAATTGTGATAAGCTGATAGAGCAGTTACAGGTAACTGTCCCGGGCCTTTTGTTTAAATTTTTCCATCTGGCTTTCCAGGCCGACCACGTTCTCGACCGGCAGGATAAAGGCAATGCCGGTACCGGGTTTGCCGAATTCTCCGGCTGTTTTTATAACGGTCAGCAGTTTTTCTGCAACGTGTTCTTCAGCCAGGAGCATTATAATATCGGTCTGGGCTTCCAGGGTCAGGCCGAAAAAAGTTTTTGCTTCCTTTATGCCGGTCCCCCTGGCGGGAATGATTGTGGCGCCCGTAGCACCCTCTTTTTTGACGGCATCGACAATCTTGTCGGTAATTTCTGCTTTTACTGTGGATAAAATGAGTTTAAACCGCATAGGTTTTCTCCGCTTTTCTGGTTTTACGATGGGTTATCCATACGGCCAGCCGGGCATATCCCAGAACCGATATGATCGGGAACAGGCTGGCAAAGGCAATGAGTCCGAATCCGTCCAGGGCGGGATTACGGCCCGGCACGGTAGATGCCAGTCCAAGGCCCAGGGCCGCCACCAGGGGAACGGTAACTGTTGATGTGGTAACTCCGCCTGAATCATAGGCCAGAGCGATGATATTTTTCGGGGATACAAGGGTCAGTAAAATAACCATGACATATCCCACTAGGATGTACAGGTAAAGGGGGGTGCCTGTGACAATGCGGAAGGTGCCGAGACTGATTCCAACGGACACACCTATGGCGACCGTTATTCTCAGTCCCCACTGGCTGATGGTCCCCATTGATACCTCACTGGCCTTGTAGGCCACGGCAATCAGGGAAGGTTCTGCAATGGTGGTGGCAAATCCGATCATGGCTGCAAAAAGATAAATCCAACCATAGGCGGTCCAGTCTGCCACGGGAGGCTGGTCAGGTGTTCCGTAGATAAAAAGCGAATCGGACAGCTGGGCTGCCATGATTTTTCCCAGGGGGAACAGGGCTTTTTCAAGACCTGACAGAAACAGGGCAAGCCCTATGACCACGTATACGCCGCCCACGATGACCCTGCCCAGGTGGGGGATCGGCTGGCGCAGCACCAGAAGTTGAAATCCTCCGATCAAAATGATTATGGGCAGGACATCCCTGCCAGTTGCCAGAAGTACCTTTACAAAATCCGTTAAAAATTCCAAATGAAGTGCTCCCCTCTGGTCAATTGAATATGATAAGGCCGTAACCCATTACAAAAATCATGGGCAAAAGAGATGCAAATGCGATGAGTCCAAATCCGTCAAGCAGCGGGCTTCTGCCCCTGATGCTGGATGCCAGTCCAACACCGAGGGCCGCCACCAGGGGAACGGTTATGGTGGATGTGGTCACACCGCCGGCATCATAGGCAATACCGATTATCTCCTCGGGCGCGATAACGGTCATGAGCATGACAACCACATATCCGCCTATGATAAGATAATGGATGGGCCACCCCTTGAGAATCCTTATCACACCCACGAGTATGGCCAGGCCTACGGAAACTGCAACACTGATACGCAGGCCCAGGGCATATGTGTTCAAGGATTTCAGATCCTGGTCGATCAACCCCCCTTTTCCTGCAATATCGGCAGCTTCAGCTGCCACCGCAATCAGGGCAGGTTCTGCAATGGTGGTGGAAAATCCAAGTGCAAAGGAAAACAACAGAAGCCAGAAAAGACTGCCTTTTCTGGCAAGGGCATAGGCCATGGATTCCCCGATTGGAAACAGGCCCATTTCAAGACCCTGGACAAACAGAACCAGCCCCGCCACTACAAGGAGCGCACCAAAAAGCACCTCACCCATCTGGGGAAGGGGTTGCCTCAGGACAACGCCCTGGAAAAAAGCGATAACAAGTATAATGGGAAGCAGGTCCATTACAGCGGTTCTGATCTTTTTTAGAATAAAGGCTAAAATCATAATGATTTCATTCTGTTTCGTCTTTTTTCAATATCGAAAATATGCAGTTCATCCTTTCTGGCAGCCGGACCTTGTAGTTTCGCCAGGGCCTGAAAAAGGGAACAAAGAGCTTGAACATACTAAATTTGGAAGACTTTTTTGTCAAGTAGCTATCGTCATGTTTGATTCAGACAAAAAACTGACAATCATGAACTTGACCAGGCAAGACAATGGTGTTATTTAACTAAACATCTGTCATTATTTGATTTTGGTATTCAATTCCGGCTTGCGTCACAGGACCAGGATTGAAAAAATATGTCGAGGATTTTCATGGCCGAAAATTCAACCCGGGAAGCGCTGTTGCAGCAAATTCGTGCTCTTGAGACAGAGAACTCCAGGTTGAGGCAAACCAAAGAAGATCTTCAGCAGAAGCTTCGTGAAATGGTTTTTCTCAAATCCCTTGGAGATAGACTCAGCAGAACGCTTTTCATAGATGGTGTCGCCCGGGAAGCCGTTCATGGAATGTTTGATATCGTGTCCGCTGATCTTGTGATCTTTTTTTTGAGAAAACAGGACCAGCTGCATTTGATATCACAAAAATGTGAACAGCATAAATTTTATCACGATCTTGAGGGACCTCACAAAGTAGGGCAGTGCCTGTGCGGAATGGCTGTCGAAGAAAAACAGGCTGTTTATGCCCTCAACATCCATAAAGATGAAAGGTGTACCTGGAAAGAATGCAAAAAGGCAGGCCTGGTTTCGTTTGCAGCATTGCCCCTTTGCATTGACGATGAGGTTATCGGTTTACTGGGCCTGGCATCAGCCTTCGAATATGATTTTCGTAATCATGCCGCTCTCCTGGAAACCGCGGCAAGCCAGATCGCGGTTGCACTTCAGAACGCTTTGTATTCAAGCAGGATTCAGGAGCATTCAAAAGAAATTGTGCAGGAGATCCAGGAAAAAAACCGGGTGAAAAAGGTGCTGGACGAATCCATCACTTTTACTGAAGCGGTGCTTGACAGCATTCCCGATGTTATAGGTGTTCAGGACAAAAACCACACGATCATACGATACAACACGGCAGGCTATGAGTTTCTTGGCTTGACCCCTGAAAACGCAATCGGAAAAAAATGCTATGAATTGATCGGCCGCGTGTCACCCTGCCGTGTCTGCGCCACTGCTGAAGTCTACGAAACCAGAAAACCGGCCCAGGTTCAAAAATATGTCGCAGACATTGGCAAATGGCTTGATGTCAGGGCTTATCCCGTACTTGACGAAAATAACGAAATTGTTCAGGTTATTGAACACTTGAGGGATATCAGCAGGGAAAAGCAGTCCGAAATAAGGCTGAAAGAATCCCATGAAAGACTGATAGCGATCTTGAACAGTATCGATGCCAGCATCTATGTGGCTGATATGGATACTAATGAAATTATTTTCATGAACAGGCACATGATAGCAAGTTTCGGTAAAGACAGCACCGGAGAACTCTGCTGGAAGTCTTTCAGGAATGTATCCGGGCCCTGTCCTCACTGCACCAGCGATAGACTGGTAGATGAAAATAAAAATCCCACAGGTGTCTATATATGGGAGGACCACAATCCTGTTACCGGTAAATTCTATGTCAACCATGACAGGGCGATTAAATGGACTGACGGCCGCACTGTAAAGCTCCAGGTGGCAATCGACATTACGGAGCACAGGAAAATGGAAGAACAGCTTCGCCAGGCCCAGAAAATGGAAGCAGTCGGAACGCTTGCCGGCGGTGTGGCCCATGATTTCAACAATATGCTGGGCGTTATTTCCGGTCATGCAGAACTGGCCCTGAACAAAATAGACCAGGAAGACAAACTGTACAAGGATCTTGTCCAGATCCACAATGCCGCTAAGAGATCTGCTGGGATAACGCGTCAATTACTGGCATTTGCAAGAAAGCAGACCATTTACCCCAAAATGCTTGATATCAATAACGTTGTGGAAAACATGCTTAAAATGCTGGGCCGGCTCATAGGTGAAGATATCGAGCTGGTCTGGGAACCTGCTGAAGATGAGAGCATCGTTGAAATGGATCCCTCTCAAATCGACCAGATCCTGGCCAACCTTTGTGTGAATGCAAGGGATGCCATTGCAGGTGTAGGCAGAATCATAATAGAAACCGGAACAACTGTCTTTGACCAGGCATATTGCGATACTCACGCCGGATTTGTTCCAGGCGATTATGTCCTTCTGGCAGTCAGTGACAACGGCAGCGGCATGGACAGGAAAATACAGAACAATCTGTTCGAACCCTTTTTTACCACAAAAAAACCTGGAAAAGGTACAGGCCTCGGGTTGTCAACTGTTTACGGCATAGTCAGGCAGAATAAAGGCTTTATAAATGTCTACAGTGAACCCGGACAGGGAAGCACCTTCAGGGTCTATCTGCCCCGGCACACTGGTGTGCCTGACAGGATAACGGAAAAGACGACTTCGCCCATGCCGTTGGGTAATAAAGAAAACATCCTGATAGTGGAAGACGAATCCACGATTCTGGAAATGCTGCAGTCAATGCTTGAAAGCCTTAATTACACTCCGTTTGCAGCTGATAAACCGGGCCGTGCCATAGAGATAGCAGAAAATCACACAGGTTCTTTCCACATGCTTATAACAGACGTGGTCATGCCGGAAATGAACGGCAGGCTTCTTGCCGAAAAAATGACAGCCATTTGTCCCGGTATAAAAACTGTCTTTATTTCCGGGTACACAGCCAATGTTATAGCGCACCAGGGTGTCCTTGACAAAAAAATGCATTTACTGCAGAAGCCTTTTTCCATGGAAGATCTTGCAAAAAAAATCAGGGAGGTCCTGGAAGAATAACCGGGGATATTGATATCATGGAAATATTTGTTGCACGCCAGCCCGTGTTTGACAGTCGAAAAAAAATATTCGGTTACGAACTTTTATTCAGGAACGGGCTTGAAAATATATTTCCTGATATTGACGGGGATATTGCCTCATCGGCAATTTTGTCCAACATCTTTTTTTCTTTTGAGTTAAAGGAACTTTTGAGAAATAAACCGGGACTGGTCAATTTTACCAGGAAATTGATCGTCCAGAGAATTCCTCTTCTTTTTCCCGTTGAGCATATCATTATCGAAGTGCTTGAGAATATCGAGCCGGATGATTCCGTGATCGATGCTCTCAAGGAGATCAGGGCAAAGGGGTTCCGCATCGCCCTGGATGATTTTGTATATCATGAACGATTCGAGCCCATGATGGATCTGTGCAGAATAATCAAGTTCGATATTCGTGCAACACCCCTGGAGAGCCTGGGCGAAATTGTTCAAGATATCAAATCCCGCTGGAAAACAGTGCTGCTGGCAGAGAAAGTGGAAACCCATGAAGAATTCCGGGAAGCCTCGGAAATGGGATTTACCCTGTTTCAGGGCTATTTTTTTTCAAAGCCCGAAGTGCTTTCAAAAAAAGAAATTTCCGCAAACAAGATCGCAAAAATAAAGCTGATTCATGAAATTTCCAGAACGGAAATTGACCTGGAAAAAATAGAAAAGCTTGTAAAACAGGATGTTTCCATATCCTACAAATTGATTAAATTCATAAATTCAGCCTATTTCAAACGGCCTAATCCCATAAGTACCCTCAAGGATGCGATTGTCTTTCTTGGAACCTCTGAGCTGAAAAAATTTTTGAATGTAGTCGTTACGTCCGATTTTTGTGAGAACAAGCCCGATGAACTGATCCGTCAGTCAATTGTCAGGGCAAGGATGTGCGAACACCTGGCCGGGGAGCTCAGTGAACGGTACCTGGCCGAAGAGTTGTTCACCCTCGGGTTGTTTTCGCTTTTGGATGCCATGCTGGACCGGTCCATGGAAGATATCATCAACCAGATCCGGCTGCCTGCAAAAATGAAAACCGCCTTGACAGGCCATGACAAAGATTTCAACCGGATCTTGAATACGATTCAGATGTTTGAACAGGGAAACTGGGAAAGCAGGCTGCTCAATGAAATTGCAGATAAAGGGATTGAAGACAAGCTTCCGGGATTTTATCTGGACTCTTTGAAGATGGCGGATTCCCTTTTGTCTGCCAGCACTTCGGGAAAAAAGAATTGACAGGAGGCAATCTCATGGGAAGCGTATTTCAACAGACATACCGGTATTACATGGAGCAGATAGGCAGGCTTTCCCTTGCTGACTCAGCAGGTCCCCTCGGGGGCAGGTACGGTGATGGAAAGCTTGAGATCGACCTTTTCGATGAGTCCTTTACCATCACCCGGGACAGTATCGTGGACAGCCTTGGTAAAAGACCGGGTTTTGATATTATTGTCATCCTCAGCAGGTACATATTGATGTGCCCTGAAAAAGCTTTTAAGCCAGGGGACTGGGTTTCTTTCAGGGATTTCAAGGATTCCGGGCCATTGACAACCTATTTTGGCAACGATATTGAAAAGGCGGTTTCAGGACATTTTGCCGGCAGACAGGCTGATTTGAAATCGGCTTGTACCGCACTCGGGGGTGTTCATCCAGAAGTTGACGCGGCCTATGACCTGTCGTTCGAGTTCAGGGCGCTGCCAAAGGCTGGGATGATCCTGCTTTTCAATGATGCGGATGATGAATTTCCTGCAGGTTGCTCAGTCCTGTTTGAATCTCGTACGGAAAAATATCTCGATGCGGAGTGTATAGCCATGCTCGGTGCCCAGCTGGCCGCACGGCTGCGGCTTCATTCCGCAATACGTCCTGAATGAATGCATTCAGACCGGAGGCGCCGGCCGACAATCCTTTCGACCATTCCTCCGGTTGAGAGCACCGTATCTATGTCCAGGCCTGTTTCAATTTTCATCTCATCCAGCATCACTGCCAGATCCTCAGTTGAGACAAGACCCGAGAGTCCGGGATCTTTGTGATAATAGTCACCGGTACCGGCCACCGGAACGCCATCAACGAAGTTGGCAGGCTGTCCGCCGATACCTCCCAGGGTCGATTCAAAATGGGTGATACCGGCCTGCATGGCGGCCAGTACGTTTGCCATTCCCCATCCCCGGGTCGAATGGAAATGGGCGACATGTTTTTCCGGATCAGGCATCGCATCCAGCACTGTGGAAAAATAGGCATATATTTTTTCCGGCGTGGCCGATCCGTCGTGATCCGCATGTTCGATATCATCAGCACCCATCTGCAGCCATCGCCGGGAAAAGGCAGAGGCTTTTTTCATTTCTGTCCTTCCGGTTTTGGGACACCCCCAGATGCCGTTGATCACCCCGCAAACCTTTATGCCCGAGGATTTAACCTCCTTGATACAAGTTTCGGCCATTTTCCAGTATTCATCGATTGTCATGCCTGTATTGGCCAGCTGATAGGCTTCACTGACAGATATAACCAGAAGGATTCTCTCCGGCCCGGTTCCTTCCCTGTGTGCTGCCAGCGCCCGATCCACGGCTTTTTGATTGATGGTGACAGCCGAAAATTCTATGCCGGGCAGATGAGGAATCAGTGAGCGGTCAGTCTTGATCAGCCGTAACAGGTTTTCTGCATCGGCAAACTGGGGCAGCCGGCTGGGACTTGCAAAGTTGGTCACTTCAAGTCGTTTGAAACCGGCTTTGACAAGCTGTTTGACCAGCCACAGCTTGGCATCGGTCGGAATCAACCGCTCTTCCCGCTGCAATCCTTCCCTGACAGTGGTGTCATGGATCGTAATTTTTCCAGGCAGGTCAAGTCTTTTCATATGATTGTAAAACCTGTGGCAGTAACGCTTGATTTTATCATGAATCTAATCTCCGCTGGAAAAATTGACAGCAAATGTTCCAAGATCAAAAGCTATAAGGTTAATTTCAGCAAATTGCGGCTTGGTTTTGGTACGAATCATTTCACAGAAGGTGTTCTTTTCTATGGGCAGGATTCTGCTTCCAGCCAGCGCCCCGAGCATTACCATGTTTGCGGCCTGGGCTGATCCGGCCTGCAGGGCCAGAGATGTCGCATCCAATGTGATGAGTTTGTCGACATGCCGTGACATGGATTTCAGGGCATTCGATACATCAGGATACCGGTCCTGTCCCATGGCAACGGTAAAAGGGGGCTGCTCACTCGTGCTGGTAATGACAACGCTGCGTGAACTGCACTTTTTGGC
>CAYNHL010000021.1:1739-37330 GCA_964397015.1 uncultured Desulfobacterales bacterium | reverse complement strand
ACGAAATAGTGAACTATGAAAACATGGCTCTTGATGGATACGGCTTCAGTTTTGAGTTTGACGGGAATACGTGGGATTTTGTGGATGCCGACAACAGCGGGTTTATCGAGGCAGATGAAAGACCTGACAACTATGCAAATGCGACCATCGTATATTCGGATGACCAGGAACTCCACCTGGCCTTGAACCCTGACGGTGATGACCAGGAGCCGGATATAATGATCCGCATGGACCAGCCGGCCGTTGCAACTGATTCTTTCGGGTTTGATATCATAGGTAGAAACGATCTGCATATCCAGGGCATAGAGGGCACTCAGTATTTTGGTGACACCGCCAATGACAACACCACGCTGGAGATCAATGATCCCAGTGTCATGACCCATGATGCTGCAAATCTTGGCATAGTGTGGAACCCGGCTGCGGAACGCTGGTACTGGAGCAACCCTGAAATAGCCAATTCAGCCGGAACCCTGGTGTCAGGTCTGACTCTTTACAATGACACCGGCGGCGCATTGACCACCACGGCCGGTATGGTGACAGTCAATAATGCCGAGGATGTAACCATGTATACAGAAAATATCAGGCTGCAGTATGATGGAACCGATTGGGACTGGAACGAACCTTTGAGAGAGGCTGATTTTACCAGTACCTATAACTTTGTGCCAACCAACGATCCCCTTTTGAGGGTGGATCCGGCCGGCAGCGAGGGCGCCATATACACAACAACGGCCGATGGTCTCCCAATAGTTCACTGGCTGGGGGACCACTGGTCCCTGACCTCTGGCGCGGATATCACCAGCGGTTCATTTGGTAATACCACGCTGGTACTGGACACTGCCGGCAGCTCGGACACCAATGTGCTCTTCAATCTGTGGGTCGACGATTCAGGCGGCGCATCAACCATTGAATATGCCTTTGGTTCGTCTTTGACCACAGCTGCGGGGCAGAACCTTGAATTCCACATCGATCCAAGCCCCCCTGCCGAATATGCAGACGCTGTTCTGACAACTGACGGCGTGACTACTTTGCAGGGATTTGCCATAGATTTTGATTCAGACAATATCACGGACCTGGTTTTCAATCCTACGGCAGGAGGGGATCCCATTGCCGCCGGATACCAGTTTCTCTTCACCACTGATCCGGACGTACCTCCTGTGGAGTATCCCGATGCCACTTTAAGAGGTGATCAAACAGAAGTCATGATAGATCTTGACGGTTCGGGGAATGAAAACGACGATGACGACATCCGGTTTTCATTTATAGATCCGCTCCGGTTTGGTCCCAATTCCGATCCATTCGAAGACCGCAGCGAGATCGGCTTTGATATACTCGGATCTACGGCCTGGACCGAGATACCGACTGAAGATATCCGCCAGAATGGCTATTTTACCTTTATCACCGACTTTCTGGGCGGTGAATTCGGTTCCACGGAAAATGAAATAGAGCTGGATTTCGGCAGTGTGTTTACGGAAAACAATTTTGTCAACCAGTCTTTATCCACCACCCAGTATGCCAGGTCCTCCACCACGGTTTACCAGGATGCGGACGGTTACGAAGCAGGCGATCTCCAGGGGGTGGATGTGGCATCTGACGGGGTTATAACCGGGGTGTATTCCAATGGTCAGCTGATCCCGCTGTTCAGGGTCGGTTTGGCAAAATTTTTGAACAATTACGGTTTGTCCAACGAAGGCGGCAACCTGTTCAGGGAAACGCGTGACAGCGGGGGAGCCATAACCAACAGGCCGGGTGAAAACGGTCTTGGAACCATTTCTCCCAATTCCCTGGAAATGTCCAATGTTGACATGGCAGAGGAATTTGTGGCCATGATCACTACCCAGCGCGGATTCCAGGCAAATTCCAAGACCGTGACAACGGTGGACGCCATGATGGAAACCGTAATCCAGATGAAACGTTAATCAGTTTAAACAACCGATGGACGACATCATGATATTATTCATGGTGTCATCCATCGTTTCAGTCAATTGAATTTTATGAAAACTGTCAATTTTTTGACTGAACCACTCCATGCCGGTATTCCTGTTGCCTTCTTCTGACCTTCTGCACCACGCCTTTTCAATAGACCCCTTGCGATCCATAACCATCTTTATTTCCAGACAATTTTTATTGATTGAAACATTTTGTGTTTTCAGCTCAAGGTGCGTATAATCGTATAAGCATGCTTTTATTGCCCGGCATGATATTTTGGCACAGGGTTTGCTAATTAACTTGGGCAGGGAAAAGTGATTTTTGTCCTAAACAAAGAAACCCGCGCATTAAAGATACTTTTTTTCAGGAGATGTTTTGGCTGATAACGATCAATTTGAAAACGATGATGTCCTGCTCGAAGAGGCAGACGATATCGACACAGATAACGCGGATGCCAAACCCAAAAAGCGGTTTTCCGTAAAACTGCTGTTTATCATCGCTGCCAGCGTGCTGGTCCTGGTAGCAGTGGTTGCCCTCGTACTGTGGTTTTTCGTGATTTCAAAACCCAAGGCGCTTCCTGAAAAAGATATGGCTGGTCAAAAGACAGCTGAAACCAGGATACAGATAACGGAAAAAGAGCCGGAAATTGAATTTAAGGACATTGTTCACTTGGAACCATTTGAACGTATTCCATTAAAGGGAACAACCCCTATGGGCAGGATCAGCCTTACCCTTTCTCTGGAACTGGTTGATGAAGAGGACAAAGATCAAATCATGACAGCCCTGCCGGAATTCAGGACCATTGTGGAAAACCTGGTCTCATCTTATACATGGCTTGAATTGAGAGGGACGGACGGGAAAATCAGGTTTAAATATGCTTTACTCAATAAGTTGAACGAAAGGTTCGACACGGTGAAGATCAGGAACGTTTATTTTACTCACTTTATAATGCAGTGAAATCATCATGAGCGAGATTCTATCACAGGATGAAGTTGACAGTCTACTGGATGGACTGGATTCAGGCGAGGTTGAAACCGAGGCGGACACATCCAAGGCAGAAACAGCCGACGGTGTCATGGCTTATGATTTTACCAGCCAGGACAAGGTGGTCCGGGCGCGGATGCCGACCTTTGACGTTATCAACGAGCGCCTGTCCAGGGAGGTCAGGGCTACATTGTCATCAATGCTGCAGACCAATGTGGATGTAAGTGCCAACCCCTTTGATACATTGAAATTTTCGGAATTTGTCCGCAGCCTTCCGGTTCCGACAAGCCTCCACGTTTTCCGGATGGAGCCTTTGAGGGGGCATGGACTGATCGTCCTGGAAAGCCAGCTGGTATACAACCTGATCGATACTTTTTTCGGCGGCGAAGCACTTGGAAAGGCCAGGGTCGAAGGCCGGGAGTTCACCAATATCGAAGAGGTCATGATCGAAAAGGCCGTCGTGGCTGTACTCAGAAATCTTGAAGCCGCATGGGCACCCATCGAGCCGGTAAGGGCATCACTGATAAGGTCTGAGATGAACCCGCAGTTTACTGCCATTGTACTTCCTACTGATCTCGTGATCGTCACCCGATTTGAAATAGAGCTGGAACAGTCCGCCGGCAACCTGGTGGTCTGTTACCCCTATTCCATGATCGAACCTATGCGGCACAAGCTGTCGTCAGGGGTTCAGACCGAAGCCGAGGAAATTGATACCACCTGGCGCAAAATGATCCGGGAAGTGATCCTCGAATCAGAGGTGGAACTGACCATTGAAGTGGGAAAAGCCCAGATAACGGGGGAAAGGCTGATATATATGCAAAAGGGTGACGTGATCCAGCTTGATACCGATGTCAGCGAACCCATTACCTGTTACCTGGACAGCGGGCTGGAAAAGCTCAAGGGATATATCGGGGTGAAAAGAGGGTTCCAGGCTTTTCAGGTCATTGAAAAACTAACAACAGATTGTGAGAATTGACATGGCTGAAAACAACGACACCAATGATGTTGAAAAAAACCAGGAAAGCGCCGAAGAAACCACTGAAGAGCGCGGTGAGCGGGAACTGGATTTTATCCTGGATATACCGCTGGAACTCTCCGTGGAACTCGGAAAAACAAAAATGCTGGTAAATGATCTGCTCCAGCTTGGCCAGGGATCGATTATAGAATTGAACAAACTGGCAGGAGAGCCGCTGGACGTGTATATCAATCATAAGTTGATAGCCCGGGGCGAGGTGGTTGTGGTGAACGAAAAGTTCGGTGTACGTCTTACCGACATCATCACTCCCATTGACCGGGTAAAGTCATTGACGGCAGGCTGATGAACACCACGGCGGATATATGGATTTCCTTTGCCAGGATGTTCGGCATGCTTTTTGTGGTGTTATCCATGATTCTACTCGGGTTTTACCTGGTCAAGCGCTTTTCGGTCAAACGCAGGGCAGGGCAGCATAACCTGATTGAAATCCTGGGTATCCACCATCTTTCTCCCAAGGAAAAGCTGGTCCTGGTCAAGGCGGTGGACCAGGTGCTGCTGATCGGTGTGACACCCAATGCAATTTCAACCCTTTCAAGTGTAGATCCAGATAGTGTGGAGTCCCTGAAGGATTCACCGTCTCCAAGGTCATTTTCAGATTTCATGGCTGAAAAATTAACGTCTTCCGGAATAAAATCCTTTTCCAGTCAAAGCCCGGAACAGAAGGCAAAGTGAACATGACACGGTGCATATTCAAATCAGGACTGATTTCACTTGCAGTCATATGTATCGTGCTGTTGTGGTCTAACGCGGCTCTGGCCGTGACATTCCCCATTCCTTCGCTGGAATTGAACATGGAAACCGCCACCTCGCCCGAAGAGGTGGCGGTAGTGCTGGAAATCATCGCATTGCTGACCATCCTGGCCCTGGCCCCGGCCATTCTCATTTTAATGACACCGTTCACCCGCCTGGTGGTTGTGTTCCACTTTCTAAGACAGGCCATGGGAACCCAGTCCAGCCCTCCGAACCAGGTGATTGTCGGTCTTGCGCTTTTCATGACCTTTTTTATCATAAAACCTGTGGCGACAGATGTTTATGAGCAGGCACTGAACCCTTATCTGGAAAGACAGATCGGGTATGATGAAGCCTTTGAAAACGCCCAGGTTCCCATCCGCAGGTACCTTTTGATCAACACCCGAGAGGCGGACCTTGCCCTTTTTGTAAAAGGTGCGGATATCGACAAACCACAGACACGGGATGATGTATCATTGCTGGTCCTGATCCCGGCCTATGTCATAAGTGAACTCAAAACCGCGTTTTTGATAGGATTTGTTTTGTACATCCCTTTTCTGGTGATCGACATGGTTGTGGCCTCCGTACTCCTGGCCATGGGGATGATGATGCTGCCGCCGATCATGATTTCATTGCCGTTCAAGCTCATGCTTTTTGTTCTTGTAGATGGATGGCACCTGCTTTCAGGATCTTTATTGAAAAGTTTTGGAGTGTAACCATGACCCCTGAATTTGTGGTGGCCTTTGCCAAGGAAGCCATTACCCTGACCATTTATCTTTCCATGCCCATGCTCGGGCTCGGGCTCATGGCCGGTTTGATGATCAGCGTGTTCCAGGCCGTTACACAGATACAGGAAATGACGTTGACGTTTGTACCCAAGATACTGGCGGTTTTTTTAGGGCTGCTGTTCGCAGCGCCCTGGATGCTGGATGAGATCACCGCGTTCACCCGCCGTATTATCGAGAATATTCCCATGTATATCCGTTAGGCCGCTGTCGACATGGATATACTCAACGTCATAGATCCCTATCACTTCAGGACCTACCTGCTGGTATTGATGCGGATTTCCATCGTGCTGTTCATGTTTCCTATATTTTCAAGCAAGGTCTTTCCCAATATGCTCAAGGCCGCGTTTGCCATGGTCCTGGCTTTGCTGCTTTATACCGTTGTTACCGTCGACCTGTCCAGATTTCCAATGACCGCCCCAGGTACGGGCATTCTTTTGATAGCGGAAGCCATGATCGGGCTTACCCTGGGGATGTGCCTGAGGTTTTTCTTTGCGGCTGTGCAGCTGGCAGGCCAGGTCATCGGTTTCCAGATGGGATTTGCCATGATCAATGTGGTGGATCCACAGACCGGAGCAAACGTGTCGATCATGGACCAGCTTGGATACTGGGTCTGCCTGATACTGTTCATTTTGATGAACGGGCACCATATTCTTTTTTTATCCTTGATCGAAAGCTTCGACCGGGTTCCTATCGGGGGATTTGTACTGCATGATGCCATTGTGTTTAAAATGCTGGACCTTGGTGCACAGCTTTTTTTGCTGGCAATCAAGATAGGGGCGCCGGTCATTGTGTCCCTGGCTTTTGTCAGTGCGGGATTCGGCCTTATGGCCAAGTTTTCACCCCAGATGAACGTAATGATCGTGGCTTTTCCCCTGAAAATCATTACAGGGTTGTTTTTGTTCGGTATATCACTTCAGATTTTATTGATTATCACGGCTGATTACGTGCAGGGATTCCATAAACTGCTGATGACGCTGCTGTTTTATGCAGGTGGCGGATAATCCCTTTTTTTGTATAAGGAAACTGTATGGCTGAAGATCCGGAGAGTGGCGGAGAGAAAACCGAAGACGCGTCGTCGCGAAAGTTGACCAAGGCAAGGGAACAAGGACAGGTAGCCAAGAGCATGGAAATCCCTTCGGTGTTTGTCCTTTTTGCCGGCCTGATCGCCCTGTATGCCTCTGCCCGCCTGGTCTACAAAAATCTTACGGCAGTGATGGTGCACAATTTCAGTTTTGAGCAGGTCCCCTCTTTTACCAGAAATGACTTGATCGACCTGCTGGCTACACATATGCAGGTGATGTTTTTGACCTGTGCTCCCATGATGTTCTCCGTTTTCGTGGTGGCATTGCTGGCCAATATATCCCAGGTGGGCTTTGCAGTTTCATGGAAGGCCATCGAGCCCAAGCTGTCCAAATTGAATCCGATTACCGGGTTCAAGCAGAAATTTTCATCCCGGGCCGTGGTGGAATTTTCCAAGAGCATTGTAAAAATCCTCATAATTTCAATGGTTGTGTATTATTCCATAAGAAGCCAGTTGAACGAGATTTCGAATATTTTTGATCACAGTACCGGATTCATCCTTTTGTTTCTGCTCAAAGAGGCCTTCTGGATATGCATCAAGGTCTGCCTGATAATGATCGTAGTGGCATTGCTGGACTTTGCTTTTCAAAAATGGAAATTTTTAAATGACCAGAAAATGACCAAAAAAGAAGTCAAAGACGAAACCAAGCAGACGGAAGGTGACCCGGTGGTCAAATCCAGGATCCGCAAACTCCAGTACGAAGCGGCCCGTAAACGCATGATGGCCGAAGTGCCTGAGGCGGACGTGGTGGTAACCAACCCTACCCGTCTTGCCGTAGCACTTAAGTACGACAACCAGGTCATGGATGCGCCGTTTGTAGTGGCCAAGGGTGCCGGCCCGGTAGCGGAAAATATCAGGACCATTGCATCAGAAAACAATGTACCCCTGGTGGAGGATAAAAATTTGGCCCGGAATTTGTATAAAAGTGTTGATATCGGCCAGGAAGTTCCGGTCGAGCTTTACCAGGCAGTTGCAGAACTCCTGGCCCATGTATACAAACTTAAAAAAGGCAGATAACTGACAGCGGCAATTTTTTGGCACCCGGTGTCAATTGTTTTGAAATAAAAGGAGACCCATGGCAGCAGAACAGGTCGGTTTTTTCAGTGTACTGAAAAATGAAGCATCCGATATCGCTATGGTGGCCACATTTATCGGTATACTGATGGCCATGATTTTACCATTGCATCCGATGATACTGGATTTTTTCCTGGCCTTGAACATTTCCTTTGCCGTCATGGTATTGATCATGACCATGTATACCAAGGCGCCTTTGGATTTTTCAATTTTTCCTTCCATGCTGCTGATGCTCACATTGTTCAGGCTTTCTTTGAATGTCGCCTCTACCCGCCTGATACTGCTGAACGGAAGTGATGGACCCATGGCTGCCGGAGCCATCATTATGTCATTCGGCAGCTTTGTAGTGGGAGGCAATTATGTGGTGGGGCTGGTGGTGTTTATCATCCTGGTTCTGATCAATTTTCTGGTAATCACAAAGGGTGCAGGGCGAATAGCTGAGGTTGCGGCCCGTTTTACCCTGGATGCAATGCCCGGAAAACAGATGGCCATAGACGCTGATCTCAATGCGGGCATGATCGACGAGATCGAGGCAGGTGAAAGACGGCTGGCCATTGCAAGGGAATCCGAATTTCATGGCGCCATGGACGGTGCCTCCAAATTTGTCCGCGGAGATGCCATCGCAGGTATTGTCATTACATTGATCAATATCGTGGGTGGATTCGTGATAGGGGTGGTGCAGCAGGGCATGGCCATGTCCGAAGCGCTGAGCATTTATACACTCCTTACTGTCGGTGACGGCCTGGTATCCCAGATTCCAGCCCTGCTCATTTCAGCCGGAGCAGGGCTCCTGGTATCCCGATCAGGCTCCGAGGAAAGAATGGGAAAATCATTTGCCAGGCATTTTCTGGCCAGTGCGACTCCTGTGTATATCGGCGCCGTCATTATTTTCTGCATGGGACTGATACCCGGACTGCCCTCCCTGCCTTTCATGACCCTTGGCATGATACTGGGCAGTATAGCCTGGTATTTTCTCAGGGAATCTGCTGACAAAGAGGGTGAAGAAGCAGCTGAAGCCGCCGCGGGCGAAGAGCCTTCCGCAGGACCGGAAGATGTGGACCACCTTCTTTCTCTGGATACCATCGAGCTGGAGGTGGGTTACGGCCTGATACCCCTTGTGGACAAACAGCAGGACGGTACGCTGCTGGGAAGAATCCGGGCGATCAGGCGGCAGTTCGCCTCTGAACTCGGGATCATCGTTCCGCCCATCCATATCAGGGACAACCTCAACCTCGCTCCGGCCCAGTACCGTGTGATGATAAAAGGTGTCGAGGCCGCAAGCGCAGAACTGATGGTCAATCATATGCTGGCAATGGATCCTGGTGGGGCGGCATCGGAGATCGAGGGAATCGAGACCGTCGAGCCCGCGTTCAACCTGCCTGCTTACTGGATACCTGCAGAGCGCGAGGAGGAGGCAAAGTTCGCAGGTTATACCGTTGTGGATAATTCAACCGTTATCGCCACCCACCTGACAGAAATTGTTCGCGCCAATGCCCATGAGCTTATGGGCCGCCAGGAGGTACAGCACCTCCTGGACAACCTGGCAAAAAGCAGTCCCAAAGCGGTGGAGGAGCTGGTGCCCAATCTGCTCAGCCTCGGGACCGTTCAAAAAGTGCTTCAGAATCTTCTCAAGGAAAGGGTGTCCATACGCAACCTGCTGACCATTGTTGAAACCCTGGCGGATTTTGCCCCCATGGGAAAAGATCCCGACCTGTTGACGGAATATGTCCGCCAGCGGCTTTCCAAGGGGATGCTTGGCCCGTATCTGCAGGAAGGCAGGGTTCTCCAGGTCATTATTCTCGATCCCAAAATCGAGGCCATTCTGACAAAAAATATCAAGCACACAGAGCACGGCGCCTACCTGGCGCTGGAGCCCCGGCTGGTTGAAGACATTGTCGAGCGTGTCGGCAGAGAAGTCGAAAAACAGATGTCAGCCAATGTTCAGCCGGTAATCATGACAGCACCCAATCTGCGCCGGCATTTCAGAAAGCTCATAGAGCCTTCGTTACCGGGTGTTACTGTGGTGTCTCATGCCGAAATAGCGGATAATATCAATTTGCAAGCCAGCGGAAAGGTGACCTACAGCGATGAAAAAGAAAGTGTTTAAGGCCTGCAACATTCAAGAAGCCATTGCCCGGATCAAAACAGAACTCGGGCCTGATGCCATGATCCTGTCCACAAGGAAAATCAGGCCCGGTTCACGCAATCCCTATGAAAAACCCATGTTCGAAATCGAAGCCGCCGCTGCTTCGGACCAACCGGAGCCTGCATTCGACGACCGGATGATGGTGTCGATACAAGAAGAGCTTGCCGGCATCCGGGACATGATATCCATATCCGGACTGTCCAGCGGCATGCACCACATGATATGCAATCATTTTGAATCCACGGGCATTCTTGCTTCTCTGCTCCGGGCCGGTGTATCTGAAAAAAGGGCTCATACTTTTATCCAGAAGGCCTGTTATGACATGGAGAAAGATCTTAAAAAAGGACCTGCCGCAGGGCCTTTGAGAAAATATGTAATGCAGCAGTGTGTCCGGAATGTCGATACCAAGGATGCCTTCATGGCACAGGATAATCAGGGAAAACCATATGCTGCGGCATTTGTAGGCCCTACCGGCGTTGGCAAAACCACCACCATCGCCAAGCTTGCGGCAATGCTTTCGTTTAAAAGAAAAATGAAGGTCGGGTTGATTTCCATTGACAATTACCGGATCGGAGCTTTTGAACAGCTCAAGGCTTATGCTTCCATAATGGGATTGATGTGTCTTAATGCGTATTGCGAAAAAGACCTTGGCGCGGCATTGGACAAAATGGCTTATTGTGACGTGGTCCTGATCGATACCGCCGGTCACAGCCATTATGATACCGCAAAAATGGAAGAGGGGGTGAAGATGCTCAAGGCCGGCCACAAGATTTGTGTTCATTTGGTCTTGAGTGTTACGTCTGAATTTATTAATATGAAAGAAGCGGCATCTGCTTTTTCAGTGCTCAAACCGGATACATACGTGTTTACCAAGGTTGATGAAACACGGCGGTGCGGCAAGATGCTGGACCAGATCAGCGATTTCAACCTGCCGGTTTCCCTGATAACCAATGGCCAGAGAGTGCCGGAAGACCTGGTTGTCCCGGACAGGCAGACACTGGTCAAAATGATGCTGGGTAAAGGACAGAAAGGAAATGCATAGCATGGATCAGGCCACCGGGCTCAGGCGGATAGCACAATCAGATGCGCTGGAAAAAAGGCAGACACGGGCAGCTTCCAAAAACCGCAGCTTCCCGAGGGTGATCGCCATCACCAGCGGCAAGGGAGGTGTCGGGAAGACAAATCTTGTCGGAAATCTTGCCGTGGCCATGGCCCGGCAGGGGAAACGGGTCATTGTCATTGATGCGGATGTGGGGCTGGCCAATATCGATATTATTTTCAATATCAGGCCGGAATACAGTATCCGGCACGTGGTGAATGCGGAAAAGAGCCTGGACCAGGTGATGGTCAAGACCCTTCACGGAATTCATATCATTCCGGGCGGGTCGGGATTTTCAGATCTCACCCAGATGAACGACACGGAAAAATTGAACCTGCTGACGGCATTTGAAACCCTTGAAAACAAAGCCGATATCATCCTGGTGGATACAGGGGCGGGGATCTCTTCCAATATTCTTTATTTCAATGCAGCGGCGGATGAGTGCGTTGTGATCGCCACCAGGGAGCCCACTTCGATAACAGATGCTTATGCGCTGATGAAGGTAATGTCCCGGGATCACGGCACCAGGCATTTCAAGCTGGTGGTAAACATGGTCGAAAACGAAAAGGAAGCCAAAACCGTTTATGGATCTTTGAGCGGTGCACTGGAGAGATTTTTGAAAAATGTCGTTCTGGAATACACCGGGTATATTCCCTTTGACAGGGCTTTGCAAAAGGCTGTTCAGAAAAAAGACCTGGTGATGGATTCTGCGCCCGGCAGCCCTGCTGCCGCAGCAATCGAGACCATATCCCGCAAGCTTCTCCAGTCGGCAGGACCTGGTTCGGACGGGAACCTGACTTTTTTTATGAACAGAATGTTCCAGGCAGGTGTTTAATTGATAATAACCATGCGATTCAATGACGAAAAAAAAAGAGGATAATAAAAAGGCCCGTTTAAAGTGGCGGGAACAAAGCATTGTCGAATATGCATATCTTGTAAAGCATATTGCGGCGCGTTTCGCCATGCGCCTTCCGTCGAGCGTGCTTTTTGACGAACTCATAAGTGCCGGATCACTGGGCCTTATCGACGCGGTGGATAAATTTGATCCTGACAAGCATGTCAGCCTTAAAACCTATGCTCAGTACAGGATCAGGGGAGCCATCCTGGACGAACTTCGCAGCATGGACACTTATTCCAGGGCGATGCGCAAAAAGATCCAGGATGTTGCCCGGGCCGTCAGGCATGTGGAGGAAGAAAAATCCGCGCCGGCAACCGATCCGGAAATAGCGAAAACCCTTGGTATGACACTGGATAAATATTATGAAATGCTGGGGGATATTCACGGTGCCGCGGTATTGAGCCTGGATGCCTTTATCAGGACCAGAAAAAATGAAAGTTCATCCACGACCACTTTCCAGGCCGGACTCAAGACTGACGACAATCCGGCCGATCAACTGGATAGAAAGGAGCTCAAACAGATTCTGGCCAGGACCGTCGAGACTTTGTCTGAAAAAGAGCAGCTGGTGGTATCGCTTTACTATTATGATGAACTGACACTCAAAGAGATAGGTGAGGTGTTGTCATTGACCGAATCACGGATCTGCCAGATCCATGCATCGGTTTTGATCAAACTCAAGAGCCGTTTGACAGGTTATGTTTCATGACCTGACAAAAGGGGGGCATGATGGCCGAAGAAAATTCAATTGAAGAAGATGATCTTATCTCCCAGGAAGATATCGATGCGCTCCTGGCATCAGACAGTTCGGATGACAAGAGTGACACGGAAGATGAAGAAGTGGGCGAACTGTCACAGGATGATATCGACAGCCTGTTGAACAGCAACTCGCTGGCCCCTGAAGCCGATGCCCCGGATGAAGAAAAAGAGGGTGAAAGCGGGTCCTTTGAGCCGGATGATACCGCAGATGATACAGATGATTTTTCCGAGCTGATTTCCCAGGATGACATCAATGCCCTGATCGGAAACCAGAACGGCGATGACCTTGCTGACGCTGGGGCTGGTGAAGGCGAAGCGGCAGCTGTTGCAGCTGAAAAAGACGATATTGTCGTTGAAGACGAGGCACCTGAAGGAAACGATACGGTCACTGAAGATGACCCTTACAGGATCGATGCTTCCGAGGCGGTCGGGGTGCAGGACTGCCTGATCACACAGGAAACCCTGGACGAATTGGCGTCACAACCGGATCAGGATCCTGATGCACAGCAGGAATCAGAATCACTCGATCTCGATCTTGATACAGACAGTATCGGTCAGGAGCTGGACCTTGGAGATGACGATTCTCCTGATCCCCTGCCGGACCAGGCCGAAGAGTCGCCATTGGATGATTCCAGTGCTCAGGCAGAAGAAATTTCCCAGGACGATATCGATGCTCTTTTGTCTGAAGATGATGATGAGCTTGATGAAGGTGTTGATGCTGATTCTGATATCATGGCGGACCTGGATGTGGATACCGGCGGGAGTGAAGAGAGCCGGGAAGACGATGAGATTCTGATTTCCCAGGATGATATCGATGCACTGCTGATGTCCAGTGACCAGGAAGACGAAGATGTGCTGGGCAACCTTCTCGACGATGACGATGATGGAATTGATTCTGATGCAGTAGATGAATTTCTGGATGATGAAGATGATCTGGATGATTTTTCTGATGACCTTTCAGATGACATGATGGAAGACGAAGAAGATGATACGGTTGTTCTCGAAGGTCTCGATGATGACCCTGACAGCGGAAAGACAAAAAAATCGAAAAAGAGCGGTCCGTCCTGGTACCGGTCCAAACGGGTTTTTGCCGCTGCCGGCATTTTGCTTATAATCGTGCTGTCTGTGCCCGTGGCATACAAATTGTTTTTTTCATCTGACACGGCCCAAAATGATATGCAGACAGAATCTGTTCCTGCAGCATCATCGGAAAGGGAAATCATTGTTGACAGCAGTGATACCGTGGATATCACAGTAGGGCAGGCACGCCCGGCATCAACTCCAGGAAGCCTGGTTTTGAAGGATTTTATTATTCTTGCATCAGATGATTCAGATGCCCTGTCCTATGTGGCAACCGATATCTCTATTGATTATTCCAATGAAAGTGCATATAATGAAATTAATGAAAATATGCCATTTTACCGGGGGCTTATCTATGACTCCATTCAGCAGGCGTTGAGCTCTGAGCGCAAAGATGACATTACTGAATCAGATCTTGCAAGGGTTGTTGAAGCGGCCTTGAAAACTGTGCTGCCTGGTGATTTTATCGATTCCATCCGGTTTGATTCGTTTAAAACCGGATGAATCAGGACCGGATGAATAAAAAGGGGATTGCTTATGAATGCCATATCAGGTCACAATCTGGTTATCCAGCAATCCGGTGCGGTCAGCGAGCTGACCCAGGGAAGTAATGCGCCGAAACCCAATCCCGCCCATGTTGAAGCCCAGCAGGCGGCAAACGCCGCTGAACTTGCCAGCACGGTAAAGGAATTTGATGAAATTGCACGAGTGAAAGCCAGGAAAGAAAAAGAACGGGAGGAGAAAAAGGCTGAAGCCCGGGAAAAAGAGAAGAAGAAAAAAGAAAAAAAACATCGTAACGAGGATCCGGATGCACCGGGCCAGCTGCTGGATACCGTAATATAATGGCATTGTATTCACTGGAATTCTGGATAGGGGTAGGCTTTATTGTCAATTTTATACTGGTGATACTGGTACTGGTGCTTTCCCGTAAAATGAACGTGATGTGGACTTTGCTTCAGAATCAGCCGCCCGGCATGCCGCCTGAGAAGGCTGTTGATTACAGCCAGAGCAGGAAACAGGCGGCCGATGACATTATCCAGATGCTCGAACCCTTGATGCAGGATGCCATGCAGGTCGCAGAGAGCTTCAACGACCAGATAAAGGAAAAGAAGAAAATAGTCAGGGAATTGAACGACGCGCTGGATAACAGGATCATCAACATCAACCTGCTTCTTTCAAGGGCAGATGCCCTGCAGCAGCGGGCCGCGTCAACATACTCCGCCTCTGCACAAATGTTTTCATCCACAGGCGGTCAGGATTCTGTGCCGCCGGGAGATGATGATCTCGATGACCAGCAGAAAAATATCATTGACATGTTCGCCCGTGGAATCGACACCGGCACCATTGCCGAAAAACTTGGCATTCCCAAAGGAGAGGTCCAGCTGGTGGTGGACCTTAAGAAAAAGTTTCAGGCAATGGAGAAGGACAGATGATCACCGGTGTAACTGTATCAGAAAACCGTGTGGTGATTTCCGATAAGGGCTCTGCGGCCTCTGAAATTTTAACAGGGCAGCTGAAGCTGAATCAGACCGTTGATGCAAAGGTCCTGGCTGCATTTGAAGGTAAAAATATCACTCTTTTGATAAACGGGAAAACACTTACCGCCCGGACCGCCCTGCCGTTTTCCGCCGGGGATGAAATCAGTCTCAAGGTGGTACAGGACAAGGACTCTCTGGTATTGAAACTTATAGCGCCTTTGCAGGAAATGAATTCAAGCCGGATATCGTCGCTTGTCAGCCTGTTGTCGGGCCAGATGCCGTTCAAGGGTATTGAAAAGCTTTCCCTGCCGGCTTCGCTGAAGACCGCATTGATGGAGTTTTCACTGCAGTCATACAAACCGGATCACAACCTGGTGCCAAAATTCCTGGATGCCGGAGGCCTGTTGCTGGAAAAAAAAATGGCGCAGGTATTAAAAGATTTGCCTCATGATTTTTTCAAACAGGATTTCAAGGGAATGCTGCTTCGTCAGATAGGCCTGGCCGGGGCAGGAGGTGAAAAGCAGGGCGGGATCATGTCGGATTTTATCCAGACCATTGAAAATTTTCAATTGCTCAACCACCAGTCTGCCGATTCAGGAAAAACCATATTTCCCTTTCCCGTGTTTTCAAACGGCACCTTCAGCTTTGGCCAGCTTCTGATAGATACAGGCCAGGCAGATGACGACGGGAAAGCCTCGAAAACTTCAGACCGGATGACTTATGTATCATTTTTGCTCGACATGTCCCGGCTTGGACCTCTGCGGGCCGATTTTTCCGTGTACGGCAAGACCATGGCCGGCATATTCAAGCTGTCCAGTCAAGAGGTGTGTGAATACATGGAAGGCCTGATGCCGGAATTGAAAGCCCGCCTGTCCAAAAGCGGATATCAGCTTCTCCAGGTCAGCTGCCAGGTCGCGGCCGATCAGGAAGTCCATCCCTCATCCCTGGTGGAATCCGTTTTGAAACGCCAGGATGCCCGTGTACTGAATATAGTGGTTTGACAATGGCCCGGTATGTCCAGAAAAAAGCCGTTGCGCTTAAATATGACCGCCTCAAGGATGAGGCCCCAAAGGTCAAGGCAAAGGGTCGCGGCCGTGTTGCTGAAAAAATTATCGAGCTTGCCCTCAAGCACGATATCCCGATCAAGGACGATCCGGACCTGATCGAAGTGCTGTCAAAACTCGAGATTGATGAAGAAATCCCCCCGGCCGTCTATGTGGCTGTCGCCGAACTTCTGGCATTTGTCTACGGAGCCAATTCGAGGCGCTGAAACCCGGCAATTTTTTCTGGTACTGTCAATTTTCTGCAGGCATGCCTGTCACGATTTTGGCTTTTTGACACCAGAACATTTGATCCTGCCCCGCCTTGAATGACATTATAATGCGTGTTTGTGCCTGTTAACAGGTTTATGGCGTTCTTTCGAGCCCATGGCATTTTTATTGCAAGATTTATTGCAGAAGTTGTCAGATAAATGATTATACAAACCAGGAGAACCATGAATCATGCTACTTGAAATGACCCGGCCTGTTCAGGGCGGTCTCAGGCAGGAGCGGAAACTGGAGGCAGTATCAAATCACCTTGCCAACGCGGATACAACCGGCTTTAAAAAGGACGTGATAAGTTTTGACCGGCAGTTCAAGGCCATGATCAACCGGGATTTTTCCCAGGGGCCGATCCAGACCACGGATAATCCTCTGGATGTCGCCCTGGCAGACACCGGTTTCTTCAAGGTCGAAACCATGGACGGCATCAAATACACCAGGAACGGTAATTTTACACTTGACGCTGACGGGGTGCTGGTGGACCAGAACGGAAACCAGGTACTGGGACAGGGCGGTGCAATAGTGATCGATGGAGAATCCGTCAGTATCAACGAGGCAGGTGAGATATTCGTCGACCAGGAATTTGTGGACACCCTCGATGTCGTGACATTCCAGGACTTGACACTTTTGAAAAAAGACAGCCGGAATCATCTGTTCTATGATGCCGATCCCCAGGATGAAATCCCGCCGCCGCAGGTACGGGTCAAACAGATGGCCCTTGAGGGGGCCAATGTGGCCGTGGTGGACGAGATGGTCCGGATGATCGACTATCACCGGATGTATGAAACTTTTCAAAAATCGATGCTGACATTTGACGAAGTGGATGGGAAAGCTGTCAATGATGTGGGTATCCTCAAATAATCAGGAGGGAAAATGATACGATCGCTTTGGACTGCTGCAACCGGGATGAGTGCCCAGCAGATGAAAACCGACGTGGTAGCCAACAACCTGGCCAATGCCAATACAACAGGGTTTAAAAAGTCACGGCCCAATTTTGAGGATCTGATGTACCAGACCCTCCTGGTGGCGGGTCAGACCACTCCGGGAGGAGGACAGGTGCCCACCGGCATCCAGGTGGGTATGGGGGTCAAACCCTCAGGGGTCCAGAAGATTTTTACCCAGGGTGATTACGTGGAAACCGGGAACAAGCTGGATATGGCCATCCAGGGAGACGGCTTTTTCAGGGTGCTTCACGGAGACGAGGATGTTTATACCCGGGCGGGGGATTTCACCCTGGACAGCGAAGGATTCATCACCACTCCTTCCGGGGACAGGCTCCAGCCGGAAATAGCTTTGCCGGTTGAAACAGTCGTGATCAACCTTCAGGATAACGGGACCTTGACCGCCCATGGAGCTGATGAAGAAATCCTTGCCACGGAACAGATACTGATAAACACTTTTGTAAATAATGCCGGGCTTTTTGCAATGGGAAACAACCTGTTCAGGCCGACGGAAGGATCAGGCCCGGCGGTTGAACTTGTCCCGGGAGAAGAGGGGTCCGGCACGG
Organism: uncultured Desulfobacterales bacterium; assembly: GCA_964397015.1. Taxonomy (GTDB): domain Bacteria; phylum Desulfobacterota; class Desulfobacteria; order Desulfobacterales; family Desulfobacteraceae; genus MADRE2. The sequence continues at coordinate 19,426 of CAYNHL010000021.1, read as the reverse complement.
TTGTAAACAACTACCTGGAATTGTCCAACGTCAGCATCGTGGAAGAAATGGTCTCGATGATATCCGGCCAGCGGACCTTTGAAGCCAATTCCAAGTCCATTACAACGGCAGACTCCATGCTGGGTATTGCCAATGGGTTGAAACGCTGATGCCAAAAACTGGAAATCTACATAAAAACCGTTTCACAATGCGGCTTTTTGTTGTCCTGGCAGCGGGAATTTTATTGCTGGCATTTTCCGTTACAGGATCAACTGCCGGCACATCCGCTGAACCAGATGATGTAAAGGATTCCGAGATTTTTATCAATATCAGGGCACACGCCAGTGTCCAGTCTGAAATGACATACCTGGGTGATATTGCAGAGATCAGTGTGCCCGGCTTTTTCAAGGATGACGTGGCAGCGATGGAAATCTGCCGTTCCCCGAGACCGGGAGAGATAAAGGTGCTTGAAAGACGCCAGATCGAATCGGTGTTCAGAACCAGCAGGGGAATCCTTGAAAAGGCGGTTATTCAGATTCCCGACCGTGTCTATATCAAGCAGGACAGCCAGGAGCTGACACAGGAAATGGTGCTTCAGCAGCTTGAAGACTGGGTAGCCGGGCAGATGGGCGAAAAAGAGGTTGCACTGGACAAGACCAGGGTCAGCGGCCTGGAGGTCTATCCGGCCGGGGAACTGACACTGGTTTTTTCCGGCGACCTGCCAGAACAGGGCGGCAGGCTTTCCATCACCGCCGATGTCATGATCGAAGAAAAAAGCTGTGACCGGCTGAGGATCTATGGATGGCTCGATGTGTTTGAAGATATTCTGTGCGCCGCACAGGATATCGCCAGGGGCCAGGAGCTGACGGCATCAGATGGAATCAGCTGCCGGATGAACCTGTCCCGGCTCAGGGGAAACCATGCTGCAGAACTGTCCGATATTTCGGGCAAGGAAGCTAAAACCGGTTTTAAAAAAGGAGATGCCATAAGGCTGGATCTTCTGGAAATTCCACCGGTGATTCAAAAAGGCGACCGGGTAAGGATCATTGTCGAAAAAGAAAACCTGGTGATTGCCGCAACCGGAATCTCAAGGGAAAACGGGTATATGGACGATGTCATCCAGGTGGAAAATACCAGTTCAGGTAAACTGATCAGGGGATTTGTAAAGGGAAGATCAATTGTTCAGGTCGCGTATTAGGAGTGAATATGAAACAGATACCGGTTGCAATGATTACAGTACAGATATTGACAGCGTTCCTTCTCATGGCTGCCGGGTGTGCTTCCGGCGGAGGGGCCGCCCGGACTGCAACAGGTCCGGTCCTTCCTGAAGGGATTTCTGACAAGCCGTCAATCACCCCGGAATTCCAGGCACCCAGGCCTGCAGAAGGCTCTCTGTGGACAGCCAGGAACGGATCTTTTTTTGAAGACGACAAGGCGGTTCATGTGGGCGATACAGTCATTGTTGACATAGTGGAAAATTCATCATCCCAGATGGATGTCAATACCGAGTCTGAAAAGACCACAGGCATGGATGTAGGGGTGCCATACATGAATCTTTTGGGTTACAAGACCCGGCTTGGAGGAGGAACGGATACCAAGTTGATTGGAACGGACTATAAATCGAGCTTTGCCGGGGAGGCAAAAAGCGACAGGAGCGGGCAGGTAACAGCTTCCATTGCCGCCCGGATTGTGGAAGTCCTTCCCAATGGAAATTACAGCCTGTTTGGTCAGCGGGCCATCAAGCTCAATAACGAGGTACAGTATATTCTTGTATCCGGCGTGGTCAGGCCCAAAGATATTTCTTCGGACAACCGGGTTCAGTCCACATATCTTGCGGATTCCAGGATCGAATATTATGGCCAGGGCGTGCTTTCGGACAAACAGAGCCCTGGATGGGGCACCCGGCTGCTGGACAAGGTCTGGCCTTTTTAGACAGGTGATAATGATGACAAAAGGATATCGCTTCAAATTGTGTGGCATGCTGGCAGTGTTTTTTTTCCTGGTTGCAGGAACCATTGACATGGCATCGGCCGCCCGGATCAAGGACCTTGCATCCATCAAGGGAATACGCAGCAACCAGTTGAGCGGATACGGCCTGGTGGTCGGGCTGAACGGTACCGGGGACAAGGCCGGGGTCAGTTTTACCCGCCAGGCGCTGGCCAACATGATGGAAAAAATGAATGTCCATGTGAATAAAAACCAGCTGGCGGTGAAAAACGTGGCCGCAGTCATTGTCACGGCCAGTATCCCGCCGTTTGCCCGCATCGGGGACCGGATAGATGTGTCTGTGTCGTCACTCGGGGATGCCAAAAGCCTCAAGGGCGGCACTTTATTGTTAACGCCGCTCAGGGGGGTGGATGAACAGATATATGCCCTTGCCCAGGGGGTGGTGAGCCTGGGCGGCGGCAATGGCGCTCAGGATAGGGACAGCCACCTGCTGGTAGGGCGTATAATAAATGGTGCCACGGTTGAACAGGAAATCAAGTTCCAGTTGAACGGGAAAAAAAAGCTGATTTTATCCCTTAACCGGCCTGATTTTACTACAGCCCTGAGGATGGCCTCAACCATCAATGTTTCCATCGGTGAGGGAATCGCCCGGGCAATTGATTCATCAGCCATTGAACTGAGCGTTCCTGAAAATATGTACAAGGATCATGTGGCGCAGTTTATTGCAGACATAGAAACATTGAACGTGATTCCGGATACTCTGGCCAAAGTAGTTATCAATGAAAGAACCGGCACTGTCGTGATCGGCAGCGATGTCACCATTTCAACCGTGGCCATTGCCCACGGTGACCTGTCCGTTACCATCGACACCCCTGAAGGCGATACACAGGAAGAGCGGGTGCTGCAGCTTCCCGGAACCGCCACTATCGGTGAGCTGGTCAATGGTTTGAATGCCATCGGGGTCTCACCGGCAGACTTGATTTCGATTCTGCAGGGCATCAAGGCCGCCGGCGCCCTCCAGGCGGAACTGGAGCTTATTTAACTTAATATCGAGGACAAAATCTTGGACAATTCACTGATTCAGCATCATATTTCAAGTTCCATCGAATCCCGGGCCAGCCGGCAGGCAAAGCCTGCAGCCGGGCAAAAAGAACTAAAGGAAGCCTGTGAAGGGTTTGAGGCCATTTTTATCCATACGGTTCTCAAATCCATGCGCCAGACCCTTTCAAGTGAAGATACCCTGTTGGATTCAGGACATGCGTATGACACCTATCTGTCCATGCATGATCAGTATCTTTCAGAACAGCTTTCAAAAGGTAAAAATTCACTTGGCATCAAGGAATTTTTATTCGAGCAGCTCAACGATCATAAATAACCCCTCCTCACCTTCTTTATTCCTTTATTAAATGCGTGATCCATGTCTGTGGCATGGATGTTGCTCTCTTAGTCATACAGCAGCTTTTATACAGGCGGTATGGGGAAAATATTTCCTTAAATTACCGGATGATGACGAAATGATTAATGTCACATCAGCTGTCAGCCGATTAATACCATAAGGAGGAACCAGCATGGAAAAATTTGCCGATGAGATCAGCCGGATGCTGAACGCGATACTTTCATCGTTCGACATATTGAATGATATAGCTGAAAAAGAGCGGGAATATATCGTTACCATGGATGTTGATGCTCTTTGGCAGACCACCCGTGAAAAAAAAGCGCTTGCCCTCGAAATTGAAAGCATGACAACGGATCTTTACGCATTAATTGCAGGCAGAGCAGGGACAGTAAGGACAAAAAAGGAAAACATGACGTTGACGGACATGGTCCGGGCCCTTTCAATGGATGAACATGACCGGGATGTACTCAAACAGGCTTTGTCGCACATCCATGAGCTCAAACAGAATCTTGCCATGAAATCTGACAGGAACCGGCAGTACCTGACAGAGCACCTGGCAATTATCGATGATATCATGTCAACGGTTTCGACACGGAAAAACGAGACACAATATATAAATGCCGGTCATAAGTCAAAAGAGAAAAATGCTGATTACTACATAAGCGAAGAGGTGTAGCCCATGTCAGGTATTTCCAGTACACTGAGCATCAGCAGGACAGCCATTGCTTCCCAGCAGTATGGGCTGAACGTAACCGGCAACAATATCGCCAATGTGAACAACCCTGATTACAGTGTCCAGAACGCTGACCAGAAAAACAGGAAGCCCGCGCCTTACGCAGGATTTTTTTTCGGCACCGGTGTCGATACCTTCCAGATCCAGCAGAGTGTCGACAAGCTTTTGGAACAACGTCTTACCAATGCAAAATCAAACCAGACCTCGTTTGAAGAACAGGAATCCTATATGCGGATCCTGGAAGGATTTTTCGATCCGGATTCCAAAACCAGTATCAGCAGCGTGTTGACTGAATTCTGGAGCTCGTGGCATGACCTGTCCAACAATCCGACCGGGTCTTCCGAGCGTGTGGCAGTGTATGAAAGCGGGGCTAAACTTGCTTCCCGGTTTGAGGCCACCGTACTGGATATGGATGACCTGGCAGTAGATATCAATGCGGATGTCAATTCCGCTGTCAACAGGATCAATTCTCTGACAGAACAGATTGCGGTTTTGAACCAGGAAATCATGTCGGCTGAAATCCACCGCTCAGCCAACGACCAGCGGGACCAGAGAAACAGGCTTGTAGATGAACTCGGTGAGCTCGTGGATATCGATACATTCGAGAAATACAACGGGACTATAATGGTCAATATCGGCAACCAGTACACGGTTGTCAACGGTGTCGACAATTACAGGCTGGAAATGGAGAACAAGGATATTTACTGGCAGACGGATGAAGGGACAAGACAGCGGATTACAGACACCATAGATTCGGGCAGGGTCGGCGGCCTGCTGGATATGCGGGATGAAGTGATTCCCAAGTTCCGTACGGAAATTGACGAGCTTGCCAGGGAGATGATCTGGGCCATAAATTACCAGCATTCCCAGGGAGCCGGGCTTTCATATTACAAGGATTCTGTCACGGGTGACTATGCAACAGACGACAGCCGGTGGCTCACAAGCTACGGGTTCGGCGATAAAATTGATTTTTCAAAAGACTTTACCATGTGGATCGAAGACAAGACCACGGCAGATACCGAATACACCAGAACTCAAATCGATATGGGGGTTTCCGAAGCCAGGATTTCAAACTGGCAGGGGATTGCTCCCGGAGGGGTTCAGTCCATTTACAGGCTCACGGTCATGGATGATGCAATCCTGGGAGACCTGGAAGTGATCGAGTCCGATGGTGACGGCCTGTCGCTGGTTCATGGATCTGCTGCCGATGTCGACACGGCCCTTGATTCCGCCATTGCGGAACAGACCATCAGTGTATATGACGGTCCATCCGGCACCCAGACGATCAAGATCAGCAATACCGCAGGAGCTGTCAAACAGTCAGCCGCGTCAATTGCAGCGGCATTGAGCGAGATTGCCGGAGTTACGGCCCATGCATCGGAAAACAGCCTGTCATTCGATACCATAGGAATAACAAATGCCCAAGACGGAGATGAGATAATCTTTTCGCTGCACGTGGATGGACTGGTTCATGAACAAAAATTTGTCAGGGATTCAAGCCTTGGATCAATCGACGACCAGTTTGAAGACGTTCTGCTGGCAGCCGCTGCCGCAGTGAACGATATCAACGAAGATGACGATTTGTCTGCCTCCGGCCTTACCATCACCAGCAGTGCCGGCAGGACTCTTGGTGTCCAGGATTTCGAGGTAAGGGATAATGCATCGGTCCGCCTTGATAATTTTTTGTTCAATCCCGGGGACACGGCTGTTTTTAACGTGGACACAATGAATGCAGGGCTTGTGGATGAAAGCCGGACGGTTTCTGTTGATCTGAACGGAATTGACACCACGGACCAGGCCGCTTTGTCGCAGGCATTTGCCGATGCCCTGTCTGAGGTATTTCCGCAAGGATCTGCCGTTACAATCGAGCATGATCCTTTAACCCATTCAGTTTTCTTAAGGACTCTGGACGGCACGGATATTCGTTTGACAGACGCGGGCACGGCAATAGGCGGATCTGTCGATATCAGCGCCCTTGACCTCGGAACCGGCGCGGATTTAGGGAATGTCGACAATGTCCTGGATTTTACCGGCCTGAACGATACGGTGCGGTTCAATGCCGTGTCGCTGGATACTGACAGCGTTGATCTGTTTAAACAGGACATGCCGCAGCTTGCTGTCACAGTGATCGATAACACAAACGCGGGGCCTGGAAACAAGGCTGCCGTGACAACCGGAACAGTCACGGCGATGATCGAACCCGGCATGACTCTGTATTCAAACGTGGCAGGAGCCGGAACCGGCGGCCTTTTCAGTGATCATTTCGCAGATTCCGGCAGTTCGGTTCTAACCTTTGGCGGTCCGGGTGGATTTTCCAATTTCACCACAGCCGGCGGCGAGGTGATTTCATTTGACCTTGACGGAACAACCATCGATTTTTCAACTACATCGGCGGGAGGTACCACAGAGCTCGAGCTGGCCATGGAGCTTGAAGCTGAACTCAATGACGACCTGGCTGCAGGAGGGGTCGATCAATTCTACCAGGTGGTGCGGACCGGCAGTTCGGTTTCAGTCATAAAGGATCGTTCCCTGGAATCTCCAATCCGGATCACGGATTTCAGTGACACGCTTGACAACAATGCGCAGATCCGGGTTTCCACAGGGACTGGAACCGGTACCAGCCAGCCGGAGAATGACCGCCTGGAGGCGGGGAATGTATTTCGGGATTCGGCCACTTCGTCCCTGTACGACGATGAAGGTATTATCATGTGGGAAAGACTCGACCAGAACGGGCTGCGTACCGGGGCATCAGGTCTGCTGAATGTGGAGGATGAGGAACAGGTGGATATCATTGAAGGCGGAATGACCACCCTGTCTTTTGATATTTCAAAGGGAAGCCTTGTGGCCGGTAATGTGCTGACCGTCAACACAGATACCGAGGGCCGGCCGGATCCCTTGAATTTCCGGATTACCGGCCAGGCGAACAGCATCAACGATATTTACCGTTTCAAGGTGGTGTCAGGGGGAAAGGTCGGGCACCTGCCGGCAACGGGTGATGAACCGCTCGTGATCGAATGGTCCAACAGCCGTGGTTCGGGCACCTTCACCATTGAAGGCCATGATCCTCCCTATACCCCCGGGGCGGCGGTCGAGGTGCCTGTTGACGGCATGAACATGAAATTTTATGACGGGACGTTGTTTACAGATGATACATTTACGGTAACTACCGGTGACACCGGAGTGCCACAGATGCTTACCGATGCGGGCGAACCGACAGGGGAACGTCTTTCCGACTGGCACTGGACCATCGATTCCTTTGCCGGACAGTTCAACCGTGAGGCGGCCGGCATGAAGGCCTGGGCCACCAATGAGAACCGCCTGAAGTTTGCCGTGTCCGAATCGTACTATACAATCCAGAACGTAGAGTATTCCGGCAGCAACGGATTCAGCGAAGCCAACTGCAATATTAGTGTTACAGACTGGGGCGCCATGAATATAAAGGCCTCGGATCTCAGGTTTGAAAGATCATCAGGGTCCTGGGGGGTTTTGAATGATCCTACGGGCGGCACCCTCCAGCTGCTGCCGCCCGGCGGGGACGATGACGGATTCGGAGTGGATTTTTCCGGAGACGGCCTGGCGGATATAAGGATTGATTTTAAAAATCAGGTGACAGGAGACGGCTTTGTCGAGTTTGATATGCGCCAGAGAAATTCAAGGGATATCGGGTATGCCTTTTCCGACGATGCCTCTGATGCATCCGGTCTTGCCGCTGCCGCAGGAATGAATAATTTTTTCAAGGGCACCGATTCCATGACAATGGAGATGAATGAGGCACTCAAAGACACCAAGTTTGTGGCAGCGGCAAAAATCGATTCCGAAACAGGTGTGATCAGTCAGGGAGACAACTCCAATGCCCTTGCCATGGCGGATGTCCAGTACCAGGCTAAAACCATGAAGCTGTGGACATATGACCGTGGAAACGATGCCTGGTCCAGTACAACCAGCGCGACACTGGATGATTATTACAACCAGCTGATCAGTTCCCTGGGCATCGAGTCACGCGGTATCAAGAATTCAAGGGAATTTGCCGATATGATGACAAACAGCCTGACCGCCCAGAGAGATTCGGTGTCTGCCGTTTCCCTGGACGAAGAAATGATCAAGCTGATAAAATACCAGCATGCGTTTTCAGCCGCATCAAAGCTTTTGACAGTGGCCGACGAGATGCTCAATACGCTGATTGCCGTGCGGTAACAGGAGAACTAAGATGCGGGCTCCCACCATATCAAATTACGTGAATGCCACCTACCGGCTGGGAAACCTTACCAGCAGTCTCCAGGATGCCAACAGGGTCATAAGTACACAGAAACAGTTGAACGAAGTATCGGATGACCCGCTGGGGCTCAGCCAGGTATTGTCTCTCAAGGATTCTTTAGGGAACCTCGAGCAGATCGAGCGAAACGTGATAACGGGCAAATCCTGGATCGAAAGTGTTGAAAACGCCCTTGACGGTGTAAATGACCTGATGCTCAGCGCCAAGGTGGAAGTGGCCCGCCTTGCCAATGATTCGACAACCGATGATGAGCGCAGGTCGGCCATTGAAAGGGTGACAAGCTATATCGAACAGATTGTTTCTCTGGGCAATACCCAGATCAATGGCAACTACATTTTCGGGGGAACTGATATCGATGCCGCTCCTTTTGAATACGATAAAACACTTGAGCAGGTGATTTACAACGGAAATGACCCCGCGTTCGAGATACGAAGTGATAAAAACTCAGAGGTGTCCGTGGGCAGGAGCGGAAAAGAGAGTTTCTGGGATCAGGAGATACATATAAATTCCACCAACGATACCATCCTTTTCAAAGAAGACAACGGCCATGGAATAGCATCGGAAAAAAGACTTGCCGCTGTAGTGCCGGAAGGTGTCTACACAAAATCCCAGCTCGTGACCGCAATTAAAAACGGATTGAATGCCGCATCTGCCGACAGAGGCTACAACCTGACCTATGAGGTTGACTGGGATGAAGAGACGCAAAAATTTGCCATAAGACAGGATGGTTCATATCCCGGATATGTCAGGACCACTTTTTTGTGGGAATCGGGCAAGGAGCCTCATATTGAAGGGATCAATGCCAGCAGTGCCATCGATCCCGATGATATCTCAATCAACGTTGTGCACAAGGATGCCCTGACCATCAAAACACCCGAACCTGCCGGCACCGAACCCTTCAGGCTGACCTGGAACGGGGACAACACCTGGACGGTCGACAACAATCCCGGGTATTTCATTGTACCTTCCACAATCCCGGGAACCGCCGGCAGTGTGGGCATAGATCTTGACAATTCCGGTATCGCAGATATTCAGGTTTCCCTGGACACACCGGTTTCCAAGCCGGGACAGTTTGTCGAATTCGATATCGTCCCTGCCGGCTACGATCAAAGCATAGGCCACGAGATAGGGTTTGCTTTCGACGATACCGTTCATGAACCGGCGGTATCAGACACCAGTGCCCAATTTGTGACCGAGCTTGTAATTGAAGACGGGGTCAATGACCACATCGTTTTTGAAGAAGTGGATGCCGCAGGCGTGGCCACCACCTTGACAGCCGATATCAACACCACCGGTGTCGACCTGGAATACACCGACATGGATGAACTGGCGCAGGACATAGAAACACAGATGGAAGCGGTCAGCGCAAACGGAATCAATTATGCCGTAACCTATGATTCAAATGAAAGCAGGTTCATCATACGGGAAAATGGAACCACGCTTGACGAGCTCAATATATTGTGGTCCAGCTCCGCTCAAACTGAGGCTGCAGGAGAAACCCTCGGGTTTTATCCTCATGACGATGCCATTACATATCCTGTAAGTGACAATACGGCACAGGCCTACATCACCATCGATGACACCAATGACACGGTCTTTTTCAGGGAAACCGGAGGTATAACCCGGGTGATGAGCGCCAAGGTTGCACATGGCACCTATACCGACATGAGCGACCTGGAAGCCGCTGTTGAATCAGCCATGAACGCAAGATCCGCCGCATCCGGGAACGCTGTTACTTATGATCTGAGTTACGATGACGCTGCCCGCCAGTTTGAACTCCAGCGGTCCGGCGGCGGGGCACTGGCAGCTCTCGACCTGCTGTGGAAGTCGGGTGGATCACCCGATGTGGACAATTCTATAGGAGAAACCCTGGGATTTACTACAGACAGCACCGGACTGGGTGTGCATACCAGCGATACAGAGCCTGTGCTGATGTCCTTTGACGATACGAACAATGTGATCGATTTCAGGGAAACAGCCGTTGACGGCAGTATTTCCGAGGAAATACAGGTCAGGATAGAGCCCGGGGATTACATTGACCTGGACGATGTGGCATCTCAGGTTCAAACCGCCATGCGTGATGCATCGCCCAATGGTGTAAGGTACACTGTGGATTATGACTATGCCGCCGGACAGTTCATGATAAAAGGAAGCAGCCAGGCCATAAGGTCGTTTTCTCTATTATGGCAGACCGGCACGGGACGGGACCAGAGCGCGGACGAGCGGCTTGGCTTTTACGGCGATGATGTGGTTTCGTTTTCAAAAAGCGATATACCGGTGGTCAACCTGACCATTGATGCTGACAACAACAAGCTGGATTTCAAGGAATATGTCGAAGGCGACATGGGAAAGGAAGTGGATCAGCTGACTGCGGTTATAAAAGAAGACACCTATAAAAGCCATGACCATCTGGCAAGAGAAATAGAAAAGGCACTCGAGGAAAAATCATATGCCGATGGCAATAAAATAGATTATACCGTTACCTGGGATGACTATACTCAAAAATTTTCCATCAAGGAAAACGGCACGAAGCTCGAGCAGCTTGACCTGATGTGGAAGACCGGCGACAATGCCCCGCTTTCACAGGGTGGTACAGGACAGGGAATCGGCAGCCTGCTTGGATTCCATGCAGTCGATGATGAGAAAACCCCCATGAAAAGCGACAGGGAGGTCGAATGGGGAATTTTCAATACTTTGATTGATTTAAAAACCTATCTGGCGGATAATGACCGGGACGGCATCGAGCGGACTATTGGACGGCTGGAGCAAAATTTCGATATCATGACATCCCGGATCGTGGATGCAGGTATGAAATTCAGCCGCCTCGAGGTCCGCGAGACCATTACTTCCCAGGTCGGGTTGAGCCTGACTGAACGGCGGTCCATGATTGAAGACGCAGATATCGTAGAGGCGATCATGAAGCTGAAAAATATTGAAACCGCTTATCAGGCAGCCTTGAATTCAACTTCCAAGATTTTGGACCTGAGCCTGGTGAACTATTTATAAAAGGATTATTCCATGCTTGTGCTGACTCGTAAGCCGGAAGAAAAAATCAGGATCGGTGACAACATAGTAATCAGTGTGCTTGAAATAGAAGGCGGGTCGGTCAAGATCGGCATAGATGCCCCCCGGGACGTACAGATTCTCAGGATGGAAATTTTAGAGCAAATCGAAAAAGAAAACATCGAGGCGGCGGGTAAAACCGTGACCGATATAACGCAGGCGGCTGAGCTGTTTAAAAGTAAACTGGGCAAGGAGTAGGTAAAAGTGAAGATACAGACCAGAAAATTTGGCGAGATTGATATCGATGAAAAAAAGATCCTGACCATGCCCGAAGGCTTGCCGGGATTTCCCGGATTTGAAAAATTTACCCTTATAGAAGATTCAAAAACCTCTCCTTTCTGCTGGTACCAGTCGGTGGAAGAACCCAACCTGGCCCTTATCCTGTTGAACCCTTACCTGTTCAAGCCGGATTACGAGGTGGATCTTGAAGCATTCATAAAGATAAGGGGATGGCGGGATGTCAGCGTGGAGGACCTGCTGGTCTATGTGGTGGTGAACATATCAGGTGATCCGGAGGAAAGAAAAATTACGGCCAACCTGATCGGCCCGCTGATCATAAATTCCAGGAACAACGAGGCCATCCAGGCGGCAGTTTCAAATTCTGATTATTCGCATCAGCACAAAGTGCTTTGAGCCGGGTTAAACGCTCTGGTCAAAGATAAGCCCTGTCAACTCTTCCATTTTTTCCTTGATCTTGAGCATCTCTTCTGTTGGAATCTGCTTGATCAGTTCATCGGTTTTCCGGTCCTTGATTTCCACGACAACCTGGTGATTAAGATCTTCACGGATCGAAAACCCGATATTGGTCTGTAGCTCGCTCATCATTTCATTGAGAACGTCGGCGATCTCGATTGACTCTTCTATAGAGTCCCTCGTCGTGTTCGATGCCTCGGCTTTTTTATCGATTTTTTCTCCAGACGCCAGCCGGTCCCGGTCCTGGGAAGGCGGTCTGTTACTTTCAACCCTTTGCGGTGCAGCAGCTGCCGGGTCGATTTTTAACCCTTCGGTTGATACGGTATTGAGTGAATTGATATTCATGGGGTCCTCCTTAATTTGTCAAACTGATGACTTTCGGTCTGTTTTTCACCACAGCGGGTGATTTGTACGATCCAAGAGCCTGTTTTCCTCTGGATATCTGCTTGAGATTTTTTTGAAGCCGGTCTTTATGCTTTATTACACTGGCTTCAAGTACACGGTTTTGCTCCATAAGTCCTGAAATGCTTTCGTTTATGCCGGCCAGCATGGATTTGGCATCTTCATGGCTGCTGTTTTCGGTGAGGGTTATAAATCCGGCGACTTTTTGTTTCAAAGTATTGAATGCAGCTTCCCGTTCAGCAGACTGCTGCTCTATATCAGGCTGCACATGATCTGTATTGAATGTTTTAATATGCCGCTGCTGCATTTCATGTATACTGTCCAGCAATTGTTTTATGTCGTTGAATTCGGTTTCCATCTTTGATATTGGGTATCCTGTTTTAATTTTTATGACAATCTATACCGCAATCGAGCTGAATGTCTTGGCGCTTGCTGCACCTGGTTCAGGGTACGGGGTTGCGGCCGGCGTTTTTTTTCCTGGCTTTTTGTCTTTCATGACATCATTTTCCCATATGTCTTTGAGCTTGAGCATATATCTTTCCGCCTGTTTGAGCACCTCGATGTCGTTGCTTAAAGGAACCCTGGAAAGCTCAAGCAGTATGCTGCCGTAGAGGCCTCTTAAAAACTCGGTAGATTCGTCTTCCATGCTGGAATCAAGGGAGGCGTTAAGCTCGGTGATAATGGCAATGGCCTTGCCGAGGTTTTCTCCCTTTTTCCTGATATCTTTTTTTTCAATGCCTTCCCGGGTCAATCTCAACCGGTCTGCCGCTCCTTTGTATAATAACAGTATAAGCTGCTTAGGGTCCATCCCTTCATAGTGATTGCTAAGATAGTTGTTTATCTGTTGGTATGGAGCCATTCAAACCTCCTGATTCTTTGTTGTATAGTACCTGATAAATAAAGCCGCAGGTTACTTTGTATTGTGATAATGTTTTTTTAAAAAGTTTTATTTCTTGTCTTTTTGATCAAAAGCATCAAACATTGACTGCAGGTATCCGGACTCTGAATTGAGCTGCCGGATATAGCTGTCAAGTCTTGCAAATTCGGCTGTCATGGTTTCATATCTTTTATCCAGGCGCTCGGTCGTATTTTCAATGTCTTCATCAAGCCTGTCCATCATGGTCTCGAGGGCATCTATGCGAGTTGCAACTGCTCCCTGGGAAGCCACCATTACACCAATACCGTCATTGATGATATCACCGAGCCCCGTGACATCATTTTCAGCATCGCCGATAAAAAGATCGGCCACGGCATCCGGGTCAGATGCAAGGGCCTGGTCAAGTACTGCTTCATCGATTGTCATGACGCCTTCCCTGTCGATATCCATGCCGAGATCGGCAAGGCTGGTGTAGGCCGATCCGGTATCCACTATAGTGGTGAACAGGGATTTGATCCTGCTGACAAGCCTGTTCACATCGTTGGAGCCTGAAAGCGGGTTGTCCTCTTCTTCATCGGTCCCTGAAGATTCTGCTGATGAATCTTCGTCGTTTTCTCCATTTATGTAGGATATAAGGCTGTTGAAACCGCTTACAAGGCCCATGATATCTTCTTTTGCCCCTGAAAGATCGGATTCGATATTGAGTGTGGTTTCTCCAGTGTTTTTAAGGTTCAGCGTTACGCCCGATATCACATCATTGATTGCCGTGTTGGCCTGGCGCTGGTATTCGATGCCATTGACCGAAAAAATGGCGTTCAATGATTCGCCGCCGGTACCGGTCACTTCTGTAAGCGTAAGGTTTGTCAGTGAAATCCTTGCGTCTTCGCCTGTATCATCGGCTGTCAGGGTAAGTTGATAGGGGTTTGCGGCATCACCGTTATCAATTATGTCAGCAGTCACTCCGGGGTTGTCCGCAGCAGAGTTGACCATGCCGGCAAAGCTGAGATAGGATGTTCCGGGAGCTACACTCAGGTACATGGTACTGCTGTCCTGGGTGATGCCGATGGTGGTATCTGCGGCGACATAGTCAAATCCTGCCACCGTGATTTCAGAGTCGGCGCTGTCACCTCCTGATGCCGCGGACAGCCGGATGTAGTATTCACTGTTCTCGTTGATGGCAAGTGAGGCATTGACCAGCTTTTCTCCGGATCCGTCCTGGTTGTTGACGGAATTGTTGATCGCATCTGAGATTTCAGAAAGGCTCAGGCCGCTTGCAAGATCGACATCGATCTGCTGTTCGCTGCCTGCCTCGCCGTAAAAAATACTCATGGTCTCAGGAGCAACGGTCACGGCTTCGTCAGGGTCGGCAATCCCGGTATCGGGTTCAGTGAACATGACTTGAGTCTGGCTTTCCACTCCGGATGCTTCCCATGCGCTGCGGCTGGCCTTCTGGGTGACATCGATACTGTAGAACGATTTGGGCAGTCCATCCGAGACCACCGCATCAAGAACGCTTTCATCGGTCAGCGTGCTGCTGTTATTAAGAAAATTGGACTGGAGCGACAGGTCCAAAGCATTTGATTTTATATTGTACAGCCTTGCATTGACACCGTTGTATGCGTTTATCTGTTCCTGGTATTCACTTTTTTTTGCAGTCTTGACGTCAATGACCCGGTTGTCTGCTTCCCTTAATTTATCAAGAATATTCTGCAGATCGAGTCCGGATCCTATTCCCAGTGATGTTATCGAGCCGGTCGCCATTTTACCTCCCAACTCCGTTTACGGTTGTTTAATATATAGATGCTTTCAATACTCTATTATATCGGATGATGATGGTCAAAACATTAAAAAAAACCATTAAAAAATATTTTTGAAAACCAACGATGATTTGTTCAAGTTATTCCAAACTGCGCCGATAAGATATTGCAGGTTGAAAACGTTACTGCAGGTGATTCGATTCAGGATTTTTTGCCTGAAAATTCAGCACGCGAAAGGAGGTGACAAAAAGGCAGCTGCGTAAAAAGCTAAAGGAAAGATCCTGATTGTTCAGGATTCAGGCATGATATTGTATCATGCCGCCAAAACGGGGAAAGGATTCCCCGGATTAACACTCTCAAGGAGGAATGAACTATGGCATTACGAATTAATACGAATATAGCGGCGATGGACGCCCATAAAAACCTGATCAGGAACGACAATAAACTGTCGGATTCTCTGGGCCGTCTGTCCACAGGGCTGAGGATCAACAAGGCAGCCGATGATGCATCCGGCATGGCCATTGCGGATTCACTGCGGTCCCAGGCTCTCGGGCTCGGACAGGCCGTAAGGAACGGCAATGATGGTATTTCCATCGTCCAGACGGCTGATGCCGCCCTGGAAGAATCCATCAACATTGTTAACACTATCAAGCAAAAAGCGATTCAGTCAGCCCAGGACGGGCAGACCACTGAATCAAGAAAAGCAATCCAGGCCGATATCTCGAAATTGAGAGAGCAGCTTGATAACATTGCCAAGACAACTTCATTCAACAACCAGAAACTTTTATCCGGCCAGTTCACCAACAAGAAGTTCCAGATCGGTGCCTATGCCGGTGAAACAGTCGATATTTCAATCTCTTCAGCCGAAGCGACCAAGATCGGTCATATCACGACATCCGAGTTGACCTTTGACAAGGAAGGGGTGAGCAAACTGCAGGTTTATTCAAACCTTCAGGACCAGACATACACACTGAACAGCATCGAGCTCGACTATAACAACTCCAGGGAGAACAGCCTTGGAGCGGTAGCAGATGCTTTGAACAAGCTCAGTGACATTCTGGGCATCAGTGCCACCGCAGTAGTGGAATCTTCGACCGACAGCAATGTAACAGCCGGCACAACCGATTCTTCATTTGCCATCAACGGCGTTAACATCGGAGCCCTGACAGTCCAGGAAAACGATGCCGACGGTGCCCTGGCTTCATCCATCAACCAGAAAACCAGTGAGCACGGGGTCGTTGCATCTGTTGACCAGAACGGAATCTTGACGTTGACATCAACCGATGACAGGGCCATCAAGGTTACCATGGGCGAAGAAACCCAGGATGTCCTTGGCGGCACAAAAGACATGTCAACCCTTGGTAAGATCGAGGTCCGCCAGGAAGGCACTGCAGAGATCCAGATTACCGATGTCGGTGCCACAGAGGGTATTGCTGTTTCAACTGAAGCCGGTCTTATCGTTGTATCAGGAGCTGTTGTAACCACCCAGGATTCGATTGCGGCCAGCGGTTCCAAGCTGGTGGAAACCACATTAGGCTCCGGTACCGTGATCGCTGGCTCTTTTACCCTGTCTGGTGCTACTGGTGCCGTTGATGCAGGCACTATTGCAGCCCAAGGATCTACATTAGCATCTGGAACTGAAATCATTTCCGGAACGGTTCTGCAAGGAAGCTTCAAGGTCTCCGGGGCTGAAGCAATTGGTGATACCAGCATCTTGAAAGCTGGATCCGTGTTAACGATTGATTCCGATATTGATGATGGTTCTTTGTTCAAAGGGGATTTGTCGGCCAGCCTGTCTGGTGCAGCAGGTGTCGTAGTCGTCAGTGGAACAGGGGATAATACCTATACACGTATCAGTGGCGGTATTGTCGATGTAAAAACAGAGATTCTCCTGGCATCTGATGCCACTCTTTCCGGCGCATCCCAGCTTTGTGGTGATTCTATTTTAACTGCTGGCTCTATTTATGCCGGTGATTTTGATGTTAAGGGTGATACCGTTCTGACAGCTGATATGACGATCGTTTCAGGCTCTGACTTGGCTGATGAGTCCATTCTCCTGACCGGTTCGTTGGTTAATGGTACTGAAATTTCAGGGAACGGTGATGTCGTGGGTAACATGACAATGACCGCTGGCAGTCAGCTCGGAAATCAGAGTGTTCTCTATGACGGGTCTACTTTTGGTGAAACCGTGACCCTGGCAAAAGATGTTGTAGTGGCTGAAGATACAGACATGCTGGTGACCAAGGATTCGTCAATTGCCTCCGGATCGACAATTGCGGCGGGGACCGTACTCAAACAGCAGATCATTGGCCAGGGTGGTGTGTATTTTGAAGAAGGCACTACCCTGCAACAGGACGTCGTGTTAAGTGGTGGAGGTGTGGATATAGAAGGTGATCAATACCTGGCTGCAGGATCGATCCTGCTGGCCGGATCCACCTTGGACATAAACGATGCCGCCGAGGCAGATACGACCACATCTTCCATGAGTGAAGGTCAATCTTATCGTCTGTCAGATGTAGACGTGACGTCCCAGGAGGGCGCACAGATCGGAATTGCGGTGGCAGACG
>CAYNHL010000021.1:0-1639 GCA_964397015.1 uncultured Desulfobacterales bacterium | reverse complement strand
GATGTAGACGTGACGTCCCAGGAGGGCGCACAGATCGGAATTGCGGTGGCAGACGCGGCATTGAAAGCGCTGGACAAGGTCCGGTCGGATCTTGGTTCCGTACAGAACCAGCTGGTGTCAACCATTGCCAATATTTCAACAACCCAGGTAAATGTCTCTTCAGCTGAATCCACAATTCGTGACGTGGATTTTGCCCAGGAATCAGCGACATTTTCCAAGATGCAGATCCTGACCCAGGCAGGAACATTTGCCATGGCACAGGCCAATGCAAGCGCACAGAACGTGCTGAGCCTTCTCCAGTAGGGTTGATATGACATAACCCGATAAGCAGGCTTTAATGAAAAACGGGGTGACGGCTATAGCGGCTGTCACCCCGTTGTTTTTTTAAAAGGCCTTTTCAAGGACCGGTTGATTATAGTATGGTAAAAATGATGAACCGGCTTTAGCCATACTGGATATCAGTGCCGGAACAATTGGAAAGATCAATTATTTTACAGGAGATGCAAGTGAAATTGACAGGCAAGCGGGTCCTGGTCACGGGCGCAGACGGATTTATCGGATCACACCTGACACAGATGCTTGTCCAGCAGGGTTCCAGGGTAAAGGCACTGAGCTGCTATAATTCCTTCAATAACTGGGGATGGCTGGATACCCTGGACTGCCTGGATGATATCCATGTGGTTTCGGGTGATGTACGGGATCCCCATTTCTGCAGGGATCTGACAAAAGACATTGATATCGTTTTTCACCTGGCAGCCCTGATCGCCATCCCTTATTCCTATACCGCGCCGGACAGTTACGTGGACACGAATGTCAAGGGCACCTTGAATATCTGCCAGGCTGCAAGGGAAAACGGCGTTCAGAAAGTGATTCACACTTCCACGTCCGAGGTGTACGGCACCGCCCTTTATGTGCCCATTGACGAGAAGCATCCATTCCAGCCGCAGTCGCCTTATTCTGCAAGCAAGATCGGCGCGGACCAGATGGCCATGAGTTTTTTCCTCTCTTTCAAGCTGCCGGTTGTCATCGCCAGGCCATTCAACACCTACGGCCCGCGCCAGAGTGCCAGGGCGGTTATCCCTGCGATCGTCACCCAGATCGCTTCCGGATGCAGTGAAATCAGGCTTGGGGATGTCTCTCCCACCCGGGACTTCAATTATGTCCTGGATACATGCAAAGGGTTCGTCGAACTGGCTTGCGCGGATGAGGCTGTCGGCCAGGTGTTCAATATCGGATCCGGAATTGAAATTTCAGTGGGGGATACCCTGGAAATGATAAAGAAAATCATGGATTCCGATGTCAGGTTCGTAACGGACCAGCAGCGGCTGAGACCTGAAGATTCTGAAGTATTCAGGCTCTGTTGCGACAATACCAAAATCAATCGCCTGACCGGATTCAAGCCGGAATATACACTTGAAAAAGGCCTGGAGCTTACCATTGACTGGTTCACTGATCCGCGCAACCTGTCACAGTACAAGACTGCTATCTATAATGTATAAGGATTTGATCGATTTCATACGTAGCTGGTACCAGACCGACAGGTTCATCCCGCTGCATGAACCCCGGTTTTTTCAATCGGATCGAGATTATGTAATTGCCGCCATCGATTCAACTTTTGTTTCAAGTGGTATGTAATGTA
>CAYNHL010000020.1:24010-40545 GCA_964397015.1 uncultured Desulfobacterales bacterium | reverse complement strand
TGTAAGTTTTTGGGCATGAATACAATCTTGTCTATTTATAGCGGTTGCGGCCGTAGTTTTTTAGGCGTTCTGGCCTGTCTTGCCGTTTTTCTTGTTCCTTTCTGGACTGCAGTCAATGTCTTTGCCGGAACCGATGACATGTTCACCCCTTATATAGAACAGCACCCGCAGGGCAGCATTGACTGGGACAACGGCATGATATACGGTCTTGGCCGGGCATATATCGATGCCCACGCTGACCGTTCAAAAGCCCTGGCAGCAGCCCGTTCCATGGCTTCGTCCAATATTGTCAAGCTGGCGGCAGGATTGCGCCTGGACGATGTCCATGTGATGAAATCCCTTGGAAAGGGACGACTGTCGATCAGGCTGGAAGCCTTTGTCACCTTTAAATACGAGCAGAAAAACCAGGTTACACGAGAGGGCAGATCCTGTTACGAAGTAATCCGCATGACCCCTTTAAAAGGCGTGGAAGGGCTTACCGCCCGGCTTATAGATCACTACAGAAACGAACCCGTTCCATGGATGCAGACAGCCCGCCAGGCTCCTGCATCATTGGACAGTGATGATCAGCTGCCCTGGCTGGTTCTGGATGCAAGACACCTGGCCGGGCGCACTCCGGTTCAACCCGCTGTTTTTCCCAAGATCCAGACTCAAAAAGGCCAGGTGATTTATTCATCTGCCCATGTATTTGAGACAGCCTTGAAACAAAGGGGAATGGCGCGCTATGTATCCAGCACCATGAGCGCGGACCAGCTTAAGTCTTCATGGAAAAACGACATGGATCTGCTGGCCCAGGTGCTTGCAATCTTTTCCCCGCGGCCTGCTGCCGCACAGGAACAAAAACCGGAACGTAAACGCAGAAAACTTGTCGTTAAAAAAGTCAATGAAGCTGCCGGGCTCATGAAAACAAATCTTGTCATCAGTGCCGAAGATGCAAAGGCGCTTAAAAAAGAGGATGCAGCGAGCAGGATTTTGAAAAACTGCAGGGTGATCGTGGTTGTGTCAAGTCCCATCGGCGGTATTGACGGAATGCTGGATTTTCTGATGGCAGGCCGCAATCCCGGATTGTGAGCCCAGGAGATGCGGGATCGGATGGCTGGACCATATGACGTGAATGGTTGAATACATGATTTTTCAAAAGTGCATGGATAAAAAGAAGTTGTCAGGTATGCCGGGCCCATAAAAACAGTTATGCAAAGGAGGGGACAGACCCAATGAAACCGGGAAAGTATATCATTTTAATTGCCGCGATACTTTTGGTTGTATTTCCTGTTTTAGGCCCGTATTCATTTGCCGGGGATCAAGGTGGACATGCCAACTTAGGAGAAACCCTTCCCATCTGGAGCTGTATTCCTTTTGCCATGATGCTGCTGTCCATTGCATTCCTGCCCTTGATTGCAGACAGGTTCTGGCACCATAATTTCGGCAAGGTGTCCGCCTTCTGGGCCGCCTCCCTGGCGCTGCCCTTTCTTTATTTCTACAGGGGCGAGGCTGTCTACCAGATCCTTCACATTATCCTGGCTGACTATGTTCCTTTTATCATCCTGCTGTGGTCCCTGTATACAATTTCAGGGGGAATACTCCTGAAAGGGTCCCTGAGAGGAACCCCTGCGGTAAACACCGTCATGATACTGATCGGTGCGATCCTTGCATCCTGGATGGGAACCACCGGGGCGGCCATGCTTATGATCAGGCCATTTCTGCGGGCCAATGCCCACAGGAGAAACAGGACTTTCATGGTGGTGTTTTTTATTTTCCTGGTCGCCAATATCGGCGGCTCTTTGACTCCTCTGGGCGACCCCCCGCTGTTCCTTGGATTTCTTCACGGTGTCTCCTTTTTCTGGACCTTCAATATACTGCCCCATATGCTGCTGAGTTCTGGTATCCTGCTGCTTATCTATTTTATCCTGGATACCTGGAATTACAGAAAAGAGGACCCCGTAGTGCCTGATGACGGTGAAAAACAGCCGCTGCGGCTCGTGGGAACCTATAATTTCATTTTCCTGGGCGGTGTTGTCGGGGCTGTTTTGATGAGCGGAATCCTGGACTGGGGTGAAGTGAGCACCCTCGGGATCCACAGGGCTGTCATGGATTGGGTCCGGGATGGTACCCTAATTTTAATGGGGCTGCTGTCTTTGCTGGCAACTCCGAGAACGCTCAGGGAGGAAAATGATTTTACCTGGTTTCCCATTGTCGAGGTGGCCTATTTGTTTATCGGTATTTTCATCACCATGATCCCGGCCCTGCTTTTGCTCAAAGCCGGAGAAAAGGGGGACCTTGCCTTTATCATAGCCGCTGTCAAGGAACCGTATCATTATTTCTGGATTACCGGGATTCTGTCCGCATTCCTGGACAATGCCCCGACATACCTGACTTTTTTCAACACCGCTCTGGGCAGTTTTTATTCAGGTATGACGGAGCCTGAAGCCGTTCCGCTTTTAATGACCGAAAGCGCAATTTACCTTGAAGCCATATCCACCGGGGCGGTTTTCTTCGGTGCATTCAGCTATATCGGCAATGCCCCGAATTTCATGGTTCGGTCCATTGCCGTGGAAGCCGGAACGCCTATGCCGACTTTTTTCGGGTATATACTCAAATTTTCCCTGATATTCCTGGTACCAACCTTTGTGGTGGTCAGCCTGGTTTTCTTTTAACATACCCTGGAGGATAAATGGCAGTTCAAGAACAAAGCGGTAAAAAAATTAATTTCAGCCTCAAGGGTACCACCATAGCCATCCTGGGCGGCAGTCATCCGTGCCGGGACATTCTCGAAACCCTGACCAGTGAAGATATGAAAAGCCTTGACTGTAAAATTGCCGTGGTGGCGGATACGTTTCACAGGGTTCCCGGTATAATCGCTGCAAAAGATCTGGGGATAGAGACTACGGATGATTATGAAAGTGTTCTTGCGCGCAATGATATAGATCTTGTAATCAAGCTTGCAAAGGATGAAAAACTGTCCGGGTTAATCTCTTCGATGGGGTCGTCGGGCCCCCGAATTGTCGAGCTTGACAATACCGAAGCCATGCAGTTTTTAAGCTGCATGCAGGTTGAAAAGGAAAAATGCGTGTACCTGGGCAGAATCAGGGAAAACAAGCATGATGATATCGGCCTCGAGACCATTTTCGAACAGTTTTCCCAGCGGCTGGATGAAATTTCCGAAGCCCGCATCCGGAATCTTTTCAGCGACAGGGAAGACCTGATTGAAATCGAGAAGGAACTGTCCCAGATTATCCACGGGAGCCTGATTCCGACGTTCATAATAAACAGGGACCATATCGTCACCCACTGGAACAGGGCTCTCGAGGATCTGACCGGGTATAAAGCCTATGAGATCGTGGGAACCGATCGGCACTGGCTGCCTTTCAGGTCGGCCAAGCGTCCGACCATGGCCGATGTCATCGTCAACCAGATGACTGAGGAAGAAATTCAAGGTTATTACGGTAATGCATGGAGAAAGTCGACCCTTATCAAGGAAGCCTATGAGGCCGAAGAGTTCTTCCCCCACCTGGGAAAGGAGGGCAAGTGGATCTATTTTACGGCAGCACCTATCAAGTCGGAAGACGGGACCGTTATAGGAGCCATTGAAACCCTGAAAGACAAAACCGATGATAAAAAAGCACAGGAGGAACTCGAACAACAGGACCATGAGTTGTCGATCCTGTACGAAAAATACAAAAAATCAGAGCAAAAATACAAAACCCTGTTCAATAACAATCCCAACCCTATTTTTATCATTGACCGGCAGACCCTGGAAATACTGGATATAAATCACCGCGTGGAAATCGATTACGGATATACGAAACACGAACTTCTGGGCAACTCATTCTTTGATATTTGTGAGAAAACCGATACCACTATGGTGGATCGGCTGCAGTCATTGTCCGACCAGAAGTCATTGCTATTCACCAAAAAAAAACATTTAAAAAAAGGCAACCGGCCTTTTTTTGTGAATCTCAAGGTCTGCCATGCCAACTATATCCAGCGTGATGTTCTGATTGCATCAGTAACAGATATCACCGAAAGTGTTGAAAAGGAAACCCAGTTGATCCAGGCCGGCAAGCTTGCGACCCTTGGAACCATGGCCGCTGGCATGGCCCATGAAATCAACCAGCCCTTGAATGTTATCCAGATCTGTGCAGACCTGATCCAGAAAATGATCAGCAAGGGAGTGAAGATTCCCGATGATGAGCTTTTGTCCATTGTCAAGGATATTACTGCCAATGTTGCCAGGGCGGCCGGAGTGATCAAGCATGTGCGTGACTTTGCACGCCAGTCGGAAAGAAACCTGAAAAAATTGAAAATAAACGATCCCATAAACGACGTGTTCAAAGTGCTCGGCCACCAGCTGTCTGTGCACCAGATTACCGCCGAGCTCAGGCTGGACCCGCAGATACCGGACATCCTGGGTGAGCATAACCGCCTGGAACAGGTGTTCATCAACCTGGTGACCAATGCCATTGACGCCATGGACGAAAAAACAAAAGATGATGACGGCAAACCCGTGGAAAAGAGGTTGATCATAGAGTCCTTTGCAAGTGACGGCCAGGTGGTGGTCAAGGTTGTCGATACGGGCATCGGCATGACACAGGAAATTCAGGAAAAAATATTCGAACCGTTTTTCACCACCAAGGAAACCGGAAAAGGGACCGGCCTTGGTATCAGCATCAGTTTTGGAATAGTCCAGGATCACAACGGATCCATTGATGTTAAAAGCAGTCCGGGTGAGGGTACGACCTTCATTTTAACCTTTCCGGCCGCTGAATGAGGAAATGATATGGCTGTAAATAACATTTTGATTGTCGATGATGAAGAAACGATTGTGCGGCTTCTTTCCATGTCCCTCAAAAGTGACGGGTATGACACGATCAGCGCCTACGATGGAAAACAGGCACTGGCCCTGGTCAAGGAACATTCTCCCGATGTCGTGATTACCGACATCAAGATGCCGCAGATGGACGGCCTCGAGCTGTTAAAGGAAATTAAGGCCCATGACACGAATATAGAGGTCATAATAGTGACCGGGCATGGGGATATCGATTCCACCATCACGGCACTTCAATACGGGGCTTCTGATTTCATAAACAAACCGGTCAGGGACGAGGCGCTGGCCGTTGCGCTGTCCCGGGCCGAAGAAAAAATTGAAATCCGTGAAAAGCTGGCGGAATATACTCAAGACCTGGAAGAAAAGGTAAAAATGGCTACCGAGGTGATCCGCAGGCGGGCAAATTTTCAAAAACTGCTCATCAGAAGCTCAAATGACGGCATCGTGGCCTTTGACAACAACTGGAAGATTGTGGTGTTCAATCCGGAAGCCGCCAGGATATTTGAACGAAAAGCGTCTGAAGTGCTCCATAAACTGACGGTGGACGACTTGTGTCCGCCGGACATGCTCCCTTTGTTCAAATCAGAAACAGATACTGGAGATAAAGACAGCAAAAAGCCGCCATGGCAGGAAACGGTTTTTACCATAAATGACAGGGAGATACCTGTCCGGTTTTCAAAAAGCGTACTCCATGAAAAAGGCGAAATGGTGGGCAGTGTAGTGTTCTTTCATGATCTGACCGAGATAAAGAAGCTTGAAAAGGAACTGGTTCAGTCTGAACGCCTGGCTGCGGTCGGGCAGACAGTATCCGGACTGGCCCACTATATCAAAAATATCCTGGTTGGATTGAAAGGCGGTTCCTACGTAGTGGACGTCGGATTGAAAAAAGGGGACCTGGAAAAGCTCAAAGAAGGGTGGCTGACCATCAAGAAAAATATAGACCGAAGTTCGGACCTGGTTCAGAATCTTTTGACCTATTCAAAGGAAAGGCAACCCGAATATTCAACCTGTTCACCCAACGACATCGCGGCTGATGTGGCCGCACTTGTCAAGGATTATGCGGCTGAACATGAAATCAGGATCACCACTGACCTCGATCCAGACATCGGTGAAATGACCCTGGATCCCGAAACCCTGCACAGGGCGCTTCTCAACCTTGTAACAAACGGGATCGATGCCTGCATGGATGACGAGAACCGGGACAGGGACTGGGAGGTGAACATCCGCACTTTTCTGGATGAAAACCAGTTACTGGGAATCGAGGTCAGGGACAATGGATCCGGTATGGATGAAAAGACAAAACAAAGACTGTTCTCGCCGTTTTTCAGCAGCAAGGGAGGGAAAGGAACCGGACTCGGACTGCTGGTGACCAGGAAAATAATTGAAGAACACAGCGGAACGATCGATGTGGCCACAAGTCTTGGGAACGGAACGGCTTTCACCATCCGGCTGCCCTATAAAATTGAAAACCCAGGTTGATGGATATGATCAAGGAGGATGTATTATGAATAAAAAGGTGCTTGTGGTTGATGATGATTCAGATGTCAGAACATTTGTCGTAACTGTTCTGGAGGAGAACCAGTATACACCTTTGACAGCCCGGGACGGGGTGGAGGGAATGGAAAAGATTGAAAAAGATAACCCTGACCTTGTCATACTGGATGTGCTCATGCCGAGAGGAAGCGGTATCCGGCTGTACCGGACGTTGAAAACCGATGAACGCTATAAACATCTTCCGGTTATCATGCTGACCGGGATTACGTTGAAGTCCTTTCTCAAGTCACAAAAAGTGCTTGCCGAGTTCAAGGGCGGGACAGTTCCGGAACCGGACATCTACCTTGAAAAACCTGTCGAGCCCGAAGAGCTGGCCCGGGCGGTAAAGCAGAAAATAGGCTGAAAAAATGGAATCGGGATACAATTGACTTAGGAGCTGGTATGAAAATAAAAAAAATTCTGTTTGTAACCAAGTTTGAAGACCTTTGCTACAGTGCTTTGAGTTCGGTGTTGACCCTGACAAAGGCATCCCTGGAACACGTGGTGTTCCTGAATGTCATTGAACGGGACAAGGTAGCCATGCGCCGGGGCAGCGGGTATATGAAGGAAGAGGAAATCAGGCTGAAGGAAATTGCCAATATCCGCTTTATCGACTGGGCTGAAAACCTGTTTGAGATGGGGCTGGAGGTAGGAGCCTACATGGAGGTAGGCACACTGGTCCCCGAGATCCTGAAAGTGGTTGAAAAAGAACAGCCCGAACTGGTGGTGATCGGTCGGTCGCACAAGGGGCCTTTACAGCAGCTTTATTCCAGGTCGGACGTGACCGAACTTACCCGGCGGCTGCAAATTCCCGTCCTGGTCTTCAAACATATATCAGAGGATAATATCGTTCCCGAAAAAATATTCAGAAGGCCCCTGCTGGCCACATCCTGGTCTGAATCCAGTCTGCGAGCCGAGCAATACCTGATGGACATGAAGAACGTGGTCGAAGAGCTCCATGTCATGCATGTAATCAGTGAAAATAAATTGACCGGATCTTCGTCCCATGATGTTCAGAATGAGAGAAAAACACAGCGTAACAAACTGGACGATCTTTGCGGCATATTTGAAAAATCAGGGATCGATGCCCAGCCTCATGTATATGTAGGGGATGCCGAAAGTGAAATTGAAAAAGCCGCCCGGGAATACCAGGCATCGTTGATTATCCTGGGAACTTCGAGGCGCCATGTGCTGGTCGAGCGTTGGATGGGCAGCATTCCCCAGTCCATAGCAGACAAGTCCATCTACCCTTGCATGCTGATTCCACCGGTACCGGATCGCTGATGAAATGAACAGCAGCAGACCCGCATTTTTTTTCTGATACCTGCCGATATTGTTTGACTTGTTCGAATCCCTTTGGTAAGAATTTCGGGTTTAATGGACCATTGCTTTTTTAATGCATTATTCAGGGTTATGGTATGAAACTTCTATTTATTGATGATGAACAGACTTTTTTGAAATACCTGGCAAAGCGGCTGATGCTTGACGGATTTACCGTAAAAACGACCTTTTCAGGGGAAGAGGGTGTTGCAGCGGCTGCCGGTGAGCATTTTGACGTTGCTGTCGTCGATCTGCAGATGCCCGGCATTGACGGTATCGAGGTCCAGAAAAGGCTCAAGGAACTGCATCCAACCATGCCCTGTATCGTCCTTACCGGGCACGGAAGTGTTGAAAATGCCCTCGAGAGCGGAAAATACAATGCATTCAAGTTCCTGTCAAAGCCGGTTGACATGGATACGCTGATCGATACCATCAAGGCAGCTTATGACTATCGCCAGGAAATTGAACAGTCATCTTCGGCAACAGGAACTGATTTGGGATTAGAGACAAAAAAAGGGAAAATCTCAAAATTTTATGACCGGTTCAAAAGGTTGTACGGCGTTGAAAAACAATAGACAACAGGATCAAAAAATCTTTTAAACAGTTGCAGGAGGACTGTTCTTTGACAGGGAAAAACAATGATGCCGGATCATCCGGCAGCCGCGGCATAATGATTGCCATCAAATCATTTCTTTCTTTTGCCTTGACTTTTGCATTTATGCTCGGGACCTGGGTGGTTCTGTCCGGTAAATTTGACCCGCTTCTTTTATGGCTGGGGGGAATTTCGAGCTTTATAGTATCATATTATTTTTTCGATCTGTTGTTCCCCAGTTTTGAATTCAGGTATGCCGTTACCTTTTTCAGGTTCCTGGCCTATGCCCTGTGGCTGATTATCCAGATTATCAAGGCCAACTTCCATATGCTCAAAATTGTTTTTCATCCCAGGATGAATACATTGATCGATCCGCACATAATTACCTTCAAAACTCACCTGACCTCTGATATCGCCATCACCACACTGGCCAATTCCATTACCCTGACTCCTGGAACCATTACGGTCACCGCTACAAGTGACGGGGCTTTCAAGGTTCATTCCATTGACCGGCAGTCCGCCGAAGGCTTGCCCGGCACCATGCTTGAAAAAGTTGCTCATGTTTTTGGAGAAGATAAATGATATCTTTTTTTCTTTTTGTCAGTATCACATTGTGCCTGTTGATGTTTTTGTCCATGTACCGGGCCCTGTTCGGCCCGACGGTCCTGGACAGGCTGATCGGCGTGAACGCCATAGGCAGTAAAACGGTCGTGCTGCTGCTTTTGATCGGTTTTCTGTACGAGAGGGTGGACATGTTCGTGGACATAGCACTGGCCTATGCATTTTTGAATTTTGTGGCGGTCCTGGCGGCCTCCAGGTATTTTCACAAGCGGAAAGGGCTGTATGAAGAGTCTTTTTTTGATTAACCATGCTTTGATGATGGAACTGTTATGAATATTCTGGTGATTTTTTTCCTGTTGTGCGGCCTGGTTTTTTTTATCGGCGGTGCAGTCGGTATTATCCGGATGCCTGATTTCTATTCCAGGCTGCATCCGGCAGGAAAGCTTGATACCCTTGGTATCATGTCGATGGTTATCGGACTTTCACTGTATACTTTGCACCATGTCAACACCGGAACCATTCTGCTGGCAGTCAAAATGATACTGATCGTTTTTTTTGTTTTCCTGTCCAGCCCCACGGCCACACATTCAATTGTCGATGCAGGGATGCGGGCCGGTCTCAGGCACTGGACGCAAAAAAAGCAAAAGGAGTAGACAGTATGCACTGGCCAATTGATATGATCGTCCTGACATTTGTAATTTTCTGTGCCGTTGCCGCCATCACGGTCCGGGACCTGCTGGCTACCGCAATATTGTTCGGGGCCTACAGTTTCATGATGTGCCTGTTGTGGGCCGTGATGGGGGCTGTTGACGTCGCCTTTACCGAAGCGTCCGTCGGAGCCGGTGTCAGCACGGTGTTCTTTGTTGCAGCAGTGTTCAGGACCAGCCGGAGGACAAAAGATTGAAGCTGATAGGGTTTATAATTGTATGCATGTGCGGCGGACTGCTGCTTTATGGAACGGCGGAATTTCCCATGTGGGGCGACCCAGCGTCTCCGGCCAGTTCCCACCTGTCCAACCATTATATTGAAAAAGGTTATGACGAAACCATGGTGCCCAACCTGGTGACAGCGGTACTGGCAGATTACAGGGGGTTTGACACCATGTTCGAGACTGCGGTGATATTCTGCGCTGGCCTTGCCTGTTTCCTGCTGCTGCGGGATTATACAAAGAAAAAGGAATGGTTTTACCGGCATGTGCCCACAGGGGTTATCCTCCAGATAAAGGACACGGACCGTTCTTTGCCTGTCGGAAAAGAATTCGAGCAGGTGGACAGGGACTATGTGCCCGCGGACTTAATTATTAAAAATGTATGCCGTATACTGATTCCGTTTATCCAGATCTATGCGCTTTATGTTATCGCGCACGGAGACTACAGCCCGGGCGGCGGATTCCAGGGAGGTGTCATTTTTGGTTCCAGCCTGATCCTGCTGGCGATCTCCTATAACCTGAAAACTCTTGTGAACCGTGTTAAAGAGAAGGCGCTGGGTATTTTATGCGCTGCCGGCGTCCTGATCTATACCGGTATAGGATTGCTGTGCATGATAATGGGTGGCAATTTTCTGGATTACAGTAAACTTGCTTCGATCGTACCTGGAGATCCCCATCACATCCGGGCTTATGGCATGCTCGGTGTTGAAATTGGTGTCGGCATCGCAGTACTGGCGGTAATGGTTGTCATTTATGTCAATATAGCCTCTGAAGGCAGGCACGACGAGGGGTTGTGAGGTAAAAATATATGTCTGAACTCTTAACACTGATCATTGGAAAATACAACTACTGGCTTTATATCATTCTCATGATGATAGGGCTTTATGCCATGATTGTAAAAAACAACCTGATTAAAAAACTGGTGGGGATGAATATTTTCCAGACGGCTATCATCATGTTTTACGTGTCCATCGGGTACAAGGCATCCGCTACCATTCCCATACTCAAGGATGGTGATTATGGCGGCGGGCACGGAAGCCATGCCGTGATCCATGCGGCGGATTATATCAATCCTCTGCCCCACGTTTTGATGCTGACGGCCATTGTGGTCTCGGTGGCCACCTTCGGGGTGGCAATGGCCCTGGCGGTAAGGGTGTACCAGCGGTATCAGACCCTTGAAGAAGATGAAATCAGAATGCGGTTGACGGAAGACTGAACATGAATACTTTTCCAGCTTTACTGGTTATTGCACCGTTACTTGCGGCACTGTTATGCGGCATATTTGTCTGGGTCGACAAAAGGCTGTGTTATCCTCTGGCCCTGGCGGGGATGATTGTTTCTTCATTTTCCGCTTACAGGATCCTGGTTGCGGTAATGGACCAGGGAGTGATCCAGTACCGCTACGCCGGGTGGGCCCCTCCCATGGGCATAGAGTACCGGATCGATACACTCAACGCCATGGTGCTGCTGCTGGTCACCCTGATAGCCCTTATCAACCTGGTAGCCAGCTACAGGACCATTCAACAGGAGACACCTGACCGGAGCGGATCATTTCTCGCTCTTTACCTGCTTTTTGTTGTCGGGCTGCTCGGTGTCACTGCCACAGGTGATTTGTTCAACCTGTATGTGCTCATTGAAATCACCTCTTTGACCAGCTATGCCCAGATCGGTCTCGGTGACCGTGACCGTGGGCCCCTGGCCAGCCTGAATTATGTGTTCATCGGCGTGATCGGGGCCAGTTTCTATCTTTTGGGGGTGGGCTATCTTTATATCAAGACAGGATCACTGAACATGGTTGACGTAGCCACGATTATAACCACCATGCATGATTCGTCTACCGTGCTCGTGGCATTCATACTGTGCATGATCGGTGTATGGATCAAGATGGCGCTATTTCCCCTGCATGTATGGCTGCCCAACGCTTATGCATATGCTCCCACGGCAGTGGCACGGGTCGTGGCTCCCCTGATGACCAAGGTGATGGTATATGTAATGGTCCGGCTGATGCTCACAGTGTTCGGACTGGATTACATCTTCAACAGTCTGGACCTTTCGGCCGCTGTTGTATGGCTTGCCACCATAGCCGTTCTGGCAGGCGGATTCATGGCGCTTGCCCAGAAAGACATCAAAAAGATGCTGGCCTATATAATCGTCTCTGAAATCGGGTACATGGTAGGAGGTGCATGGCTGGGAAACCAGACAGGCATGACCGGCACCATCCTGCATATTATCAATGATGCCATTATGACCTTTGCATTGTTCCTTGCCGCCGGCAACATGATTTATGTTTTGGGCCGGGTCAGGTTTGACGATCTTGGCAACCTGTTTTCAAAGATGCCCTGGACAATGGCCGGATTCGTTCTGGCCGCTTTCAGTATTATCGGCGTTCCTCCCACATGCGGCTTTTTCAGCAAGTGGTATCTGGTGCTCGGGGCGTTTGAAGCCGGAGCCTATCATTTTGCGGCCGCACTGGTCTTCAGCAGCCTGATTTGCGCAGTTCTGTTTTTCAGGATTTTCGAAATCGGTTTTTTCCCGGATTCTTCCGGTGAAAATGCAGGCCATCATGGAGCTTCAGGGGCGGTGGCCATGACCGAGGCCCCTGTATCCATGATGATCCCTCTTGGAGTGGTCAGTCTGTCTCTTATTCTGGCAGGCCTTTTTTCCGGTACTATTGTGAGTGTTATGATTCAACCGCTGTTGCAGGCATTACCCTAATTTAAGGACAGGTTGGCAGTTCAATGGAAGAAATTATTTCAATAAAACCGCTTCTTGCTGTTCTGGTACCCCTTTGTGTGATACCGGTTCTTGTTTCCGTATCCGGCAGGCCCAATGTCCGGGAAGCCTGGACATTTTTTGCCGGGATTGTTTTGTTCATCCTGGTCATGTCCATGCTGCCTGTCGTGCTGGCCGGAAAGCAGTTGGTGCTTTCAATGTTCGCCATTGCGCCGGGCGTGTCCCTTGCATTCCGGGTGGACGGACTGGGCATGCTTTTTGCCCTGGTAGCGGCATTTTTGTATATCATAACGTCCATGTATTCAATCGGCTATATGCGGGGCCTCAAGGAACATGGCCAGACCCGCTTTGTATCATTTTTCGCCCTGGCCATCTGTGCAACAGTCGGTGCCGCATTTTCAGCCAACCTGCTTACCCTTTACCTTTTTTATGAAATACTTTCACTGGCCACTTACCCCCTGGTCACACATCACCAGGATGAGAAATCAAAGATTTCAGGGCGGCGCTACCTGTCTTTCATTCTCGGCACTTCCATCGGCCTGGTGCTGCCGGCCATGCTGTATTGCTACCATGTCACAGGGACCCTCGAATTTTCTACAACCGGCATTTTTTCCGGACAGCTGTCCAGGCCTGCGGCAACTGTCCTGCTGCTGATGTTTGTTTTCGGGTTTGCAAAGGCCGGAATCATGCCTTTTCATTCATGGCTGCCTGCGGCCATGGTCGCTCCAACTCCTGTCAGCGCTCTTTTGCATGCCGTTGCGGTCGTCAAGGTCGGCGTTTTTTCCATCGTGAGGGTAATGACGGGAATCTTCGGTGTGGATCTGTTGTCTGAGTTCAATCTCGGGGTGGTGGTGATGGTGATAGCATCCATCACTATCCTTGTCAGTTCCTGTATCGCCCTTTCCCAGGATGAACTCAAACGGCGGCTTGCCTTCTCCACTGTCAGCCAGTTGTCCTATATAGTGTTCGGGGTCGCACTGCTTTCACCACAGGGGCTTTTAGGCGGGATCATACACATTGCCATGCACGCCTTTGGTAAAATAACGCTGTTTTTCTGCGCAGGCGCCATTTTTGTGGCCACCGGGAAAAAATATATCAGTCAGATGAACGGGCTGGGAAAAAAAATGCCTTTTACTTTTGCAGCTTTTTTCATAGGTGCCTTAGGGGTTATCGGCCTGCCTCCCACAGGAGGGTTTTACAGTAAATGGAACTTGATAATGGGTACGCTTGACGCAAAGCAGGCCGTTTTCATGGTCGTGTTGCTGGTTTCGTCCTTTTTGAATGCCTTTTATTTTCTGCCCATTGTTTACAAGGGGTATTTCAAAAAATATGAGAATGAAGATGAAAACACCCCTGTGGCAGTGCAGGAAGCGAACTGGTGCCTGGTTGTTCCGTTGATGGTGACAGCCGCTGTTTCAATCCTTTTGTTCTTTTACCCGACGGTTTTTGTCAACCTGATAAAGGTGGGATTGGGCATTTAATCAAAATAAAGGATAAAATCAATGGGTACAAAGAAAAAGACAATTAACGGGGACGAGTTTGAGATCCTGGACCATGAGCAGGTCCCTGGCTATAAAACAACATTCCATATTGTGGTATTCATGGCCGTGCTATATTTGATTTATGTATTTGTCCATTAACCGGCCGCCTGTTTTTTTCAGGCCGGCATGACAGGTTTTTTGCAGCAAGGAAAACAAGATGAAAAAAGAATTGACTCTTTTTGACAACCCCCGCAATGTCAGGCGGCTGCTGGTATGTTTTTATGTGAGCCT
The DNA here is from genome assembly GCA_964397015.1 of uncultured Desulfobacterales bacterium. Lineage (GTDB taxonomy): Bacteria > Desulfobacterota > Desulfobacteria > Desulfobacterales > Desulfobacteraceae > MADRE2. The sequence goes on along the minus strand of CAYNHL010000020.1, from coordinate 26,281 downwards.
GCTTTTGCTGCTGGCAGCGGAATTGTTTATTCATAAACATGATGGATTTCCATGGGAAGCCTCTTTTGGTTTTTTTGCGGTTTACGGTTTTGTATCCAATGTCCTGCTCATTTTCATCGCCAAGCCGTTGCGGATGATTGTAATGCGCAAGGAGAAATACTATGATCAATAGCCTGATCTCCCCTGCGTTGATTATGGTGCTTGGCGCCGCATTGATTCCCTTTGTCAAAGGGAAGGCCAAATCAATATACATGCTGATTCTGCCTGCCTTGACCCTGGCTTTGATTTCCGGATTTCCCGATGGTGGAACCGGGGTGACCGGAAGTTTCTGGGGGTATGACCTGGTTTTCTGCCGGGTGGATAAACTGAGCATGGTCTTTGGATATATTTTCTGTATCATGGCATTTTTAGGGGTGCTTTTCGCCCTTAAGGTCAAAGATGACCTCCAGCATGTTTCAGGCCTGGTCTATGCCGGCAGTACCCTGGGCGTTGTATATGCCGGAGATTTTTTGACATTGTATATTTTCTGGGAAATCATGGCAGTCAGTTCCACTTTCCTGATCCTCGCTTCCAGGACAAAGGAGGCCAGGGCCGCAGGGTTCCGGTATGTCCTGATGCACCTTGCCGGCGGTTTGTTTCTGCTGGCCGGCATAGTTTTATATGCAAAGAGCCGGGGAACACTGACCTTTGATTATATCGGTCTTAGTGACACAGGGTCATGGCTGATTTTCATCGGGTTCGCCCTTAACGCAGCGGCCATTCCGCTGCATGCATGGCTGCCGGATGCTTATCCCATGGGAACACCTACCAGTACGGTGTTTTTAAGTGCGTTCACCACCAAGAGCGCTGTTTACCTGATGGCCCGGACTTATCCAGGCGCAGAGATCCTCGTATGGATCGGTGCGATCATGGTTTTTGTACCCATTTTTTATGCCGTGCTCGAAAACGATATCCGCCGGGTGCTGGCCTACAGTCTTTTGAACCAGGTCGGCTTCATGCTCTGCGGTATAGGCATAGGAACGGCCCTGGCCTTGAATGGTGCCGTGTCCCACGCATTCAGCCATATTCTCTACAAGGCTCTTTTGTTCATGGCCGCCGGTTCCGTACTGCAGATGACCGGGAAGATCAAATGTACCGAACTCGGGGGGCTGTATAAAACCATGCCGCTGACCTGCCTTTTCTGCATGGTCGGTGCCGCTTCCATCTCCGCGTTTCCACTGTTCAGCGGTTTTGTCAGCAAATCTATGGTGGTCAGTGCATCTGCACATGAAAATATGATCTGGGTCTGGCTGGTTCTGCAGTTTGCATCGGCCGGCGTTTTTCACCATGCCGGCATCAAAGTGCCGTTTTTTACCTTTTTCGGCCACGATTCAGGAATCAGGGCAAAGGAACCGCCCTGGAACATGCTTTTGGCAATGGGAATTGCAGCTTTCTTATGTATTTTCATAGGAGTTTACCCCCACGTACTTTATCAGATACTGCCCTTTCCCGTGGAATACGTGCCCTATACCGGGGATCATGTAGTCGGCCAGCTTCAGCTGCTGATGTTCGGAGCCCTGGCATTTGTTCTCCTGATTCTTTCAGGGTACTATCCTCCTGAAATACGGTCAGTCAACCTGGATGCGGACTGGGTTTACAGAAAGCTCGGCAATCTGGCATACAGGGGTTTGGATCTTGGACTGAATGCCGTAAACCGTTTTTCAGAACATGTGTTGATAAAGACAGTCCGCGGTGTGTCCGGATTTTTCCAGGATGTCATGGTCAAGCTTGCCCTGTTTTTTTCCGTGAACCTGTGGCTGCTGCTCGGGTACAGGGGCAAACGCCTTGAAATCAGGAAAGCAAGACTCTATAACGATATGGCGCAGGGTACGCTTCCCATTGGAATCGGTGCAGCCATGGCCCTGTCTTTCATTTTTATTTTATATGTATTAACCTGAGGTACAGGATACTGTTATGGTCAAAGTAAAAGATCTTCGGCAGATTACACTGCTGGAGAATATGCCGGGACATTTGCTGGAAATAATTTCTGCTGAAGCCAGTCTTAGTATTTTCAGTACCCGTAAGGAGCTTTACCGGATCAATGACAATATCGATACCTTCTATATGCTGCTCATGGGCCAGGTGGCACTGAAAATCGAGTTGTCACCGCATGTCGATATCATCCTCGATACTATCCAGTCAGGTAGCGCATTCGGTCTGTCCTTTTTAGGAGAAGATGCCCTTGCGTCTTCAACCGCTGTATGCCAGGAGCCCTGCGAGGTAATAACATTG
>CAYNHL010000020.1:0-24000 GCA_964397015.1 uncultured Desulfobacterales bacterium | reverse complement strand
GATTGACTGGCACATACTCACGAACGAAGACGACGGGTATCATCACCCTGTTCAAATGCTGAGTTAGGATATCATTTCATGCGCCGCCTGGCCATTCAGTACAAGCGAACCATGGATAAACGGACCCAGATGATCATGAAAACTCTGGATAAACATCCGGAGTACAAAAATAAAATTATAGACCTGGATAAACTGACTCCGATATACTAGCCGGCGGTCTGTGCCAGGTAAGAATTAATGAATATTACAAGGCAAAAGAGTCATGGTTGATACCCGGGATTTGACAAAGATTTCATTTTTCAAGGATCTGCCAGGCAGCATGCTTGAGCAGATTGCATCCATTGCACAAATGGATCCCTTTGAAAAGGGGCATGTGCTTTTCAGGCAGGGCCAGGCCCTTGATTATATGTATGCGCTGGCATCCGGCGGGGTGTATTTGAACAGCATGTCTCCCATGAACAAGATACTGACCCTTGATGAAGTCCTGCCCGGAGACTGTTTCGGCCTGTCCGCACTCATAGGGACAGCCAGAAGTTCTTTTACCGCCGTCTGTGCTGAAAATTCAAATGTTATCACTTTATCCGGTGAAAAAATGACTGCGCTGTTTGAGGCAGATAAATCACTGGGATTTGCTGTAATGACAAAAGTGACTCAATTGTTTAAATCGAGGATGGACAAGCATACAAAGCAGTTTGTCCATTCAATCGCCACTCATCCTGATATCGCAGGCCTGGTATAGTGGCGGCTCCGGTTGTAATGAACTGATTACAGCAATCTTAGATCCCAGTTCCACAGGCCGGGCCTTTTTTTCATTAAGATGCCTTTGGGCGGCCTTGGTTCCATGTATACAAACAACGAGTATCCGGCTTGCATTAATTCTTCCCTTTTTTCCCTCAAATCAAGGCACCACTGGGGGAAAACAGCATGGCTGTTACCCAGCCGGGTGATCCAGGCACCTTCGCCCATGGGGCTTGTGAAAAGTGTGTGACCGGGCAGGGTCATCGGGGCTGTCCTTGAAATTGCCAGGGGCCAGTTACCATGGACCACAATGCCCAGGGGGAGCGTCGATTTTTCAGGAAGCGATAAAAAGGTCTCCCGGTCAAGTTCCGGACTGACAATGGCACCGGAAAATCCCATGTCCTTGAGCTGGCGGACAAACAGGGTATTGGCAATATTGCAGAATGGGCCGGCCCAGAGTTTGAACCTTTCCGGGTTATCAAACAGGGCTGTCTGCCAAGGAGTATTGAGAACGAACTTTCTTGCTCCTGCTCCTGTCAATATCTCCAGGTTATGCCTTATGATAGATTCATCTTCGGGAAACATGACCGGGTCAAGCCACCACCAGTTGCGTTTGGCTGCTTTTGACGATATGGTGTCTATCCTGGTTGAGGCAACCCACTGGGCGGGGCTCTTCAATGTCTTGATGGATTTTCCTGAAAAAAGCAGCATTTCCGGAACTTTGTTCAAAGCAGTGCCTGCCGTTTTCCTGGGAAGCGGACCCAGGTTCAACGGGGCCTGGGCCGGTTCAACCGTTATTCTGTCAATTTTTTCAAGCTGCTGTTCCAGGTCCTGTAATACGTCTTTCAAGTGCTGTTCCCTGCGGTCGATGATAAATACGGGGGTTCCTTTCTGAATTTTACCTTTTGTGCCCTTGTTGAGAAAAAATTTGCCTTTTGCAGGGACCGCCCGGGTCACCCTCTGGAGTTTGTGGGCATCATCATCTTCATACCCGATGCGAAGCAGATCATCACGGGATAGCGCCTCCCGTGTTATAAAATATGGATCATATGGATTTTTGATCCTGCCGGTGAAAAGGCCGGACCCTGTTTCAGCCGTATGATCCAGCGGATCCTGGGGCCGTTGTGACAAAAGCCGGTAGTGGGTGGTGTTCCTGGACAAGGCGTAATCCAGGTATCCCAAGGCCTTTTTTTTAAGCTCGGGCTGGTCCCTCAGCATTCGGTATGCCTTGACAGTATAATACACGTAATGGGGACTTTTCTTACGTCCTTCGATTTTCCAGGTGCCGATTCCATCGATATCCTTTAGCACCTTGACAAGCACATCCGCTGAAAAATCCATGCAGGAAAAATATCGGTTCCGCTGTTCTTTGCAGGTATAAATCCTCCGGCAGGGCTGTACACAACGACCCCTCAGGCCGCTTTTTCCGCCAAACCAGGAAGACCAGTAACATCGGCCGGAGACAGCATAGCACAGCGCGCCATGGATGAACACTTCAAGGGGCATGCCTTGGGGGGCTTTTGCTGCCACGGCCTTGATATCATCTATGGTAAATTCCCTTGGCAGCACCACACGGTCGAACCCGGCTTTGTGAGCGGCAGCCAGTGCTGATGCCGATGTGCAGTTGCCAAGGGTTGACAGGTGAATTTCTTTGTCAAAACCTGCTTTTGCCGCCAGCAGAACCAGGGCAGGGTCCTGGACGATAAGAGCGTCACATGCAACGTGGCTGCATATTTTCTGCATTATTTTCCATGCCTTGACAAGTTCACCTTCCTTTATCAGTGTGTTGAAAGCCAGGTAAACCTTGACGTTTTTCCGGCGGGCCAGCCGTGTCAGGCGTGACAGTTCTTCAATGCTGAAATTGTCTGCTTCCATTCGTGCTGAAAAAATTTTCAGGCCGCAGTAAACAGCATCGGCACCGGCGGCAACGGCGGCCAGAATAGAGTGCAGGTCACCTGCAGGAGCAAGTATTTCAGGCCTGTGGCCAGGGGTGTCAACCGTCATCTGATTCGGCCTCCAGCAGCATTCTGTTTATGGTGTCAATATAGGTTTTATTGTTGCATGGTTTTGACAGGTGTTCGATATATGGATCTTTTTGTTTCAATGTCTTTATGGATTCAAGGAACTCTATGTTGCCGGAAATGAAAAGGACCGGTATCCTCTGGTCCAGCCGGCGGATTTCGTGGTAGACATCCATGCCGTTAAGGTCCCCGGAAAGAACGTAGTCCAGGCTGACCAGGTCGTAGGCGTTTTCTTCCATCAGGCGGCCGGCGGTTTTACCGCTGGCGGACAGGTCCACGAAATGGCGGCAGGGGGATTGAGTCAGGATTTTTTTCTGGATTTCCGAGATGGCAGGTTCGTCTTCGACCAGAAGAATGCGTTTTTTTGTCACCACACGGGTCTTTTTGATTTCAATGATTTCCTTTTCAGTCAAAGTCTTTCTTGTGACCGGCAGTTTAATGACAAATGTCGTGCCCTGGTTGACGCGGCTTTTGAAAAAAATAGTTCCATTATGCTTTTCAACATACAGCTTCACATTGGCCATCCCGTATCCGGTTCCCTTTATGTTCGGCTGATAGGAGCGGGTCCTGTCCCTGGAGCCCTTGAGGGTGAAAGATGGGGTATAAATATCGTCCCAGTGCTCTTTTGGAATACCGCAGCCATTGTCCGCTACCTCAATGTAAATATAACCGGCAGCATAATAGGTCCGCAGTGTCAGGGTCGGGTTTTGGGTCCGGCTCAAAGCATGGATAGCGTTTTGTACCAGGTTGATCAATGCATGTTCTATCATTCCCGGGTCGGCGAGCAGCCTGGGCATGTCGGGTGTGAGCTCCCTTGCAGAAGTTATGGTGCCCAGGTCTTTTCTCAGCAGGGAGAGGGCCAGTTCGATTTTTTCATTGATATCAAAAAATTCCTGCCTGGGTTCATGGTCCCGTGCAAAGGCAACCAGGTTCCTGGTCAGGTTCCGTCCCCGTTCTGCCTGGTTGAGAATAATTTCAAAGGTGTTTTTCAGTTTTTCATCAGTATATTCCATCAATGCCAGTTCTGCATTGCCAAGAATGATACCAAGTATGTTGTTGAAATCATGAGCCATTTTTCCTGCGACCTGTCCGACAAGCGCCTGTTTTTCCTGTTCGGCCGCATGTTTTTGCGCCTGTATTTTATCTTTTTCCGCTTTTTTACGTTCCGTGATATCCACCACGACACTCATTATTTTGGCAAGTTTTTCACCGTGAAAACCCGAGGGGTTGGCACTGATTATAACTTCTATCGGATGTCCGTAACGGTCAATGAACTGGCTTTCATAACTGCCGGAGATTCCCTTTATCCTTTCGATCCTGGTGCGGCGCACCAGGTCTTCGAATACACGGGGAGAAGTGAATTCCTTGAGGCTTCTTCCTATAATGTCACCAGGATTAGAGTATCCGAGCATGTTGGCAAATACACGGTTGGAGTAGATGATATTTTCATGGATGTCCACCTCATTGATCCCGACTGCGGATGTCTCGACCAGGGTCCTGAACATCTCTTCGCTCCGGGCAAGGGCTTTTTCCGCCTGGGCGTATTGAATGGCCGACCCTACGGTTTCAGAGGCTATTTTCAGTAAATTGAGATCTGCCTCCGTGTATGCGTTGGGATTTGTGTAATCCTGGACTACAAGCACTCCCATGGGCTTTTTGCTCCTTCCGGTAAGCTGAACCCCCATCCAGGAGGACGCCCGTTTCCCGATCTGTTCAATATCCACCCGGATATGGATCTGGCCCAGAACAATTTTTTCAACGGTCTGAAAATCCAGAAGCAGCGGACCGTTCTTGGCCACCCAGTCCGTAAAAGATCCTGGAAGGCATATGGAACATCCCTGGTACAGCTCGTCTTCATTCTTCTGGTCACAGTAGTATAAAAAAGAATACCTGCACTGGTCATAATCTTCGAGCAGTGCGATATAAAAATTTTTGGCCGGCATGAACTGATCCACCTGCTGGTGGATGGTCTGGTACAATATGTTCAGATCAGATTCCCTGGAGGCTTCTGATATTTTCAAAAGGGACTGCTGCAGCCGGTACCGCTTTTTAAGCTCCTCTTCCGTCAGGTGGCGCCTGGTGACAATCCGCAGGGTAATCACCAGGATATCTGTTTTCTCAAAGCTTGTTTTGCTGGTATTGGGTTCGACCAGTATGGTTTTGCCGCTTTTTGTAACATGTGTGCAGACAGGCAGGGGGCCGGATTTTTCACTGGCTGAGTATTGATGTACATCATCCGGATTGTGCGCAGGATGGAGCATCGGCAGGGTCATTTTGCAAAGCTCTTCTGCGGTGTATCCGTAAATGTCAATCATGGCCCGGTTACAGTCAAGTATATTAAAGGTCCGGGCATCGACCAGGATTACGGGGTCGGCATTGAACTCAAACAACAAAGTGCCCATATGGTTGGTGTCGGGGTAACGGGTCATGAAAAACGGTTCCCTGCAAGTAAAAATAATATCAGGACATTGTACGGGTAAAATTCATGATTCGCAATAAAAACATGCTTTGCTTTCAAAGACAGTTGATTGTTTGCCGCACGCCGTATATTATTGAATCTGGAATTGCCGACAAATGAATTTGCAAAAATAAGGATTGAATGTACCTTTTCAGACCGTTATTTCCCAATGATACAATCGGTGTCTGCGCGCCGTCCGGATCTTTTGATAAAGATCTGTTCGACATGGGTATCGGCCGGCTCGAACAGATGGGATTCAGGGTCCATGTGCCGGAACAGATCTCTATGTCAAAAGGATACCTTGCCGGAGAAGACAGGCACCGGGCCCAAATCTTGAATAAGCTGTTCGCTTCAGCCGATATAGATGCCGTTGTCTGTGCAAGGGGAGGGTACGGTGCAATGCGTGTTCTGCCGTTCGTTGACTGGGAAGCGGTTCGGCATAATCCAAAAATGTTTATCGGATTTTCAGATATCACGGCATTGATGCTGCCCATGATTCAACAGGCAAAACTGCCGGTGGTCCATGGTCCGACAGTTACAACCCTGGGAAAAGCAGGCCGGCAGGAGCTGGAGGTATTTTACAAAACAATGACTTGCATGCCCGGTATCGTGACAGTGCAGCGGGGAAAAACTGTTGCAAAAGGACAGTCGAGAGGGATTCTCAAGGGGGGGAATATTGCCACTATCAGTCACCTTCTCGGAACCCCGTTCCAGCCTGATTTTGCTGACAGCATCGTTTTTCTTGAAGATGTAGGAGAACCGGCCTATAAAATCGACCGTATGCTGACACAGATGAAGCTTGCCGGTCTTTTCAGGCAGGTCAAAGGGGTGGTGATCGGTTCTTTGACCCGCTGCGGACCCGAGGACATACTGCATGATATCATCCATGATGTTTTTGCCGAATTTCAGGTGCCGGTACTGGCGGGGATGGATGCCGGACACGGTGACAGCAACACCGCTTTTGTCATGGGAACCAGGGTTGTCCTGGATGCCGATGGCCATACACTTTCATGGGAAACAGCTCAGTGAACCATACCGGCATATCCAGGGACGGCATACCTGTGGACGACATATCCAGGGCCATGCAGGCGGGTGTTGATAACAACGTCTTTCCAGGGGCGGTTTTACTGTTTTCCATGCACAAAAAAATATTGTTTCATGAAGCCTTCGGCCTGGCGGATATCGATGAAAAAAATCCGGTTTGTACAGACACTTTTTTTGACCTTGCTTCTTTGACAAAGCCCCTGGCCGCTGCCATGGCCCTTGTCCAGCTGATGGAACGTGGCAAGTTGTCCTTTGACCAGACACTTTCACAGTTATGGGCAGGCGGCTTGATGGGAAACAAACGGCTGCCGCCTGACAAGGCCGATATCACTATCGATATGCTCATGCGCCATACATCCGGTTTGCCGGCCCATCGTGATTATTTCAGGGCCATCAGTGTAAATGCTTTAGACAGGCAGGAGCAACTCAGGCATATGGTTCTTTCAGAACCCCTGGAATACAGGCCGGGAGTGCGGCAGGTCTACAGTGATCTAGGATATATCCTCCTGGCCTGGATAATTGAGTCGGCCTGCGGCAGGCCGTTGAATGAATTTGTACGGGATAACGTTTACAGGCCGCTGGGAATTACGGACCTTTTTTTTAACCATATCCTGCCTGAATGCCGCTCGTTTTCAGATAGCTGCTCACGGTTTGCTTCCACGGAAAACTGTCCATGGCGCAGGAAAGTGTTGAAAGGAGAGGTTCATGATGACAATGCCTGGATAAGCGGCGGAATCGAAGGCCATGCCGGTTTGTTCGGGAGTGCGGCAGGCGTACACTCGCTGTGCCTGGAGCTGCTGGCAGCCCTGAATTCAAAAACGGGAACTGTATTGGATCCGGATATCCTGAGTCGATGTGTCCGGCGGGAAGGGACATTTTCCATGGTGGCCGGATTTGATACACCCGCGCCGGTCGCCTCGAGCTGCGGTCGTTTTTTTTCACGGCGCACCATCGGGCACCTTGGATATACCGGAACCTCTTTCTGGATCGATCCTGACAGCATGGTAATAGTGGTGCTGCTGACAAACCGGGTTCACCCTTCCAGGGAAAATACCCGTATCAAAAAGTTCAGGCCCCTTATACACGATTTGATAATGGCCTCCCTGGTCTCTGGAAATAAATCATGAGATCATCTTTTAACTTGTAAAACCAGGGTAATTTTGTTAGCAGTTAAGGTTAACATTGCAAATGCCGGATTGACGTTATTAACCAGACTTTTTGGTGATAAATTTTTTGAAGGGATATTATGAACCTCATTATTGATTCGTTGCTGGGCGCATTTTCCAATGATCTGGCCATTGACCTGGGAACCGCAAACACCCTGGTTTATGTAAGGGGAAAGGGAATTGTCTTAAGTGAACCGTCTGTCGTTGCAGTCCGTACAGACAAACGTGCTAAAAACAGGGTACTGGCAGTGGGAGCCGAGGCCAAGCGGATGCTCGGCAGAACGCCTGGTAATATCGTGGCTATCAGACCCATGCGGGATGGCGTCATTGCGGATTTTGAAGTTACTGAAGCCATGCTCAAACATTTTATCAGAAAAGTTCATAATAACCGGAAAACCCTTGTCAGGCCAAGGATTGTCATTGCGGTTCCTTCCGGGATCACCCAGGTTGAAAAACGGGCGGTGCGTGAATCTGCAGAGTCCGCAGGTGCAAGGGAGGTTTTTCTGATCGAAGAACCCATGGCCGCTGCCATTGGTGCAGGATTGCCGATCACAGAGCCTACATGCAACATGGTGGTTGATATAGGGGGCGGGACTACTGAAGTGGCGGTAATCTCCCTGGCCGGAATTGTCTACACGAGGTCTTTGCGGGTAGCAGGAGACAAGATGGATGCTGCCATCAGCCAGCATATCAAGCGAAAATACAACCTTCTTATCGGTGAACGCACCTCAGAGATGATAAAAACCACCATTGGCAATGCTTACCCTGACCCGGAAAACATTGAAACCATAGAAGTCAAGGGAAGGGATCTTGTTTCCGGTATTCCCAAGATCCTGGCCATTGATTCGGAAGAAATCCGTGTGGCCATTTCCGAACAGATCGATGCAATTGTCGAGACGGTGCGGATAGCCCTTGAACAGACTCCACCCGAACTGGCAGCCGATATTGTCGACAGCGGCATTGTACTGACTGGCGGCGGCGCTCTTTTGAAAAACCTTGACAAGCTCCTCCAGGAAAAAAGCGGGCTGCCCATTGTCGTGACCGATGATCCTCTGTCCACAGTGGCATTGGGATGTGGTAAATCTCTTGACAGTATCGAAATTTTAAAAGAAGTGGTGATCATCTGATTCCATGTTTTCAAGGAAGATGATACTCCTGATCCTGGGGATTTTTCTGCTGGCCATCAGTTTTACGGTCATGACCATGGGCAGCCGGCAGTCACTCCCGGTCAGCAGGGTGGAACAACTGATCATTTCCCTGGTGTCTCCGGTTCAGTCCCGGGTCAATACCGGCATCGAATTTACCCAGGATGTCTGGTCGACCTATTTTATGGCTGTCCTTGCGGTCGAAGAAAACGAAGAACTGCACCGGCGCCTGTCAGGATCAATCCAGATGCAGAACCGGTACGAGGAGCTGGTACTTGAAAACGAACGGCTCAGAAAATTTGTCAACTTCACAGGATCTGTGCGGCAATCCTATATTGCCGCACAGGTTGTCGCAAGAGACCCCTCTCCTTTTTTCAAGACCATCATGATTGACAAAGGTGAGGAGCACGGCCTGTCAAAAGGCAACCCGGTAATGGTTTCAGAAGGTGTTGTCGGACAGATTATCGAGGTGTCGGACCATCATGCCAAGGTGCTGCTTATAACGGACCGTAACAGTGCGGTCGATGGTCTGATTCAATCCACAAGGGTCAGGGGTATTGTTAAAGGTGACAGCTCTGATCATTGTTTTTTCGTATATGCACTGAAAAAAGAAGATATAGAAGCGGGCCAGGTCATAGTGTCATCCGGACTGGACCGTGTTTTTCCAAAGGGGTTGAAGATAGGTGCGGTCCTGAGCGTTGAAAAAAAGCATTCCCAACTGTTTCAAAAGATAATTATCCAGACCAGCGTTAATTTTGACAAACTTGAAGAAGTCCTTGTCTTCATCGATACCAGCGATGACGTTGAATAACCCGGGAAATTCAATCCAATGAAGCCGGTATTTTACGTTTTTACCACCTTTTTTTTTCTTATTCTCCAAACAGTTGTTCTGCCTGAGCATAAATGGTTTGACAGTTGCTTCGATCTTCAGCTGATCAATATAATTTATCTGAGCCTCCAGTTTTCGCATTACAGCCTTGTATTTGCCGTCATCCTGATCGGGTGCATAATGGACAGCCTTTCCGGAGCGCCCTTTTTTTATTATACGTTTTCATATATATGGGTGTGGGGTATAGTCCAGATGTTCAGGGGGCTTGTATTTGCCAAAAGCGTGCTGTTCATCGCCGGCATCAGTATTGTCTCAATATTGATCGAACATGTTGTTTTTGTTTTTATCCTGGTGGTTCAATCAGGGTTCCAGGCTCTGGTCGAACTTGACTATTCTCTGCTGGCCCGGCAGTTATTTGCCGGGATGCTGGTGATCCCTGTCTCACTGTGGGTGATGAACGCAGTGTTTACAATCTGCCGGCACATGGTGTTTCAAATTAAGAAACAAATTCAAACCCGGTTAAATGATTGAGGACCCAAGGCATGAGAAATCCGGACAAGGAGTGGTTGAAAAGACGTCTCATGGGTGCAGGGTTCTGTATCATGCTCGTTTTTGCGCTGCTGTTCATGCGCCTGGTTTATCTTCAGATTATCAAGGGAGAGGAATACAGCCGGCTGTCGGAAACAAACTGCATCAGGCTCAAAAGCATCAAACCCTTCAGAGGGATGATTTTTGACCGTAACAAAAACCTGCTGGTTGACAACAGGCCGGCGTTCAACCTCAAAATAGTCCTTGAGGATGCAAAACCCCTTGAAACAGTCCTGTCAAGGCTGTCCTCCCTGATTGGCATGTCTGAAGAAGAACTGAAAGATATCATCGCTTCATTTCCCAAAGGGGCATTTTATAAACCGCTTCCCTTGAAAAATGACATTTCCAGGGAGGAACTGGCGGTGCTGGAGGCGCATAAATTTGATCTTCCCGGTATCCATATCGATATCGAACCCCAGCGCCACTATATTTACAAGAAAATGGCCACCCATCTTCTCGGGTACCTTGGCCAGATAAATGAGAACGAGCTGAAAAGCGGCCGCTATCCAGGAGTGAAGTCCGGTGATGCCATCGGGCGCTATGGAATTGAGAAGAGCTTTGAATCCTACCTGCGGGGAAAAAGAGGCGGACGACAGGTGGAGGTCGATGCCAGCGGCAGGGTGATCAAGGTGCTCAAAACCGTCGATCCCAGGTCTGGAAACGATCTGCACCTTACACTGGATCTCGTGCTCCAACAGGAGGCCGAGACGCTTTTGGAAGGTCATCGTGGTGCAGTGGTGGCAATGGATCCTTCCAACGGAGACGTGCTGACCATGGCAAGCTCTCCTGGTTTTGACCTGAACGATTTTATCGGCGGTATCTCCAGTAAAAAATGGCAGGCCTTGATGGCCGATCCGGGAAAACCCCTGGCCAACAAGGCAATCCAGGGACTATATCCGCCCGCCTCAACGTATAAGATTGTCACTGCCATGGCCGGCCTCGAGGAAAATGTGATTGATTCACGCACCTCTTTTTACTGTGCCGGGAGGCTTTCTTATGGGAACCGTGTATACAGGTGCTGGAATAAAAACGGCCATGGTGATGTACGTGTGATCAAGGCCATTTCCGAATCCTGTGATGTGTTTTTTTACCAGACAGGAGACAGGCTCGGTGTCGATGTTCTGGCACAATATGCGAGAGGATGCGGCCTTGGAAGGCTGACTGGCATTCAGCTGGACAATGAGCAAAAAGGGCTGATACCGACATCGGAATGGAAAAAAAACCGTTATAACGAACCCTGGCAGGGCGGGGAAACACTTTCCATTGCCATAGGGCAGGGATATAATCTTGTTACACCTCTTCAAATGGCTGTCTTGATTTCAGCAATTGGAAACGGGGGCATCCTTTACCGGCCCAGGATACTCGAGGAGGTAAGGACCCCGGACGGGAACCGTGTCAAATATGTCGAGCCCGAAATTACCGGGGGGCTGCCGGCCAGCCAGAAGACACTGTCTATTCTGCAGGAGGGACTCGTGGATGTTGTCCAGGGCGAACGGGGAACCGCGAGACGGATCAGCATCCCGGACGTCACCATTGCCGGAAAAACCGGCACGGCACAGGTTTTCAGTATTAAGCAGGGTGAAAAGATTGATATGGAAAAGGTAAGATATACATTGAGAGATCATGCCTGGTTTGTCTGCTATGCTCCTGCTGAAAACCCGGTCATTGCAGTATCGGTCATCATCGAACACGGGGAACATGGTTCCACGACCGCTGCGCCGGTGGCCAGGCAACTGGTAAAAAAATACCTTGAAACAAAGGGCATGATATCAACAGTATCGGAGTAGGGGATGTTTGATCGACGGCTGATAGCACATTTTGACTGGGGCTTGTTTCTGCTGATCATAATGATCAGTCTGATAGGGCTGGTGGTGCTTTACAGCGCCGTGACAGCCCAGAATGGCGGCATGGCATCCCTGTTTTTCAAAAAACAGATCATCTGGCTTTGTATCGGCATGGGAATTTTGATGATCTGCATCCTGATAGATTACAGTGACCTGGACAAGCTTAATCTTGTCATTTACGTGATCTGTGTAGGGATGCTGGTCGGTGTACTTTTTTTTGGAAAGGAGGTGGGCGGGTCCAGGCGGTGGCTGTCGCTGGGCATGATGACCCTGCAGCCGTCGGAACTGATGAAGGTGGCCGTGATCATAAGCCTTTCTGCTGTATACGCGCCATCGGTTTCCGAAAGCGGGCTGCCGTTTTCAAAACTTGTAAAACCTGCACTGCTTTGCGCTGTCCCGGTTTTCCTTATCGTCAGGCAGCCCGATCTGGGTACCGGTTTGCTTATTCTGCTCATTGCCGGTTCCATGACCTTGTTTGTCAAGCTGGAGCGGCGGGTGTTCTTTACCCTGTCCGGGATCGGGCTTGCGGCCGTTCCCCTGTTATGGTTCTTTTTGAAAGATTACCAGAAATCGAGAATAATGACTTTCTTAAATCCTGACCGTGATCCCCTGGGGGCGGGATACCATATTATCCAGTCAAAAATTGCCATCGGGTCCGGCATGTTTCACGGCAAGGGTTTTTTGAAAGGCACTCAGAGCGCGTTATCATTTTTGCCTGAACAGCACACGGACTTCATCCTTTCAGTTCTGGCGGAAGAGTGGGGGTTTGCCGGATGCAGCCTGCTGCTCATGCTGTATTTTTTCCTGCTGTTCTGGGGGCTGAACATCGCTTATTCCTGCCGGAACATGTTCGGGGCCATTCTCGCCTTCGGCATTACTTCCATGATTTTCTGGCAGATTTTTATCAACATCGGAATGGTCATGGGTCTTATGCCGGTAGTTGGTGTTCCTTTGCCGCTGATCAGCTATGGCGGTTCTTCGGTTATCACCAACATGATCGGGCTCGGTATCCTGTTGAGTATCAGCATGCGTAAATTCAGGACAGGCTGACTTTATCACAGCTGTTTATCCAGGTGGGCCTTCTTTGCGGCATCTGTCTTTGAATTCAGGCGTTCTCTTCATGCAGGATTCACCAATTATTTTGTGTTTCCATGTTGACAAAGCCTTGTTTGAATGGTACTCAAGTTTCGATTTCTAATTAATGTTATGCTGTTTTGTACTGAAAACAGCAGAAATATATAAGTAGTTATTATCTTTATAATTATTAACTGGCGGAGGGAAATTTATGATTGACATTAATGGATCATTGGTGATTCAGATGGTCAATTTCCTTGTTCTGCTCTGGGTGCTGAATCTGGTTTTGTACAAGCCAATCCGTGGTGTTCTCATTAAAAGAAGGGAGAAAATTTCCGGTTTGACAGACAAGGTCGGGAAACTCTCTGATGACCTGGTCAAACAGGAAGAGAACTATAAAGACGGATTGAAAAAAGCCAGGTCTGAAGGGCTTAAGAAGAAAGAAGCCCGGATCGAGGATGCTTCCAGGGAGGAAAAGGAAATTATCGACCGAATCAACAAAAAGGCGAAGGCCAATCTGGCTGATATCAAAACACAGGTCGCCGATGAAGCTGCAAAAGCCCGACAGGCCCTTGAAAGTGAAGTTGATGAATATGCCAGGGCAATTGGTGAAAAGATACTCGGGAGGGCATTTTCATGAAAAACATTCAATGGAATACCCGGCGGATTCACCTGGTCGGCTTTTTTACAATGGTTCTGGTACTCGGATTCGCCACATTGGCCATGGCGGCCGGAGACGGTGGCAATCATTGGCTGAAAACAGATACATATAAAACGATTAATTTTGTCCTGCTTGTAGTAGCTCTTTTTTTTGTAGCCAGAAAACCGGTTTCCAATTTTTTCTCATCCCGGACAAAGGAAATTGAAGAAAAACTGGCAGATCTGGAAGCACAGAAAACAGCGGCTGAGAAAAAGCTTGCCGAATACCAGGCCAGGTTCAAGAATCTGGATGAGGAATCCAAAAAGATTGTAGAAGATTATATCAAGCAGGGAGAAGCGGCCAGGGAAAGGATTCTGGCCGAAGCCCAGTCCCAGGCGGACAAGCTTGAAGAAGTGGCCAAACGGAATATCGAACAGGAATTCAAAACAGCAAAGGCGACGTTGAAGATACAGATTTCCCAGATGGCCGTTGAAAAAGCCGAAACCTTGATCAAAGAGTCAATCTCATCCAGTGACCAGGAAAAACTTGTTGACGATTATTTGAAAAAGGTGGTGGCATAATGAAAAATTTAGCGGTTTCAAGGCGTTATGCCAAAGCATTGATTCTAATCGGTAAGGAAAATGATCAGGCCGAACACTATCGCGCTGAATTGGAAAGCGTTGTTTCGCTTTTCGATACCCACCCGAATCTCGAGACGGCTCTTGTAAATCCATTGTTCAACAAAAATGACCGGAAACAGGTTTTGTCATCGGTACTGGGAAAATCCGATTTCTCGGATATTACAAAATCTTTTCTTGTTCTTTTGTTTGAAAAGGGGCGCATCGGGTATATCAGGGAAATTTCCTCATTGTATAATGAATTTGTCGATGAGTTGAATGGTGTTGTTAAAGCAAGTGTCGTTTCTGCAACAAAACTGTCTTCAAAAGCGGTAGAGAAAATCAAAGAGGCGTTGTCAAAGAAAACCGGCAAAAGCATTGTTTTGAACGTTGAACAGGATACCGGTTTAATTGGCGGGGTCGTCACAAAAATCGGGGATCTTGTACTTGATGGAAGTGTTCAGACGCAACTGATCAATATGGGAGAAACATTAAAAAAGGGTGAGCGTGTCTAATGGAAATCAAAGCAGAAGAAATAAGCCAAATTATAAAAGACCAGATTAAGGGGTTTGATGCACAGGTCGACCTGAGTGAAACCGGCGTGGTCCTTTCCGCCGGTGACGGTATTGCACGTGTTTACGGCCTTGAAAAGGTAAAGGCCATGGAGCTGGTTGAATTCCCGGGCTCGATTCTGGGTCTGGCCCTGAACCTTGAAGAGGATAATGTCGGTGTCGCCATTCTGGGTGATGACAAAATGATTAAAGAAGGGGACACGGTAAAAAGAACAGACCGTATTGCATCCGTTCCCGTTGGGGAAGCCCTTCTCGGCCGTGTCGTAACGACGACAGGAGACCCGGTGGACGGTAAAGGCCCCATCAATTCCGACACCTATATGAACATGGAACTTGTGGCACCGGGTGTTATTGCCAGGAAATCAGTTCATGAACCCTGTTATACAGGAGCCAAGGCGGTTGATGGGATGACTCCGGTAGGCCGGGGACAGCGTGAATTGATCATCGGCGACCGCCAGATCGGGAAAACCGCCATTGCCATCGATGCCATCATCGCTCAAAAAGAGACGGACATGAAATGCATCTACGTGGCCTGCGGACAGAAAAAATCCACGGTAGCCCAGGTTGTAGCCGCTCTTGAAGAGCATGGGGCAATGGAATATACAACTGTCGTTATCGCTTCGGCCTCGGAACCCGCTGCCATGCAGTACCTGGCACCCTTTGCAGGATGTGCCATGGGCGAGTACTTCAGGGACAAGGGCGAGCATGCGCTGATCATTTACGATGACCTTTCAAAACAGGCCGCCGCATACCGCCAGGTTTCCCTTCTGCTCAGAAGACCTCCGGGACGTGAGGCTTTTCCGGGTGATATTTTCTACAATCACTCCCGCCTGCTGGAAAGATCTGCCAAGCTCAATGACGAAAAGGGAGCCGGATCACTTACCGCTCTTCCCATAATTGAAACCCAGGAAGGCGATGTGTCCGCATTTATCCCGACCAACGTAATTTCCATTACCGATGGGCAGATTTACCTTGATAAATCCTTGTTCTTTGCCGGTGTACGGCCGGCAATCGATGTCGGTTTGTCAGTATCACGTGTTGGAGGCGCAGCCCAGGTCAAGGCCATGAAGCAGGTTGCAGGGACACTGCGGCTTGATCTTGCCCAGTACCGGGAGCTCGAGGCCTTTGCCGCATTTGGTTCCGACCTCGATGCCGCTACCCAGAAACAGCTGACCCGTGGTGAAAGACTTGTTGAGCTCCTCAAACAACCACAGTTTCAGCCTCTGACAATGGAAAAGATGGTCACCGCTCTTTACGCCGGAACCAAAGGGTATCTTGATAAATATCCCAAAGAAGAGGTTGCAAGATACGAAGAGGGATTGTATCCCTTTGTGGAAAACCGGTTTCCCGAGATTTTTACCGGCTTGAAAGAAAAGCAGGAAATAACGGCGGATATCGAAGCCAAGCTGAAACAATGCCTTGATGCCTATGACGAGGAATTTAAGGAAACTGTAACGGTTTAATCTGAAATTTATGTTTGAGAATCGTGACGGACTTGAATTTAAACAATAGGCTTGAAAGGTAGATCATATGGCAACTTTAAAAGAAGTAAAATCGAAAATAGTCAGCGTCAAAAAGACTAGACAGATTACCTCTGCCATGAAGATGGTCGCTACTTCAAGATTGCGCGGTGCCCAGAGCAGCATGGAGGCATTTAAGCCCTATGCAGGAAAATTTGCTGAAGTTCTGGGCAGTGTCGCCGGGAAAGCAGGCGAGGCAGCAAGCCCGCTGCTCGTATCCCGTGATCCGGTCCAAAAAGTGGCGGTAATCCTCTGTACTTCAGACAGAGGCCTTTGTGGCGGTTTTAACGTGAACCTGACAACAAAAACACGTCGATTGATTGAGTCTGAGCTCGAGGGCAAAGACATTTTCATGACCTGTTTTGGAAAAAGAGGACGGGACTGGGCAAGAAAAAAGTCCCTTGGCATTGAAGATGAGTTCATCGGGGTCATGGGCGGCAGGATCGAATTCAGCCTCGCATCGTCTTCAGGACAAAAATTTATAAACAGTTTCCTTGAAGGGGCTGTTGACGAAGTATATCTGGTTTATTCGGAATTTCAGAGCATGGCCAGGCAGGTCCCGACCGTGAAAAAGATTCTTCCGATCCCGCCGATAGAGGAAATCGCTGAGGACCAGCCGGCATCCGGAGATGGACAGCAGCTGGTGGAACATCTGTGCGAACCTTCTTCCGAAGAACTTTTGGGGAAGATGCTGCCCAGGAATGTATTTATTCAGATATATGATGCATTGCTTCAGACGTCGACCAGCGAACATGCTTCCCGTATGCGGGCCATGGAAAACGCTACCAAGGCCTGTGAGGATATGGTGAGCGAGCTGCAGACGATATACAATAAAACCAGGCAGTCGGATATTACCGCAGAGCTTATGGATATTGTAGGTGGTGCTGAGGCACTAAATGGATAATCTAAGATATGCTTAAATATAAAAACAGCTTTATAGGAGAATAAAATGGCTGAGAATATAGGAAAAATAGCACAGGTTCTGGGTGCTGTTGTTGACGTTGAATTTGAACCCGGAAAACTTCCGCCGGTTCTGACGGCTTTGACAGTTACCAACCCGACCATTGGTGATGAAGAAGACAATCTCGTGATCGAGGTGGCCCAGCATCTGGGAAACAATGTGGTCCGGTGTATCGGTATGGATGTTACCGACGGTCTGCAAAGGGGTATGCAGGTCAAAGACACCGGCGCTCCGATTATGATGCCGGTAGGCGAAGCTTCACTGGGCCGCGTGCTCAATGTTGTAGGCCGTCCTGTTGATGGTCTCGGGGATATTTCCCAGGAAAAAATGATGCCCATTCATCGTCATGCACCTCAGTTTACGGAACAGGATACCACTGTCAGGGTTCTTGAAACCGGTGTAAAGGTTATCGACCTGCTGGTTCCCTTTCCCAGGGGCGGAAAAATGGGGATGTTCGGCGGTGCTGGTGTTGGTAAAACCGTTATCATGATGGAGATGGTCAACAATATTGCCATGCAGCACGGTGGTATTTCGGTTTTTGGCGGTGTCGGGGAAAGAACCCGTGAAGGCAACGACCTTTATCACGAAATGAAGGATTCCGGTGTACTGCCCAAATGCGCCCTGGTTTACGGCCAGATGACGGAACCTCCGGGAGCACGTGCAAGGGTCGCCCTGTCGGCATTGACCTGTGCTGAATACTTCCGTGATGAAGAAGGACAGGATGTGCTTCTTTTTATCGACAATATCTTCCGTTTTACCCAGGCCGGTGCAGAAGTTTCCGCTACCCTTGGCCGCATGCCGTCCGCTGTAGGTTACCAGCCTACTCTCGCGGTTGACATGGGTGAATTGCAGGAACGTATCACATCTACCGACAAAGGTTCGATCACAGCGGTTCAGTGCGTTTACGTGCCGGCTGATGACTTGACCGACCCTGCTCCTGCAACCACATTTGCCCATCTTGACGGAACCGTTGTTCTCTCCCGCCAGATTGCGGAACTTGGAATTTATCCTGCGGTGGATCCCCTTGACTCGACCTCCAGAATTCTCGATGCAACCTATATAGGGGAAGAGCATTATTATGTGGCACGGGAAGTCCAGCAGACACTGCAGAAATACAAGGAGCTCCAGGATATTATCGCGATTCTTGGTATGGACGAGTTGTCTGATGAAGACAAAATAACAGTTCAGCGAGCCAGAAAACTGCAGAAATTTTTGTCGCAACCCTTCCATGTCGCTGAAACATTTACAGGCATGCCGGGTAAATTTGTCAAGGTCGAAGATACGGTCAGATCATTTAAAGAAATCATCGAAGGCAAGCACGACGACCTTCCTGAAAACGCTTTCTACATGGTTGGTTCCATTGAAGAGGCCATCGAAAAGGCCAAAGCATAACTAGCATCCGGAGGCATAAAATGGCTGAACGTTTATTACTTGAAATTGTAACCCCGCAGAAGGCTGTGGTCAGCGAAGAGGTGCAAATGGTTGTCGCACCTGGTTCCGAAGGTGAATTCGGGGTGCTCAAGGGACATACAACCTTTCTGACATCCTTGAATATAGGTACCCTGCGGTACAAGGATGCGAATAGTCAGGAGCGGTATCTGTTCATCAATGGTGGATTTGCCGAGATATTGCCCGACAAGGTCACCATTCTTGCCGAGTCAGCTGAACGACGTCGTGATATCGACATAGCGCGGGCAGAGGAAGCCAAAAAGAGGGCGGAAAGAAGACTGGCTGAAAAAACGTCTGACGTGGACCTTAAGAGAGCTGAAATAGCTTTACGCAGGGCCATTCACAGAATATCAATCAAAAAGGCCGAGTAATACACTGCAGGCCCTGGAGTTCTGCAGGCAGTTGCTGTTACAAGGTTGCCCGACTATTAATTAATGAGGGGGAATGTTTAAACCAGGCATTCCCCCTTATTGACTTTTGAAAACAGTAAGCACAATTCAATTATGACTCACACTTTTTATGACACTGGAATCATTGTTCTTGCAGCTGGTAAGGGGACCCGGATGAAATCCGATCTTCCCAAAGTGCTGCACCCGATACAGGGAAAAAGCATGCTGGCCCATGTCCTCGATGCTGCCCGGGCTGTTGTAAATGACCGGATTTATGTAGTGGTCGGGCATAAGGCCGAGATGGTGAAAAACGATGTTTCCGGTGAGTTTAACGTTCATTTTGCGTTGCAGGAACAATTGATCGGCACAGGTGATGCCGTCAAATCGGCCCTGTCTGTCGTTCCTTCACATATCGACACACTGCTCGTTCTTTACGGTGATATACCCCTGATATCAGAAAATACCCTGGTTGATCTGGTCCATACCCATAAAACAGGGCATTATGAAGCAACAATAATCACGATCGATCTTCAGACACCCTTTGGGTACGGTCGTATTGTCAAAGATGATGACGGATTTATCTGCAGGGTGGTTGAAGAACCTGATGCAACTTTTCAGGAAAAAGAGATAACACTCGTAAATTCAGGTATATACTGTTTTCAAAAAGAGATGCTGGCATTTTCTCTGGACAGGATCAAATGTCATAACACCCAGCAGGAATTTTACCTGACGGACGTGTTTGAAGTGATGCATTCCTCTGGTGCCAGAATTGGTGATATGCAGATTAAAAACACGCATGAAGTTCTCGGGGTCAATACAATTGAAGATCTGAAAGCCGCGCAGGTATTGATGGATAGCAGGGGAGCAGGGTAAGGGGAAAATGAATATCTTGACTTTTTCAAAAAAAATAAACTATACTGACCGTGAATGAATGTTGTGAGATTATGAAATTGGATAATAGCCTTTTGAATGAAAAGTTTGACGAGATCAGTGGAAAAGTGGACAGCCTGATCGAATTGTGCCGGAACCTTCAATCAGAAAATAGGGAATTGAAACAGAAAATATCGGAACTTGAAGTTGAGCTCGGTAATAAAGACAGAGTGGAAGATCAATACTATGAACAGCATGCAGCTATTCAGTCAAAAATTGATGGACTTTTGGCAAAACTGAGGCATTTTTCAGAAAATCAAGCCAAAAGCAGTCAGTCCACTGGTTGATTGGTTTTCAGACTGGCTTTTCAGGCAAAGGGGTTTCATTGGATGAAATTGTTAAAATCAACTTTTTTGGAGAGGAATTCAGGTTTAGAACCGAGAAGCATATTGAAAACCCTGAAGCTGTTGCGGCATGCCTTGAGCAGCACATCGAACAGGCACAGGAACTGTTCAGAAAAAACGCTGCAGGCACCAACAAGGTTGTCATCCTGATGATGGCCGCCATGAATCTGTCAAAAGAGCTGCAGGACTTGAAAGCCAGACACACCCGGTTGGAAGAGACGGTTCTTGAAAAAATTTCATCCTTGGCAGCAAGAATTGATAAAGGGATTGAATAATATTGCTTATGGAATAAACGTGTTAACCCCTGCGATGTGCGTGATTGTATAACAGACTTTGTCCTAACGCATATGATAACGGGAGTCCACCCTGATACTGGTGTGCAGGTTCCACATTGAATGGAAAAGCCTGAAGGTATTACTGGACGCCCACCTTTTGAACCTCTGGTTCAAAGCTCGATACAACACGGCAGTCTGCGGGGGTAACAACCAAAATATTGGCATCTGTTTTTCCTTATCCTCTCCCCACAAGTTTCCAATTGTCCAATTTCACAGTTTTGCAGACGAGATGAATTAAATTAGCTGAAATGATTAATTGTGAGGAGACGTGTTGAATGGAATATATGATATTGCTCTCTTCAGCTGTGATTATTATTGGATTGGGTGTCATTACCTATCTTGTTCTCAAAAAGCGGCTGAACCAGGCAAGTGCGGATATAGAGAAAAGCCAGGCGGTCTTTCTCGAAGAGGCTAAACGAAAAGCCGACACATTGTTGAAGGAAGCCAAGCTAGAGGCTAAAAGCAGGCTTTTGGAAATGAAGAGCATCTTTGATGCTGAAACTGCTGAAACCCGGTCAGAACTAAAAAAAGAAGAAAGGCGGCTGGCCAATCGAAGTGAAAAGCTCGATCGCATTGAAGAACAGTCGAACATGCGGGAACAGGAGCTCAATCAGCGGGAGGCCGAGATTTTAAAAAAGCTGGCCTCAGCAGCCAAATCTGAAGAACATTACCATGCCCTGGTAGAGCAGACCAACAGAGAACTTGAAAAAATTTCCGGACTGACGGCAGAGGAAGCAAAGGAATTATTGCTCAAGGCCATGGCAGAAGATGCCAGGCATGAAGGCGCAAGGCTGATCAAAAAAATTACCAGCGAGGCCAGGGAACAGGCAGACAAGGAAGCCAAAAAAATCATTGCCACCAGCATCCAGCGGTATGCCGGGGATTACGTTGCTGAGCGGACCGTATCAGTTGTTCATCTGCCCGGCGATGAAATGAAAGGTCGGATTATAGGCCGGGAGGGCAGAAACATCAGGGCGCTTGAGGCGGCGACAGGGATCGACCTTATTATCGATGATACGCCAGAAGCGGTTATTCTGTCCGGGTTCAACCCGGTGCGGCGTGAAGTGGCAAGGCTGTCACTGGAAAAACTGATTTCAGACGGCCGGATTCATCCTGCCAGGATCGAGGATGTGGTGATGCGTGCCACTGAAGAGGTTGACCAGGTCATAAAAGAAGCCGGGGAACAGGCTGCCTTTGATCTCGGAGTTCACGGTATCGATCCTGAATTGATCAAGATATTGGGAAAACTCAAATTCCGCACCAGCTATGCGCAGAATGTCCTGCAGCATTCCATCGAGGTAGGATTTCTTGCCGGTACCATTGCTGCGGAACTCGGTCTCAATGTCAAGCTGGCCAAGAGGATGGGGCTGCTTCATGATATCGGCAAGGCGGTTGACCATGAGATTGACGGCGCCCATGCCATTATCGGCGCCAAGCTGGCCAAAAAATATGGTGAAAAAGAGGCGGTGGTCAATGCAATTGCCGCTCATCATGAAGACCAGATGCCCGAAACTGTATATGATTACATTGTCCAGGCAGGGGATGCCCTTTCCGGTGCCAGGCCCGGCGCCCGGAAAGAAAGTCTGGAAAATTACATCAAGCGCCTTGAAGACCTTGAAGGTATTGCCAATGCATTTGACGGCGTAGTGAATACTTATGCCATTCAGGCCGGCCGGGAAATAAGGGTGCTCGTGGAAAGTGAAAAAATCGATGATGACGGCGCTTCCCTGATTTCCAGGGATATTGCGCGTCAGATAGAAGACAAGATGACATTCCCCGGCCAGGTCAAGGTCGTTGTCATCCGGGAAACCCGGGCGGTTGAATACACTAAAAAATAAAAGGTTGTTCAAGGCATGAATGTACTGGATGTGCTCAAAGAAAGAGGCTTTGTAGAAGACTTGACACATGAGCAGGAGCTCGAGGAAGCTTTGTCCACCAGAAGCATCACCTGTTATGTGGGATTTGATCCGACTGCATCCAGCCTGCATGTAGGGAGCCTGGTGTGCATCATGGCCCTGGCTCACATGCAGAGGAACGGTCATCGCCCCATAGCCCTCGTCGGGGGGGGCACCGGTCTGATAGGCGATCCTTCCGGCAAGACGGAAATGCGCAAAATCATTACCCAGGAACAGATCGATGAAAACAAGGCAGGTATCAGAAAACAGCTGGAGAGTTTCCTGGATTTCAATGATGACCGGGCCCTGCTGCTTGACAACGCCCAATGGCTGACCCGTCTGGAATACATTCCCTTCCTTCGGGATATAGGCCGGCATTTCAGCGTCAACCGCATGATAAAGGCTGAATCCTACAAAGCCAGGATGGAATCTGATGAGGGGCTCACCTTTATAGAATTTAATTACATGCTTTTGCAGGCCTATGATTTCATGACCATGTGCAAATCCCACGACTGTCTCCTGCAGATGGGCGGTTCCGATCAGTGGGGCAATATAGTTGCCGGAATCGATCTTATACGCAGAACGCTTCGAAAGCAGGCTTTTGGTATCACGTTTCCGCTGATAACAACCAGCAGCGGCATCAAGATGGGAAAGACCCATAAGGGAGCAGTATGGCTCGATCCGCAAAGATGTTCTCCCTATGATTACTACCAGTTCTGGGTGAATACTGACGATGCGGATGTGGAGCGTTTTCTGGCTCTTTTCACTTTTTTGCCCATGCCGGAAATTAGACAGGTGAATCAGCTTGCAGGCTCCGAACTGAACAAGGCCAAGGCGGTCCTGGCATATGAAGCCACACGCATAGCTCATGGAGAAACTGAAGCCGTGAAGGCGTTCAATGCCGCTACGTCTGTATTCGGTCCGGTGCAGATTCCAGGCACAATACTGCCGTCCAGCACTGTTGCACGGGACAGCCATTCAGGCTCAGGTCCCGATGAGACCATTCCATCGACCTCCATGACACTCCTTGATTTTGAACCGGGAGTCTTTTTATCTGATCTGCTGGTCCAGACAGCTTTATGCTCGTCCAAAAGCGATGCAAAGCGGTTGATAAAACAAGGCGGCGGGTATGTGAACGGAAACAGGGTCTCTGATATTGACCGGAAGGTGACGGTATCCGATATCACCGAAGGTGAGATCATGCTGCGGGCCGGCAAGAAAAAATACCATAAAATTATTTGTTCCGGTTCTTAAAATTTGATTGACAATAATTCTTTCAAGGTGTATATAACGAAGGTTTTTTGTTGATCGGAAACAGTGGCAGCACAACCGATGTGATTTGATCTTTGAAAATTGGTCAGTGAAGAAGAAAAGCGGGTCTTTAATAGAGACCAAAAAGAGTTTTAGTAAATTTAGGATTATAACTGGAGAGTTTGATCCT
>CAYNHL010000019.1:6477-40644 GCA_964397015.1 uncultured Desulfobacterales bacterium | reverse complement strand
GAACTCCTTCGTAGATTACCGTAGAAGCACACAGTGCAAGCGGCCCGTAAACGATGAAAGAATGCCCTGTAATCCATCCGATGTCCGCCATGCACCAGTAAACGTCTTCGGGATGAATGTCCTGGATATACCTGGACATGGCGGTAACATAGGCCAGGTAACCTCCTGTGCTGTGCTGGCAGCCCTTGGGCTTTCCCGTGGTGCCGCTGGTGTACATGAGGAACAAAGGATCTTCAGACAGCATTTTTTCCGGTTCAACGCGATCACCGTAAAAATCTTTCAATGCATCGTTGATAAAGACATCCCGGCCTTCCTGCATTGGTGCATCGGAAGAATATTTACCCGGATATCTCTGCCATACCAGGACCTTGTCAACCTCCTGGCCCTGGCTGGCGGAAATTGTCACCGCTTCGTCTGCATGCTGCTTGTGATTGAGCAGTTTGCCGGACCGGTAATAGGCATCCATGGTTATAAGCACCCTGGAGTTGGAATCCACTATGCGGTCTGCACAGGCTGATGCGGAAAAACCACCGAAAACGACGGAATGGATGACACCTATCCTTGCACAGGCAAGCATGGTAATCGGCAGTTCCGCAGACATGGGCATATGGATTGTTACCCGGTCCCCGCGCTTGAGGCCGGCAAGATTTTTCAGCAGGGAGGCGAACTCGTTCACCCTTACATACAGCTCCTGGTATGTTATATGATCGATGCGTTCTTCTTCGAGTTCAGGGACAAAATGAATGGCGGTTTTATTCTTGTTTTCCTTGAGATGACGGTCGATGCAATTGTAACTCGCATTGATCAAGCCGCCTTTAAACCACTTGTAGCAGGGAGCGTCACTGGTATCGAGTACCTGGTCCCAGTATTTGTACCAGGTGAGCATTTCAGCATACTCCGTGAAATAATCCGGAAAATTATCCAGGCTGAACCGGTCAAAAATTGCCGGGTCTGTCAGATTGGCCTGTCCAATGAATTTGGGAGAGGGATAATAATACTCCTCCTCCTTCCAATGGACGGCGATCTGGGCTTCAGTGGTTTCGACAACATCTTTCCTGCTCATTGAAACGTCTCCTTTGTTATGGTTTAATTATTTGAAATAATAGACAATTCCCAAAAACAACAAGGATAGCACCACCTCCTTTTTAAAAAGGATTTAATGGGTAAAAAGAGTCCTGTTTTCAACTGATGTGCTGCTATTTATGCCAACAGCCTTAGCTGTTTCCTGTATTCTTCTGAATCAAGCATACAACAAGCATACAACCGGATGAGATGGCGGCAACGTTCCGCATGAAGTGAAAAATCAAATCTAGTGACTGAATCTGATTTATAATGAAACTACATAATAAGAATCAAGGGGCAAGTCAATAAAAAATATAAGTCTTTTAGGTTTTTATTTTTCCATCACCACCATTGCTGTTTGATCAAATTGACACTAACCATGTCAAAAGAATGACAAAAGCGGCCCTAAACAGCCCGGCATCCGAATGATTTTCAGGCGAGGTTGTCCGGGCCCTATCCCTGCCGCCTTAGCCCGGCATCTTGAAGCAATGAGCGGCCCGGCAAAATAGAGGAGTAAGAAGGCACAAAAATTGCTTGTTTTAAGACATGAAAATGAAACCGGTGATACCCGGTAACAGCAGCATGGAAAAAACTTCTCCAGCAGAGAGGACAAAATGGGTGACTCAAGAATTTTCGGCTATACATCAAAACTGATTGAAGCCGCACTTGACGTTTCCGCGCGTCGGCACAACCTGATCAGCGGCAATATCTCCAACATGGACACAATTGGTTATAAACCGGCGGATCTCGATTTCAACAAGACCCTTAAACGGGCAATGGGGGAAAAAGAGCCGGATTATCTTGACAAGACACATCAAAAGCATCTGCCGGCAGAAGGCGAAACCCCGTTCGGCATGGCCGGAGAAAACAGCGAAGATGTCGATATCTACCACCTTGATTCCGTCAACATCGATACTGAAATGATGCACCTTGCCGAAAACAATATCAAATACCGCACAGCTGTTGAATTGAAACTCAGAAAATCCAAAATTAAGTCATATGCCATTGACGAAGGCGGGCGATAAATTTTTCCTGACTTGAACCTTTTGACCTATCCGGAGATATAAGGCAGATTTTATAAAACATTAATTGCATTTTTGCACCCTGCCCTTGCTATTCTGCATCCATAATTTCCCCTTTACTTTTTATTTTTTTGGCGCTATGTCAGAAAACATGTTGTATTTGCAGCATAAACAGCACATGGCATCTATTTTGCTATTCCTTTGACAAGAAAGGAATAGCGGCACCCTGGCGTCAAAACAAAAAAGCAGGTAAAGAGACTAATGCTTTTGCAGTGATATTCAACTATTTGTTCTTACAGCCATAAGGAGGAAATAAAATGGATGCGTTGTTAATCATGGTTATCGCGTTTATAGGTTATATCGTCATGTATAACCTGTATGGCAGATTTATCGGGCAGAAAATATTCACGCTCGCCCAGGATGCAACTGTGCCGTCTGTTGAAAAGGAAGACGGTGTGGACTACGTGCCCACGAAAAAGGAAGTCATATTCGGACACCATTTTACATCCATTGCCGGTACCGGCCCGATCGTCGGCCCGGCAATCGCTATAATCTGGGGATGGGTGCCGGCCCTGATCTGGGTTTTTTTCGGCAGCATCTTCATGGGTGCGGTACATGACTTCGGTGCCCTTATCATCTCCATGCGGAACCAGGGTAAATCCATAGCCGACTATACATCAAAATATGTCAACAGCAGGACAAGGTTTTTATTTTTCCTGATTGTCTTTTTAGAGCTCTGGATCGTGATCGCAATTTTCGGGCTTGTCATAGCGGTGGTATTTGCAATGTATCCTACATCGGTGCTTCCTGTATGGTTCGAAGTCGCCATTGCCCTTTATTTAGGGCATGCCATTTACAAACAGGGAAAAAATATCCTGACATGGTCAATCATTGCTGTTGTACTGATGTATATCACTGTGATTATAGGGGCTTATCTTCCAATCACCATGCCGACCATTGCAGGAATTCCGGCTACCGGCGTATGGACCATACTCCTGCTGGCATACGCATTTATCGCGTCTACCCTGCCGGTAACGACATTGCTGCAGCCCCGGGATTTCATCAATTCACACCAGCTTATGATTGTCATGGTTCT
Organism: uncultured Desulfobacterales bacterium; assembly: GCA_964397015.1. Taxonomy (GTDB): domain Bacteria; phylum Desulfobacterota; class Desulfobacteria; order Desulfobacterales; family Desulfobacteraceae; genus MADRE2. The sequence continues at coordinate 37,464 of CAYNHL010000019.1, read as the reverse complement.
GATTGTCATCGGGGTTTTCGCTTCAGCATTCCTGGGACAACTGGCCATTGTAGCTCCTGCGGTCCAGGCCTCACCGGCCGAAGCACCTCCAATGTGGCCGTTTTTGTTTATAACAATTGCCTGCGGTGCCATTTCAGGCTTCCATTCCCTGGTATCTTCAGGCACCTCGGCCAAGCAGGTCCGATATGAAACCGATTCCCTGTTTGTGGGATACGGCTCCATGCTCATGGAGGGCGCCCTTGCCACCCTGGTAATCATTGCGGTATCTGCCGGCATAGGCATGGGATATGTTACCAAATCAGGAGAGACACTGATGGGAGTCGCTGCCTGGACCACCCATTACTCTTCCTGGGCGGCAGCTGCGGGCTTAGGTTCCAAGGTGGCGGCATTTGTGGACGGGTCAGCCAACATGATTGCCGCTTTCGGGATGCCCGCCCACATTGCCGTGGTGATCATGGGTGTATTTGTAGCCTCCTTTGCCGGCACCACCCTTGATACCGCCACCCGTATCCAGAGGTATATTCTGTCCGAGCTTTTTGAAAGTGTCAGGCTACCGGCATTGACCGACAAGTACATCACCACTTTCCTGGCCGTGGGCACCGCACTGCTGCTGGCATTTGCCACCGGCCCGAGCGGAAACGGCGCATTGAAGCTGTGGCCGCTGTTTGGTGCCGTAAACCAGACCCTTGCCGGCCTTGCCCTGATCATTATCACGGTTTATCTTAAAGAAAAAGGCGGTGTCAAATGGTTGATATCCGGCCTGCCGGCCCTTTTCATGATGATAATGACCATATGGGCGCTCATACTCAACCAGAGCAATTTCGGCACGGCTCACAATGTACTTCTCCAGGTGGTAAATGCCATTATTCTGCTGCTGGCCATCTGGATCACGGTCGAGGGGATTCTGCGTTTCATCGCGATCGCCCCTACAGGCGGCATGCTCTCTGAAAACAGATAATCAACAGGCACGTGCAGGGAAGCGTTCAACTTTCCCTGCACGTAAATTTTTTATCAATGCAAAAACAGCTTAAAACACATTACATACTCCTTATGCTGCCGGCCGTGGTCCTTTTCGGGATACTTGCACCGGCCAGGGCAATGGATATCTTTCCTTCAGGCCGGTTTGCCATTCCTTCTCTTTTCCATGCAGTCCTTTTTACCCTGGCGGCCATTACCGCACTGGCCGGACCGCTGTTCCTGCGGACGTTGTTCGCCCATTCCGTCAGGTCTTATCAAAATGTGCCGCCTCCCCTGTTCCTGTCGTTTCAGCGCCGGCTGCTGCGGATCTCTCTCTTGACCCCCTACATGGCATTTGCCGCCGTTGCATTCGATTTTCCAAGATTTTATGCCGCCGGCATTGTACTGATGGCCCTTTACGCCCTGTATTATTATTATCCTTCCGCCAGGCGCATTGCCTTTGACCGGAAAATATTCAGGGTGCAGTGACAATGCCTTTCCATGTCATTTTCCACAATGCCCTCGGGACCATACGCAAACGACTGACAGCTCTGTGGCAGTCCGCTGACACCGTAGCAAGAGACAAAGCCACCTGTACCATTGAAGCCGAGCTTGAAGAACTTGAGTATATTTTTGCCCTGCTGGTCCAGGGATCTTTCATAGGAATGCCGTCTCCTCCGGTGCAGATAAGCATGGACCTGCTGCCGTTGATGGAAAAGGATTTAATCCTGATGCAAGAAAGGATCAACACGACAAACGAGCCTCTGTCCAGGCTGTTTTCCGTGTTTGATATCTCATAGCGCAATGGCGGATCTTACATCATTGTTTTTTCTTGGAAAGGGTGGAACAGGGAAATCCACGTCATCCGCCCTGATGTCCGTGATACTGAAAAACCAGGGCAAAAAAGTCATGCTGGCATCATTCGACGATGCACACAACCAGGCAGATATTTTCAACACCCGGTTTTCAGACAAAGCCTGTGCCATGGGGCCCTGCCTGGAAGTACGGCAGGTTGACCGGGACCTTGAAATCAAGCGGTATCTTGCCAGAACAGCCCGGGAGGTCAAAAGAAATTACACATACCTGACTGCGTTCAACCTGGATCACTATTTTGATATCCTCAAGTTTTCACCCGGCATGGAGGAATATGCCCTTGTAAGTGCATTCAAGGATCTTGCCGCCCGCTGCCAGTCGACCCATGACTACCTTCTCATCGACATGCCGCCCACGGCCTTGTCCCTGAGGTTCTTCGCCCTGCCCTCCCTGTCGCTGACCTGGATCGACCAGCTCGAAAAAATCAGAAACGACATCAATAAAAAAAAAGAGATCATCTCCAGGATCCGGTTTGCCGGCAAAGAATTTGAACAGGACAAGGTCCTGAAGAGGCTCAAGGCCATGAAAGCTGATTTTCTAAAACTCAGATCCCTGTTTGAGGATCCGGCCGCCTCATTTTTTTATATTGTCAGCAACACCGATGCCCTGTCCATTGCGGAAACCAGGCGTATCATGGAACAGATGGAACATTTGTCCATCCCGGTCAAGGGCCTGATCCAAAATGAAAGAATGCTGCCTGCTCCCGGCACTGTTGACCTTGCTTTTTCCTTTCCCAGGCTGCCGGTTCAAAAAATCCCGTTTTCACCTTCGCCCCTGATCGGCATGCAGGCCCTTGAAGAACATGTTTCTTCCTCGAGTCTCACCTTTGAAAATATTTTGTAATATCGTCTTGCTTTTTGCGCTTTTCAGATACATAACACCAGTGAACTATTAAACCCCTGAGGCAAAAGGATCTGAAAACGACATGACGTCCCTTGAATTCAAATGGGCTGAGAGGCTTCTTGAAGAACACCGGCAGATTTGTGCTGAACGCGGCATATATGACCTTCCATCCCCTATTATCATTATATCCGGCAGCCGGCATAATGCCGGAAGCTTCCAGGACAAAGACAACATCATTTCCATTTCCAGACAATTGATCTCATCCCGGCCATGGCACCTGGTGGTGGAAGTACTGAAACATGAAATGGCCCATCAATACGTATCCAGGGTACTCAAGACCAGTGACGGCCACGGCCCCATTTTTGAACAAGCTTGTTGCATCATCGGTGTCCATCCGGTGTTCATGAAAGCTTCCGGCGATATAGAGCAGGACCTTGCAGCCATCACAGGCGAGATGCCTGCTGCGGCACAGCAAATGCTTGCAAAAGTTGAAAAACTTATGGCTTTGGGCAGGTCCCCCAATGAAAAAGAAGCCAGGGCAGCTTCAAGAAAAGCCAGGTACCTGCTGCATAAATACAACCTTGAACAATTGGAAGGCAGGTCTGTCCCAGGTATTTCCTGCAAGGTTATCTGTCATAAAAAAAAACAGGTCAAGCGCCTCCAGCTGGGTATTTTATCCCTGCTGAAAACCTGGTATTTTGTAGAAACAGTCATCACACAAACCTATGACCCACTCGATGATGACGAATACAAGGCTGTCACCCTTATCGGCCGGCCGGAAAACCTGGCAGTTGCAGAACATGTCTATCATTTCCTGCTCGATGCGGCCGGCCGGCTGTGGCAGCAGCACCGGCGGACCCACTCGACTCGAAGAACAGACAGGGTCGACTTTGAAATGGGCTTTATCAAAGGCATCAGCGACAATCATGAAACCATGAACGAAATGAAGCCTCACCATGGAAGCATAGCAGGCGGAAAAACAAAAACTTTTGCAGTAGTATCCCGGGATGGTCTTGTAAAAATGATTGAAAATGAAAACCGGGCCGAACTGAAACGTCTTTTTCCAAGACTGATTAAAACCAGCGGCCGTGAACGTATGGTATCCGCCGCAGCCTTTGAAAGCGGGTTCACCCATGGAAAGAACACTCACATCAATAAAACCATATCCGGTAAAAAAAGCGGCACCATGAGATTTCTCAAGGCCCCCGGGTAAAAAGAACCGGAAAAAAATATCCCCGGGCCGGATATACCGGACCCGGGGACTGGGCAGTGTTATGAATTGGGCATCAAAGACTGTTATGCCATCTTGATATCTATCCTCCGCGGCTTTGCAGCTTCGGATTTGGGCAGGTGAAGACACAGCACTCCTTCCTTGAGCTCAGCTGCGACCTTGTCCACATCTATGGTCTGCGGTACTGAAAAACTGCGGACATACTTGACATCCACAAATTCTTCCCAGTTGACATTCTCACTGGTTTCCAGCTTGCGTGTACCGGCCAGCGAGAGATTGCCGTTGTCGATGTCGACCTGTATATTTTCCTTCAGTACGCCTGGCATATCGGCATAAAGCAGAATTTCGTTATCATCTTCAAATATATCGACTGCCGGAACGACTTCGTACAGTGGGCTTGATGCTTTTTCCAGGCCCTGTTCCTCTCTTTTGGCAATTTCAGTATTTTTTTCCATGATAAACCTCCGATCAAAAATTTATTGGGTTGCATCAGCTTACGGTGATTTTCTTGGGTTTTGCCGCCTCGGACTTGGGAAGACGCAGATACAAAATCCCGTCCTTGAGTGTAGCGTCCACATTCTGGGCATCTACATCAGCCGGCAGAGTGAAACTCCTGGAAAAAGAGGTACTTCCCCTTTCTGTCTTGTGGACTTTATACCCTTCCGGGGCAGACGATTTCCGGTTACCGGAAATTTCAAGATAGTTTCCCTGTATCTGTACATTGATATCATCCTTGATCACACCCGGTACTTCGGCACGAATTTCAAAATGATCCTCGTTCTCGTACAGATTGGTCCTTGGGATGGTTTCACCGACAACCCACTGATAACCGGACCCGTATGGCCTGTCATATCCGTCATACAGATTGTCCAGCCTTCTTCTGAGCAGGTTCATGGTCCCGAACAGCCTGTCAATGTCACTTAATCTCGTAAACATGGTTTACCTCCTTTACAAATATTGGGTCTATGAAACGGAAGCAGGATTTTGGTGATCTGTATTGACGTTCTTTTGAATCTATGTCTTGCATCTGACATCTGCCTGCCTCCATTATCTTTCCTTGTTGAGCATAATTTAGGCATTATGGAAATCATGTCAATAGCTATTTCATTATTTTTTTAAAATTTCTTAATAAGTAATGAAAATGATGCACATGAGTCAATAAACATTACTATTTAAATGATAATTGACAAAGTAATATAATTGAATTATATTCCACGCAAAGGAGGATGTATATGAAGGATCCGCTGACAACCGATTCTCTGAAAGGAATGCAGTCCGTCAGGGCTACTTTCAACCTGCCGGTGTCATCCATCGAACTTCTTGATGCGGTAGCCATTCAGCTTGGTTTGAAAAAAAAATCCATTTTTGATTACCTTGTCAAAAACCAGGCAGTGCTGGAGAAAATTGCAAAAGAGGCCCAAAAAACCGGAAACCGGCCGAAAAAGCGCCGCCAGAAGACTTTTGTGCTGAGCCGCAGCTCGCTTTTATCCATCGAGGCGGTAGCCGGGACCAACGATATCCCCAGGGATCTTCTGGTTGAATATTCAATCAAACGCCTTCTTCCTGTGATCGAGGCTGAAAAAAAGCGCCATATCAACCGAAAAAATTTGTTAAAAGACATGCAGCGGTATCTTAAAACCGGTGAAAAACTTCTTGAAAAAGCCGGCCGGCTTGTTGGAAAAGAAGACCAGGTCTACCAGAAGCTGTCACAGGTGATTAACTCTTATGCCGTCAGCCTTGAAGAATTCAAGGACATCATTGAAAAAGGCAGAATGATGGAAAATTTGGATTAAAAAACTCAACTTACGGTGTGGTTAAGCTTTAACGGGAGACTATCAGGAGGTATACCATGGCTGGAAAAAACTATTATCTCATCCTGGGAATTTCTTCAACCGCCACTGAAAGTGATATAAAAAATGCCTACCGCCGCCTGGCAAAATCATACCACCCGGATCTTTACGGCAGTAATCACAACCCCTTTCTGGACATCCAGGAAGCATACTCTGTATTGTCAGATCCTGTAAGCAGGCGGCGCTATGACGAATCAACGGGCAAAAGCAGACTGACGGCAAAGCGGCCTGCCCGCCACAAGCCGCCACACAGAACGGTGGAGCCGCTGATTCCTGAGCAAAAGCAGGCTGAACCCCTTATAAAAGAGAACCGCGGGCTGAAAGGCCGAAGTTATCACAAAACGGCAGGGACACGATTCTGGTTCGATATATCAGATCTGTAATATTCATATAGACGATCCCAAACCATTCAGGCATCTTTGGATTTTCTCTGCCACGCTTTTTTGCTCTTGTTAATCTTTCGATGCATATTGTCCCACGTACTGGTTGTAAGAAACGAGGACTCGTATTTTTCAAGCATCTGCAACAGCATTTCCCATGGCATGGTAAAGGTCAGTTCATCCGGCTTGAAAAACTTTCTGGCCGACGGATCCCAGCCGCCAACAACTGCCCGCTGAACTCCTTTTTCAAGGTAGTGCAGGGGCCATGCTGCCAGGCTGCCACAGGCTGCACTCCAGGGCGAGGCCACAACTTCGGGATCATTTGTTACAAATGCGGCAAGCTGATGCAGTCCGCACATGGATTCCAGCCTCGAGAAAAAAGTTACGAGCAACGGGGTCTGGGCACCTGAAAACTGGTCAAGGGGTTTGAAAACACAGAATTCACCCGCCGCTGTCCGGGGATCGACATATTCAAATATCCGCCTGAGGTTATCTGGGGAATGGCAGTAAAGCTCTCCCTGCATATGACCGGGCACGCCTGAAGAAACATAGTGGATAATGGTCTCGGCCTGGGGCTTGTTGAATCCGAGCCAGAAAGCCCCTCCCGGGCAGCCGTACCTGTCGGCTGAAAACCAGGCGCAGGTATTTTTTTTGCGGGCCAGCCAGATATTGCCCAGAACACATCTCAAACGGACAATAAAACAAATTCTATGATCGAATGCGGGTGTTATTTTTAGTTGGATTTGGTATGAATTAATCTGAAAAAATAAATTCAATTCATTTTACTGAAAAGATTGACAACTTTAATACCAGTTGGTACGAATTGACAAATAATAACAATAATGGAGGTAGATATGCGTTTTTTTTATATATTGTTCATTTCTTTTCTGACTGCCATTCCTGCATGGGCAGCAACGGATCTTACAATCTACTCGGGAGCGGGACTGATGAAACCAATGGAAGTATTCAGGACCCAGTTCGAGAAGCAGCATGATATAAAAATAAAGGTTCACTATGCCGGATCCGGTGAAATTTTCGGCATGCTCGGAACAGGCCAGTGCTGCGATGTATTTATTCCAGGGGCCGAGAAGTACAACAACGATGCCAAGAAAAACGGCTGGATCAAACCAGGCACCGATCAGGCAATTGTGCAGCACATCCCCGTGATTGTCGTACCCAAAGGAAATCCTGGAAATATCCACAGTCTTGAAGATCTGTCCCGGCCGGATCTGAAATTAACACTTGGAGATCCCAAGGCCTGTGCAATAGGACGTTTATCAAAAAAACTGCTGACTGAAAACGGTCTTTATGAAAAGGTAAAACCACAGGTAGTAGTTTCCGGCCCAACTGTAAATCAGCTACTGATTTATGTGGCCATGAACCGCGTACATGGAACTATTCTCTGGGAAGACGTGGTCTCATGGGCAGCCGGCAAGGGAAAGGTCGAGGTTATTTACATCCCCGAGGAACAGAATATGATCAAAACCATCCCCTGTTCTGTAACAAACTGCTCAAAAAATCCCGAACTGGCTGAAAAATTCACCAGATACATCAGTTCAGACGAAGCAATAAATGTCTGGGAGGAATGGGGCTTCAAGAGATGCACAAAATAGGATGGTTCAAGACATACCTGATTCTTTTACCCCTTGTTCTCACCGGAATACTTTTGTCAGCAATTCTTTCTTTGCTATTTGTACCGACTGTTGCGGAGGTGTGGGAATCGCTTTTGAGCGAAGAAATGCTTTTTTCCCTGAAGCTGACAATCTGGACGAGTTCAATCTCTACCACCCTTGTTTTCCTGGTGGCGGTTCCCACGGGCTACTCCCTGGCACGGATAGATTTTTGGGGCAAAAACCTGGTAAAAACAATAATTGATCTGCCTATTGCCTTCCCTGAACTTGTCCTGGGTCTTTGTCTACTGCTTTTGTTCGGCAGTCCTGCTGTACAGAATGTATTGGGTAAACTGGGTCTTGATTTTGTATTTACAAAACAGGGCATTGTTATTGCTCAGTTTTTTACGGCATTACCATATGCGGTTCGAATTATTAAATCCACATTTGACTATATTGATCCCCGTCTTGAATTTGTTTCAAGAAGTCTTGGCTATTCCATGTTCGAAACTTTTATCAAGGTTTCCCTGCCGCTTGCCAGAAGCGGTCTTTTAGCTGCGACCATCATCGCTTTTGCAAGAAGCATCGGAACTTTTGGCACGGTACTGATACTTGCCGGAGGTTCCTACATGCAAACAGAAATTTTGCCCATTACGCTTTATTTAAATGTATCCTACGGCAATATGCCCATGGCTATTACATCGGGCATTATCCTCGTGATCGTTTCATTTATCGCTATTTTAGTGTTTGAAAAATCAGAGGCCAGTATATGAGTTATCTGACAGTAAAAGATCTATGTATCAAACTCGGGGCGTTTGAGCTGAAATCCCTTAATTTAGAAGTGGATGAGGGGGAGTATGCAGTGATTATCGGTCCCACAGGGGCCGGGAAAAGTATTCTTCTTGAATGTATCATCGGGTTCTGGGAACCTGAGAAGGGAGATATTCTTCTCGAAGGCAAAAGTATATTGAACGATCTTCCTGAAAAACGTGGTATCAGTATAGTTTACCAGGACTATGCCCTGCTCCCGCATTTAAGTGTCTATAAAAACATAGCCTACGGACTTAGAAAAATTGATAAAAAGGTGGTAAAAGAAAAAGTCCATGAAATCGCTGAAAGCCTGCATATCGACCATCTGCTGGACAGAAAGCCCGGCACACTTTCCGGAGGTGAGCAGCAGCGGACAGCCCTGGCCAGATCCCTGGTGGTCAACCCGAGACTCCTGCTAATGGATGAACCGCTTTCCGCACTTGATCCAAGTACCAGAAAAGAAATCAGAAAGCTGTTTTGCGATGTAATCGACAAAACAGCCACGACAGTGATTCATGTCACCCATGACATGAAAGACCTGTGGGTTCTTGCAGATAAAGTCGCTATCCTGAACGGTGGAGAAGTGGTACAGAGCGGAATTATACAGGATATTTTTGAACGTCCTGTGAATAAATTTGTTGCTGATTTTGTGGGGGCCTCTATCTGGGATGCTGATGTTTCTTCAAAGGTCGACAATACTACAATGCTTAAAACTCAAGGTTTTTTTATCTCTTCAAGTGAAGAGGCAAGGGAGGGTTCCAGGGTAAAAGTGGTGATCCGGCCGGAAGAAGTGCAGCTTTTCAAAGAGCCTCAAAAAAAATTGAACGGACATAATCTTTTTGAAGCAAGGGTAAAGCATCTGAGATGTGAGGGAGACGTGTGGGATATCGGTGTGCAAATCGGCGATACGGTCCTGACGGTAAATTCGACAAAAAATTTAATTTATGATTTAAATCTGAAAGCAGGTGACATGGTGTATGCGAAAATAGACAACCAAAACGTCAGAATTATCCATTGAATAAAGTGCACGTTCTATCCATCGGGATCTCTGTGGAACAGCAGGCAAACCCGGGGGTTTCATTTTTTAAAAATGAAGGATAAGGACATTCCGGTCACAGACGGCCAATCAGCATTGATCCTTGAGGACCATGCTGTTGCGGTGAATAACTTCATCATAATGGTTCCCGCCCAGACAGGCTTCAATCTGGGGGGATTTAAGTCCTTTGACCAGATGGATATCCGATGAACTGAAATTGACCAGGCCTGTTCCTACAATTTCATCTGATAAGGATTTAAAGGTGACCGGCGGCCATAGCTCCGGAAGACACCAGAATCACTTCTATTCCTTTTTCCATGAGAAGACTGATCTGTCTGGATATTGATTCAATTATTTCCATGTTCAAGCTGTTTTTTGCCGTAATTAAATTGCTGCCCAGTTTTACGACAACCCGACGGGTATTATACAAGCGTTCTTTTGGCACGATACATCCCTAATTGAATTTTTTTGATATCGGTGTATGGGAGAACGGTTTGGCGTTTTTGCCGGTATAATCTCCAACTTTATGCCCGTTGCCGATCAGCCGCCATTGATAGCTCATCAGGCCTTCAAGTCCCACCGGTCCCCTGGCATGGATTTTATTGGTACTGATCCCCACCTCTGCCCCCAGACCGAAACGGAACCCGTCACAGAAACGGCTGCTGCAGTTCCAGAATGCGTCAGCGGTATCTGCATGATTCATGAAATACAGGGCACGCTGACGGTCTGCCGTGACAATCACATCGGTGTGGCCGGACCCGTAATGGTTGATATGGTCAAGAGCCGACTGGATAGACGGTACCACCCGAATGGAAACGATCCAGTCCAGGTATTCCGTTGTCCAGTCTTCTTCAGTGGCTGCTTTAACTTCAATGATTCCGAGGGTTTTATCACACCCATAAATTTTGACCCCCTGCAGTTCCAGTTCCTTTTTCAGCGCCGGCAGGATTTTTTTGGCCAGGGCTTCATGGACCAGTATGGTTTCAATCGCATTACACACGGCCACATACTGGCACTTGCTGTCAACAGACAGATCTATCGCCATCTTCGGATCGGCAAGTCCGGCCTCGATACCGGCCCTGGAAATGATTTGTGCAAGGACCTTATTGGTGTTGAGTGCTTCGCTTCCCCCTTTAAGCAGGACTGCGTTTCCGCTTTTCAGGCACAAAGCGGCAATCTGAACCAGCGCATCGGGACGGGATTCAAAAATGACTCCGATGACCCCGATGGGACGGCTGACCTGGTACAATTCCAGCCCGGTGTCCAGTTCTCTGGCACTCAATGTCCTGCCCACGGGATCCTCAAGTTTTATAAGACTCCGAATACCTTCCACTGCATCGGCTATTTTTTCTTGATCAAAATTCAGCCGTTTGAGCATCGGTGCATCAAGACCGATCTTTTCGGCCTGATCAAGGTCCTTGCGATTGGCTTCAAGAATCATGCTGGTGTGGTCGCTGATTTTACAGGCAATTTTTTCCAGGGCTGTGTTTTTAATCCCGCATGAAAGGGCGGCCATAAAAACTGACGCTGTTTTACACTGCATTGCAGTGGTCTGAATGTCCATTGGTCATCCTCTCCCGAAAAAAATTTTGTATGGCCATCCCGGTGGCTTATGACAAACTTAGGCTAATTCACTATAACAACAGAGATATCTTTGGAAAGACTGAATACCTTTTGAGAGATACTTCCCAGGAAGAATTCCTTTACACTGGACAGCCCACGGCGTCCCATTGCAATTATCTTATAACCGTCTTCAGATTCTCTGATGATATCCTGGGCTATCCCTTCTTTTTTCGTCTGGGTTTTCAATACAATATTTTCTTTTGAAAATCCCGCAGCCATCAGAAGTTTTTCGGCATTCTGCTGTGCATTGTGAATCAGTTCTTTTTTCTTGTCTTCGATCAGACAGAAATTACTTTGCTCGGATTTAAAATAGGGGGTCAATTCAGGACTGTTCATCTCACAAATCGTTGCTGTATCCGGTATGATGCTCAACAAAGTGACCCGTCCGGAATTATTGAAATTTTTCGCTATAAAATCAACGGCCCGCATGGCGTTTTCCGAATCATCAAACGCAACCAGTATTTTTGTATCCATAACCCATTCTCCCGTATCGTTTAAGTCCAAAAGTTGAATCTATAATAGTACAAAAAACAGAATGAATAAACCCACAACTTTGGGCCTCCCCTTATTAGACCACGAAACGGGATTTCTCAGGCTGATCCAACCAGTTATTGAATCTACCGGTATTTGAGATGTTCCTCATACTCTTCATTTCCCGGCAGGAGCGGCGTGTTGTGTTGTATTATATTAGGCACTCCCAAAATTATAGTGAAAGGGCCACTCATATCAAACTGGGACGGTTGCTGGGCCGCAACCGCTTTTACATGGTAGACACCCGGCAGAAGGCCCGGGCCTTCACCGAACAACAGGTCCGGCACCCGCCATTCGAATATAAAAAGACCATTATTCATATTTACATGAACCCCCTGAGCAATTCGTCCCTTGAAATGATTGTTCTCCCACAATTCCAGAATGAAGGTTCCATTGTAGCCTTTCACACTGCCTGCTATTGTTTTCTTTTTGCCGGTCTGCCAGATATCCCCTTCCTCAGGAGACGATATCGTGATTCTCGGCACAAGAAAGAAAAATTCACTGTATCCTTCCGCCACATGAGCTCCTGCCATGGCTTCCAGTTTGATCCGATACCTGCCTGCGGGGTTTTCGAACAGGGTGTCGCCATACTCTCCGGCCTTCCACAAGTATTGTCCGTCGGCTATGTTGACCATTTCCTTTATTACGCCTATACGATTCATATTACGGTACAGAATTATTTTCAGATATCCTGAAATGTGCTGGGCCTGCCATCGTATTCTGTAATTATAACCGATCTCCATTTTGACATTCTTTTCCGGCGCTGAAACTACAAAACCTGCAGGCCATGCACTTGCGGCGTAAAATAATGCTATCGCCCCGGAAAACACAAAAATAATACAAAATCTTTTCATAAAACCTCCCTGATACTTAAAAGCCGAACCTGACACTTTTTACATTTTGAATACGCCCTGCCCAGAATTGTGACCAGCCCTATAACGCTCAAAATCAGATCCGATTAGTTTCCCCTGCAGAACAGACGAACGGTCAGATCGTTGTTCAGTTCGTTGGACTCGACCACTGCATTGTTGTTATCCACGACAACTTTAATGGTATGTATTTCCGTTCCCACCTTTCTATTAAACCAAATATAGCTTACTTCGCCACCTGGTGTTTTCAATGCACCCGCCGTATCGATTCCACCTAAACGAATACCGCCCCAGGGCTGGTTGTTGTTATACATCTGCACCGCCGCTCCGTTACTCATATCATACCCCGAGTCGGGCACGCCGGCACTGCCGATATTTTTCAGCGTAACCTTAATCCTACAATCATCCAGCAGGACAATGTCTTTCACTATCAGGTCGGGATAGGTGCGCAACGCATCTTTATTAACGAGAAATTTCTCGTTTCCCTGTCCCTGGACCTGCCTGAAACTACTTCCCTGGACCAGCCCGAAACTACCGGCCACGCCGAATGTTATCACCAAAAAAGTAATCAGTAATGTTTTTACCTGGATCATGGCAATCTCCTCCGTGTAATTTGGTTAATCATGATGATAATAAGTCTTTTATTCTTTCCTGACTTCATGTTCGCCTGAATGTGACACCTCCTTTCTCGCTGTTTGTTTTATTAGTATCGAGACGGTAAAAAAAGGTTCAAGGGTAACCACGAATATTACTGATATGTGCCGGGACTACCTGGAAATATAGTATGAGTGAAACCGAGCATCGCTGATTTTGATTGACAAAAAAAAAGTTATAGCCTACCTAATAAACCAGGTACAGGAACGCCAATAATTTAAACAGGATAACCTGATATGGACTACATCTTGGATACAATCATTATATTTTTCCAGAACAACATGATTATCGGACTGATTATCGCGGCTGTTTTAATCGCAGTATTGATTTTCAGACCCGGCGCTGTACTGAAACTCCTTGTAGTCGCTGTGATTTTTGGCATCATATTCTATGCAATAGCTCTGTTCACCGGATCTCTGGAACGTGGGGTCAGTGACAAGGATACCATGATCCATAAAACAGAAAGCTCATCAGAGTAATATCATACAAACTGTTTAAAACACGGTCATATCAGCCTGCCGGATTTTTCCGGCACGAGTGCATGAGTGCCTGCAGACAACTCTCGTATGCTTTCTGGGCCTGTACCAGACAGTTGGCCGGGATATCATAAGGATATTCAGAGGGAGCATTGCATACACGGCCGGACAAAAGCTTTTCAGAGACATCTCCTCTGTTCCATGTAGCGGCCCGGGGGTGCAGCTTATATGTGGATGACAAAGGAGTGCCGAGATTGAGAAAGTGCTGGATTTCATTCAATACAGCATCTGTCTTTGTAACCAATTGGTCAAAGGTAAGAAAAAAGCAGGGGTGGCCATAAGCCGAAATCTCCCTGGCGTTGCTCTCGAGCTGGGCAAGTCGGGCACAATATGTAGACAAAGCATCCTCACAATTGATGCTGTAACAATTCATCAAACTGGGCAGGGACTCCTCAGGTTTTCTTATCAGAAACAGCCAGCTTATCCGGCTGTCTTTCATTGCAAGAGGATCTGAAAGAAAGTCCACTGCAAGCTTATCGAAAATGAACTCTTTTTTTGACAAAAGCAGTTTATTGTTCATTCGATGGACCCTTATTACAAGCTCTGTCAAATCTTCAGGGCCATCATAACGTACGGTGGTTTCACCAAATCCTGTTATTGAATCATGCGAGCAAAGAATATTGGTAAGCAAAGTTGATCCGGACCGCGGGTGTGCAAGAAGGAAAATATAGCGGTAGGAATTTTTCTTTAATCTTAGTTGCAGCCAGTAAAAAAGGTAAATCAGCCTGTTTTTTATATCACCCAAGCCACTTCTTTTGCGCGTTGCCATGCATACTATCTTCGATTTTTCTTGTGTTTCATTATCGTCCTGCACATTTTACCGAACTGTTTATCCTTGTGCCGTTTTTGATGATATGACATTTCATTGAAAACAGACTCCTTGTTCATTTTCATATAATTCTGATATCTTTTCTCCGATAACCTGCCACTTTCTATAGCACTCAATACAGCACACCCTTTTTCGACAGAATGTGTACAATCATTAAACTGACATTGTTCTGTAAGTTCCAATATTTCATCAAAGGTTTCATCGATGCCCGCGTCAACAGAAAAGTTGCCAAGCTCTCTCATTCCCGGTGTATCTATCACCATCGCACCGTTCTTTAGTTTTATCAACTGTCTTTGCGTTGTGGCATGCCTTCCCTTGCTGTCCTTTTCCCTGACTTTTTCTAAAACCACTTCTGAAGCAAGAAGGTCACTTTTGCTCAATAACACAATCGGGGTGATATTGCTTTCGTATACCATTACCAGGTATCGTTCGAGCCGCCTCAGGTTGAAATCATCATCCAGTGCCTGGACAATAAATGCCACATCGATATTGGCGGCAATCAACTGAAAATCTATTTTTTTCCCCGGTGTCTTCCTTTTAAGAAGGGATTTTCTCTGGATAATCCCATGGATTATCGATAACGTATTTTCATCGTAAAACTTTGCATATACCCAATCTCCAACTGTCGGATAATCAAGGGGAGAAGTGGCGCTGAACAGTATTTTTCCGACCAGCTCGGAAAAAACATTTTTCGTGCCGTTTGTGACCGTATAGCTGTCTTTATGGACCGCAATCACCCTTGCTATTTCAAGACCATTTAAAGCATCAGAATCAATATTGTCCTGAAACCATTTATCAAAACCAAGATCTTTTAATATTGACATATATGCCTCCAGTCTTGATTGTTTACCAGCCGTGCAATACTAAGGCAAGCGAATATTCCAAGTGTGTCAAAAATCATTTTGGGCGGTTTTGAAAGATTTTTGACAAACAGGTCTTTTTTTTTGACCATGCCGTGAAATGATCCTGTCCCAGGCTTGATATTTCCGGTTTTTCATTCTAAAATTGAATTATGGTAATTTATCATAACAGTCTTTCGCCCCGCGGGGAGAAAATCACCCAGACCCTGTTTTCCATTGCCAATGCCGTGAGCAGCGCCAATGACCTGGATGAACTGTATGCCTCCATTTACATGTCATTGAATGCGGTGATTCACCTGCCCAATTTTTTCATCGCCCTGGTGGACAGGAAAAAAAAACGGTTGACCTTCCCCTTTTTCATTGACGAACGGGACACCAGGGAAACCATTGCCGCCGGCCTGGAAAAATATGAAACCAGCACCTCCAATACCAGCAGAGTGATTTTCAGAAAAAAGCCGCTGTTTTTGAAAAGAAGCGAACTGCAGCAGCGGCAGGCTGAAAAGAAAACCGTTGGATCGGTGTCGGTCATCTGGATCGGCGTCCCTCTTATTGTCCGCGAAGAGGTCATAGGAGTCATGGTGATCCAGCACTATTCCGATCCGGACTATTTTACACAGGACGATGTGGATCTTTTGATTGCAGTGTCCGACCAGGTGGCACTGGCCATAGACCGTCAGCAGTTCCAGGAGGACCTGAAACAGGAAAAAGCCAGAACCGAGCAGATCAACATCGAACTTCAAAATGAAATCAACGAACGCCGGCATTCCGAAAATATCAACCGGACCCTGTACGCAATATCCAACGCGGTAAACGTGACCCGGAACCTGGAAGATCTGTACCAGCGCATTCATCGTCTGCTGGGTGATATTCTCGATGTGACCAATTTATTCATCGCCATTGTGGACAAAAAAGAAAAGACCCTTTATTTTCCCTATTTTGTAGACACCAAAGACGATGATTTTGCACCTATTATCAATTTCAATCCCGAAGAGTCCCTATCCGGGCTGGTTGTGACCCGGCAGAAGGGAATTTTGCTCAATGCAGCACAGCTCAAGCAGATTAAGAGAAAAAAAGGATCGGTGGGACCGATCTCGCTGAACTGGATGGGCGTGCCACTGATGGTCAAGGACGAAGTAATCGGATTAATTGCCGTACAAAGCTATACCGATCCCGACCTGTACACTGAAAAAGATCTCAAGGTCTTGTCCTCCGTGTCGGACCAGGTGGCCATCGCCATTGACCGGAAAAGGGCGGAAGATGAACTCCGGTTGAGTGAAAGGCGCTACCGGCACCTGTTCGACAATGCCCCGGTTCCCATGTATGAAATTGATTTCATCCGGGGCCGGTTCATCAGTGTCAATAAAGTGTTATGCACGCTGACCGGCTACACAGAAGATGAATTCCTGTCCACATCGCCAATCTCTTTTTTCACCGAACCTTCCAGAAAAAAATTTCTCAAGACCTATCATCAATTGGAAAAAGGCATCCAGCCCCCGGATAATATCGAATATGAAATCTGGCGCAAAGACGGCCAGGTCAAGCGGGTGGTCTTTTATTACGATTTTATCTTCAATGGGTCTGAAGTGAAGGGCGCCCATGTGGTGGTCCACGATATCACGGAGCGCAAAAAGGTGGAAGAGATGATGATCCAGTCTGAAAAGATGATGTCAGTGGGAGGACTGGCCGCCGGTATGGCCCATGAGATAAACAACCCGCTGGCCGGCATCATGCAGAATGCACAGGTATTGCTAAACCGCCTGTCAAAAGGCCTGCCGGTCAATGAAAAAGAAGCGCGTAAGGCCGGTACCACCATGACTGCCATTGAAGATTACATGAAAAGAAGAAACATCCGGCCATTGCTCGAAAACATCCACAGCGCCGGCAGCAATGCCGCAACCATTGTCAACAACATGCTCTCCTTTGCCAGAAAAAACCCTGCGTCCAAATCAGAGGCCAGTCTACCCGAACTGATAGAGAAAACCATCCAGCTGGCCCAGAGTGACTATGACCTGAAAAAAAAGTATGATTTCAAGCAGATTGAGATTATCCGTGAATATGACCCGTCCACCCCGCCCATTGCCTGTGAAGAGAGCAAAATCCTCCAGGTGATATTCAATATTGTCAAAAACGCTGCCGAGGCCATGTACGAGATGGACGAAAAACCAACCTCCCCGCGTATCCGCTTCAAAACATATCCGGTGGAAACCATGGTCCAGCTGGAAATAGAAGACAACGGGCCCGGCATTGACAGCCATGTCCGCAAAAGGATCTTTGAGCCCTTTTTTACCACAAAGTCGGTGGACAAAGGAACCGGTCTGGGCCTGTCGTTATCCTATTTCATTATTGTCGATGATCATGGCGGAGAGATGAAGGTGGAATCCACGGTCGGAACCGGCACCACCTTTATTATCCGCCTTCCGGCACACCGAGCATAAAACCCCCTTGAAACTGCACCCGGATGCCCGGATCAAAACGATTAGGGATGCTGAAAACGTCTGGCCAGACAGTTGGAGGTTATTGCCTTAAGGTGGCCATGATCCGTTCCGGTATATTGAGCAGGACAAATACGTCCAGAATGTCTTTGACCACCAGGTCTGCGGCAAAAAGGGCGGCGGTGGCCAGGCCTTCTTCCTGCAGCACTGCAATTCCCACAGCAGCATGTTTCAGCATCAATTCATCATTGGCACCGTTGCCTACGCACAGGGTGTTCTGCGCCCCGAGTCCTGCAATGAAATCACATTTGCTTTGGGCCTGGTTTCCGGCGGGGATGATGATGACTTCACTGTCGATGTCCGATAGCTGTTCGGTGACAAAGCCGAAGGTGTCCGCTGTGATGACATGAAATGCTGCCTGGCCGGACAATGACCGGATCGCCTCTTTCACCCCGGAGATCAGCACACCGTCTATGGCAATGGTGCCGTTATAATCAAAAACAATATGATGGATCTCTTTCTTTCCCGCACCCGGGATATCGATATAAATCATGGGTTATTCCTGATATGTTTAATGTCCTTTGGTACCATAAACTGTTGAACTATATCAAAGCCGGACGGGTTGTCCAATTCCAAATTTGAATGCTGCAGGAGAAATTGTATCGATAATCTCAATTACCGGCGGCAGGCAGTAATTTATCTTACAAATTCATGTTTGAATGCGAAAAATTCAACTTGCCTCTGCGTTTTTTTTCTGCTATCACCCTTCAAAAAGGCATTGCAGTCGCCGCTTATTTTATACATAAAGCGATGAAAGCGATATAGTAGAGGATTTTATTCATTCAATGGATGCTTGAAACAAAGGGGAGATGCTTGAAACAGGTCAAAAAGATCATCCTGCCTGGGCTTATGGTATTACTTGTTTTGCTCGGTGCCTGTGTGCCCGAAGGACCGGTAATTCCGGATAAAATCCGCCTGCATACCGCCGCCATTCCCCATGATTGGCACACCGCGCCGGTGATTCTTTCTGAGTCTGTCACCTGTCTTGATTTCAGGATCAAAAAGGGCGGCAACGAACTGTTTCGGACTGACACCAGGTGGTACCGCGTCAACCGCCGGCACCCCAATCATATGGAAAATGTAACGCTGTATGAAGTCAACTCCTATGAAAAACTGGTTCAAATTACCGTCAAAGCGTTTTATCCGGATGGCCGGACCTGGTCGCTGTCCGATAAAGCCGTTGAAACCCGGAAAATTCCGTTGAGCAACCTGAGACTTCACCAGTTCACTATCCCGGGCTATGAAGTTGGCACCTGGATCATGATCGAGGTGGACCGCCGGATTTTCCACCCTGAATTCACCGGCATGTTTCCGGCAGCAGACGAGTTTCCGACTGCCGCCCGGACCCTGTCGCTCTCCTTTCCGGCCGATGCCGATCTCAGCTTTGGCCTGGAGAACAACCAGGGCCTGGATATCGCTGAGACCCTGCAGACCATTGACGGCAAGACCACTGTCACCTATACCATGGAAAACGTAACGGATTTCAAAGACAGGTCCAAAACGCCCTGTCCCGAGACCTATTACACCGCACTCCATGCCAGTTTCCCCCCTGAGGGAAAGACTTCCTATTCCTGGTCGGCACTGGGAGATCATTACCTGGCCCTTTCCAGAGAGGCCTTTGCAGTGACCGGCCCGATCGAGGCCCTGGGCCGTCAGATCAAGACTGAATCAAAGGGAAATATTGTGCACGATACCTTTGATGCCATTGTTAAAAAAATCCGTTACCATGGAGACTGGGACGGCCGGTATGCCTTTTTCCCCAGAAATGCCGGCACGGTGCTGAAACACGGATACGGGGACTGTAAAGAGATCAGCACCATACTGAAGGCAACCTTGAAGGTCAATAATATAAACGCGGATCTCGCGCTGGTGTCCACACCAAACTATTTTCAGCCTCTGGCACGCTACCCCAACCTGGACAACTTCAACCACACTATCCTGGCCAGGCAGACCGGCAAGGGCAAATACCACTTTCTGGACGGCACCTTTTCATGGGCGGATGCGACCAGTTCCTACTATCACCTCATCGGTCAGAAGGCATTTGTGCTGTCACCCGGCCGGTCTCGCCTGGTAGAGATCAAAGCCGGCAAAGATTATCAAAACAAGGTGACCACCCACAACACCATCCGTCAGGATCCGGACACCGGGGTGTGGCAATGTGACGGCACCATCTCATTGACGGGCAATGGCGCGCTCGAATTCTACAGTACCCTCAACTGGCGCGATGCCCTGGACAAAACGGCATTTGCCAAGCAGTTCCTGCTGGACAATTTCGATATCGACGTCCACAGCCTCACCTTTCTGGCCCTGTCCGGCAAGGAGGTTACGCTTTCGTTTCAGTCCCTGTTCCAGGACAGGTACCTGTTCATCGGGCAGGGCGGCTTCAAGCTCAGTGCGCCGGATCTGCACCGGAAAAACGTATCCGACGTCGTGGCGGACAAGCACAGTGTCCTTTGGCTGTCCGAATTCGTGCAGACCGATACCTGGGCCTTTGACTTTGACCTGTCCGCCAACCGGCCGCCCCTCCTTGATCTGCCCTTCGCCGCCTGTGACTGGGATATCGGCAAACGATCGATGAAACGAACCTATCACCAGAAAAGCACACGGCTCGATCCTGACGATCCGGATCTCAACGCCTGGGCATCAAAACAGAAGACACTGGCCAATGCCTGTATCTGGAAGGAGTAAAACAATGAAGCAATTGATGACACTGATCGGTTTGGGATTGATGGCTGTGATCGGCTGCCACCAGGTGCAGCCAATGCCGCCGCTGCTTTCACAAAAATCACCCGGGATTGACCTTGATGTCTTCCAGAGTTACGGCGCCGTGTATGAATATGATGAATACCGGATCCGGGCCGAATTTTCCCCGTACAACGGCAGCACCACCTATTACCGGATCAACCGGAAACTGCACATCCTGAACCAGCGGGGGGTAAAATATGCCACACTTGATTTTTCACGTCAGGCCGGCCGGCTGCTTGAATGCGATATCACCGTCATGGACCGGTCCGGCCAAAAGAAACAAATCGATGCCGGGCAGATCAAGGAAAAATTCAACAGCAGCAAAAAAATCATTATCCCCCAGGTGACCGCCGGCTGCAGCATAACGCTTGGATTGCTCTTTGTGGACCGGGAACCTTTTTTCAACTCGGAATACGCCTTTATAAAACCGGTCCCTGTGATCCGGGGCCGGTTTTCTCTTTTCTGGCATCCGAATTATCAATACGATTTTAAAACCTATGGCAAACTTGCGGCAAAAACACTGAGGGTGCCCTCCTTTTCCGGTTTTGTCGTGGACGGCAGCCAGGTGTTCCCTGAAAAAGACTTTTTTGTACCCGAAGGGGATATCGGCCTGGGATCGTGGAAAGGCCGCCATACGCCCCGGGTGCTGCTACGGCTGTCAAAAATTTCCTATGATCAGAAAACCCTGTTCAAGACGACCGGCTGGAATGGAATTTCCAAACAATACAGAGAACTGCTTTTATCCCCATCCCTTTTTTCATCCCGATCCCGGATTGACCGCCTGGCCAGGGAGACTGCGGCACCTGAAAAATCGGATTTTGACAGGGCCGATGCCATCCTTTCCCATGTCCAGGAGAATTTTTCAGTCAGCCGGATGACCGGAATCAGCTCTTTTTCCATTGACACCGACAAAGTACTGGCCCAAAAGCGGGGCAACCCGCTGGAAATTGCCGTTGTACTAAAACAGATGCTGCTTGCCGCCGGTTTTCCAACCCGCATCTGCGCCACCCGCCCGGCCTTCGAAGGCGGGTTTGACGAAACATTTCCCACCTGGCTGCAAGTTGGCTACCCGTTTATCATTGTTTCAATCAATGGGACTGACTTTGTAGCTTATCCCTATATTTCCAAACTCAGGCTGGGGGAGTATCCCTTTTTCATCGAAACCGAAAAGGCCCTGGACATAGAAAACGCACGGATTATTTCTCCGCCGCCATCCCCCTGCCAGGACGGCAGCTATACCGCTCATGCCAAACTGGATCTTTCCTTTCCAGACCAGAACCACAATTGGACCTTCAAATTTGGCGATCAGCTGGCCGTCCTGCTTCGCAAAGATATGGATCAACATTCCCGGCTCGGCATCAAGGAGCGCTTCAAATCGGTATTGAAGTCCTATGATGACCAGCTGTCACTGTCCAGCGCCAGCTTGAGCTATGTCCAGCGCGGCAGGCCCGTCACCGTGAATGCTGCATTCAAGCGCGACGGCCTGGTCACCGCCCGTGGTGACCAGGCACACCTGTCATTGAAGCCGTTTTTCAAAAAATACTTTACCGACCATGAAAAATACAGGCACACCGCCTATATCAATCCACTGGAGCTGGTAATCAAAGAAAAAGTGACAGTGCACAAAAAACCCTCGGACAGGATCTTTGTCCAATTCCCTGACGAGGATATCTACAATTCACTTTTCAGCGCCCAATATACATGCCGGATAACGGATGACACCATCTGTGTGATCCGGGAAATCACCCTTAAAAAAACAAGGCTGGCCCCCGGAAAGCTGGAATTGTTCAAACCGGATATCGAGCGGCTAAACCGGATATCCGAAAGCCACTTGATTACCAAAGCGGCACCCTGATCGTCAATCAGGACCTTTTCCAGGCACTGGAAGTGTATTTTGCTTTGCTAAATCCCAAGGGTGAGTTATATTCAAACAGATTTATCAAATCAATAAATGCGAGTATAAATTGTGACACCCACATTTTCCATCAGGAACATCCGTCTTTTCATTGCCTTCAGGGTTTTTTTCAATTCAAGATTTTATTATCCTGTTTTTACCATTTTATTTTTAGATTTCGGTCTTACCGTGGCCCAGTTCTCAATCCTGAACGCTGTATGGGCTGCCACCATTGTTCTTGCAGAGGTCCCTTCGGGAGCACTGGCCGATATTGTGGGCAGAAAACGCCTGCTTGTTTTTGCAACTTTTGTCATGATCATTGAAATCGGAATTATCAGTTTTGTCCCAAGATCCCATCCAGGTCTGATCTTTTCTGTTTTTCTGGTTAACCGGGTATTGAGCGGACTTGCAGAGGCTGCCGCCAGCGGTGCAGATGAAGCAATTGCCTACGATTCACTGGCCCAGGAAGGTGATAAGGAACAATGGGGGAGAGTGCTGGAAATTCTCACGCGTTTTCAATCCATCGGATTTATCGTTGCCATGACTGCCGGGGCTTTGATTTACGATCCCAGCCTCATGACACAAATTTGCCATGCCATTGGTTTTACTGTCACTTTTACCCAGGAAACCACCATGCGCTTTCCTTTGTACCTGACGCTAGTTCTGGCAGTCTGTGCCTTTATTTCCACACTGAGAATGTCCGATCCTGGGGGGCAATCAGACACAAGGCCAAAAAAATCCATGCCGTTGCGGCAGGCATTCTCCCATACCATCAAAGCGGGCTCGTGGATTTTAAAAACCCCGTTTGCACTGTCTGTCATACTTTTCGGCATGCTTCTGGATGGTATTATCCGCATGGTGGTCACCCTTTCCAGCCAGTACTACCGAATGATCGAACTGCCTGAAGCCGTTTTCGGATTAATCGGCTCTCTTGTGGCTTTTCTGGGTTTTATCATTCCTAAAATTGCAAGAAATATTGCAGAGAATAAATCCTCCCGGACCGCTCTTATGACCACAAGCCTCATCGCCGTCACCGGCCTTACCACCATGAGTTTTTTCTGGCCATACTGGGGTCTGGTATGTGCCATAATCACCTTTTCCGCCATGTACTTCAATGCATTTTTCGTCAGTTTCTATATCAACAAAGTCACCTCCTCGGAAAAACGCGCCACCGTTTTAAGCTTCAAAGGGCTTTCCTATAATATCTTTTACGGTTTTTTAGGAATCGCTTATGCAATATCAATCAAATGGGAGAAGGCCGGACTCCCTGTCACAGCCGATATCGAGGATATCGCCTTCAAGCAGACTTTTTTCTGGTTTCCTGCCACATTTATCATCGCATTTATTTTATTGTATCTTATATGGTCGATATGGCTGAAACCCTCAAAGTGAAGCCCGGAAGTTGAGTTACAAACAAAAGGAAAGGACGGCTGCTTAGAAGTTACTTTATGGCATAACGCTTCTCAAAAAAAGACACCAGCGTTGAAAGAGAAAATGTTAAAACAAAATACAGCAATGTAATTGTTATCCATATCTCAAAGGTCAGAAAGGTTGACGCCATAATCTCCATGCCCTGGAAAGTCATTTCCTGTATGGATATTACAGACACAATTGCAGAATCCTTTATGGTTGAAATGAACTGTCCTGCCATGGGAAAAGCCACTTTCCTGAAGACCTGCGGCAGTATCACAAGCAAGAATGCTTTCCGGCTTGAGAGACCAATCGACCATGAAGCTTCCCATTGACCATCATTAATGGAGTTGATCCCTCCTCGAACGATTTCTGAAACATAAGCCCCTTCATAAATTCCAAGTGCGACAACGGCAGAAATAAAAGCATTTATCTGTCCGGGCCCTGAAAATAAAAAGGCTGTTGTCTTTTGAATGAATTCAGAACTGTTTCTGATGAGTTTATCCAGTTCAAAGGCATCTAAGAACATGCTCGATACAAAATAATAAAAAATAATGACCAGCACCAGAGAAGGGATGTTCCTGACGGTTTCGACATAAATTCTAGAAATTGATCTATACTCAACAGATCCCTTTGCTCCCATGATTCCTGATAACGTGCCAATCATAAAAGCCAGGATGCTGGACCAGAAGCTTAACTTGACAGTTGTAAAGAATCCTTTGACAAGGATATTGGCCACAAGCTTCCCTTTGGTCTCATCAAAAAAAAAGAAATAAGAGGGAATCCGATCCCATTCCCATTTATAATCGAGGATGGTGTTCGCCCTTGTCAAAAATATCGATATTGCAGTGACAATTAAAACGATCACTGCAATATCGATTAACCCGAATTTCAATTTTTTCTTATTTGACAAGATCTTCCCATTTTTTCGATTCAAACCAGTATTCTGCTTTTTCCTTTAAAAACCCCTGTGCATGCATGTTCAAAATCCAGTTGTTGAAAAAATTGAGCGCGTCATGATCCCCCTTTCTGAGGGCAAATCCAATCGGCTCTTTAGTAAAATTCTCTTTAATGGGTACAAAAAGCTTATCTGGATATTTAAGTGCATGAAATACCGGCATCGGGGCAGAAGACACAACCGCATGCACCCTTCCCAGGTTCAATTCCTGAAGCGCCTGACTCTCGTTTTCAAACAGTTTCAAGGTTGCGGCAGGCAGGTATTTTCTGGCAGCCTGCTCAGCGGTTGTCCCCATTCTCACTGCTATTTCAACATTTTTTTTATTAAAATCTTCAAGAGATGAAAACCCTTCGGCCTTTTTTTTATGAGCCACCATTGACATCCCGGAATATTCATAGGGCCTGGTAAAATTCACCTTCAGGTTGCGTTCAGGGGTAATCCCCATTCCTCCAATGATAATATCAAACTTGCCTGTCAGCAATGCCGGGATAATTCCGGACCAGGCCGTTGGAACAAACTCGACCTCAACACCCATATCTTCGGCCAGTTTTTTTGCGACATCAATTTCAAACCCGACCAGGTTTCCCTGTTTGTCTTTCATGGCCCATGGCACAAATGTCGACATCCCCACTTTGATGACTTTTTGTTTTTGAATTTTCTCTATGATACTTTCCTGGGCGAGCAACGGGGTACCATACATCACAAAAAACAGGATTAATAATGAGCCTAAAATCTTTTTCATCTATTCCTCCTTGTATAAATATTTTCTTACTGATCAATAAACTTGAGTCGATCCTCAAATATCCTTATGACAAACGAGAGACTCGCTGTTATTATCAAATAGCAGCAAGCCACGGTTATCCAGATCTCAAAAGTCAAAAATGTCTGGGATACGATTCTTTGCCCCTGCATGGTCAGCTCATATATTGAAATCGTTGATACCAGCGCTGAATCTTTTATCAGAGAAACACTCTGGCCTGCCAGCATTGGAAGTGTCTGTCTCAGCATCTGTGGAATAAGCACTTTGATATATATAACCGGTACTGAAAGTCCGATACTCTGGGCCGCCTCAAACTGGCCCTTTGAAATACTCTTGATTCCGGAACGGATGATCTCTGCCGAATAAGCACCTTCAAAAAGGCTTAATGCGATAATAGCTGAAAAAAAAGCTGAAATATCAAAAACAGGTGCAATCACAAAATACATTAAAAATAATTGTATAAGCAATGGTGTATTTCTGATGCTTTCAATATAGGCCCATGAGGTAAATCGAAGCATAAAAGAGCGGGACATTCTTGAAAAAGCTGCAACCAGGCCGATGATCAGGGAAAGTAACAGACTGATGGCAGAAATCTTGATGGTAACAAACAGGCCTTTTAAAAGCAGCCCGCTTGTAAATTTTCCATTTTCCAGAACAAACAAAAAAGAAGGGACCCTGTACCACTGCCAGTTGTATTCAAGATTCCTGTAACCAAATGCAAACAGTATCAGTATAAATAAGACAAATACGGAAAGCTTTAAACTCTGTTTCATACCTTCCTTTGATTAAGCCTTTATTCAAATTCAATAAAAATTCAACTTTCGGGCTTCAACGATGATGACCGCAGAATAACATTTCATTAAAAAATCTTCCACCATAAGTTCCCCAACTGTGCAGATTGGCACATGTGCAATGGACTTTTGGGCTTCCACAGCCCCCATGTTTTCGATGACCTCATCGGGTAAAGTTTCTGGTATGCGCCCACCAGCCGATGGTGGTGCCGACGCGTTCGAACCGGATGTTTTCGTTTTCCTCTATCTGGCGAATCCAGTCGGCCAGGCCGGATGCGTGATGGATAATCAACGGCGTACTGTGATTGGGCAGAATGTCCATGGACAGCTGGTACATGGCAATGTTGCGATTGATTTTCCTTGAAATTTCAGGGGTATCCCATGGGGTGGGGTGGATAAACCCATGGTTGGCCCCTTCCTCTTTGAGATATCCGAAGTGGCAGGGAAATTTGGGTTTCAAATTCCTGATTTCCCGGATGGTATCCAGATTCATCTGCAGGGTGACGCCCTTGTTCAGATTTTTTAAAATGGTATCATCAAAGGACTCAAACCCAATGGAGGCCAGAAGAATCCGGATGTTTTTCTGCCTGGCAGATTCCAGTGTCTTCTCTAACGTACCAAGCCCCTTTAAAAAGTAATCCGCTCTCATGGTCAGGTTGATCTGGGACAATTCAATCCCGGATTGGTCTGCCATTTCCATAACCCGCTCAAGTTTTGGCAGGGGGCTCTCATTAATCAGTTCAAATGCGACCCGGCTGCCATCGGATAGTTTCGGCAGACATTTCATCTGCGATTTTACCGCTTCTTCACCCACCGCCCCCATGTATCCCTTATCCTGGGCCACATCACAGAAACTGCACCCTTTCTGGAAGATGGTTACACTTTGGAGCCCTGTCTTTTTTGCAAGATCTGCAGGATAATCTATCTGTACTTTTTTTTCTTTTGCCGCATGGGGGCATCCAATCTGCTGCAGCACCTGGCCGCTGGTAATCGGCATCTGTACAAAGACCCTGTCTTTCAGCCGGTAAATATTGGTCCAGTCAACCCGGGACAGCCACTTGTCTTCCCATAAAACGTGAGGAGTTTTTTTAATCTTGCCACTGCGGTTTCTGTAAACGACCCCGTCAAACCCTGACAGGTCAACATCAAACCCGGCCTCCAGGATCGGGAGAATCTGCTGGGCCGGTCCATGCAGGGCAAAAGCAAACCGGTCCGACAACCCTTTAAAGCGGTGTTCAACCGATTCGCAACCGATCTCGCCTTTGAAATCGACGTTGGCCTGGGGCCCGGCCAGGATGGTGACAGCACCCTCACTTTTGAGCTCTCCTGCCAGATCAAACAGATCCGGTCTTCCGCCGAGGGTTGAAAACCCAATGACCATGGGGGTTCTGCCAAAATGATGTTCCAGTGCCGCTTTTAAATCCTTTTTGTCATCTTCATTGGTCACGGCAACGACAATTGCATCATACTCACTGTTTTCGGATATTATGGTGGCTGCCATCTGAGGGCCTAAAAGGCCATAGGACTCCCCTTTAAAGTACCCGGTGAGGACGACGAATTTCTTTTTTGAATTCATTTTCGCTTTATGCTGAAAAGCGTTTAAACAACCGGCCGGGGCAGCACATTTGCCCTTTCTGCAATTTCAGGCACCCTGTGCTCCCATTCAATAGCCATTAAATGGACACCGGCCACACCTTCCATCTCCTTGAATTCTTCGATCTGTTCCAGCGCAAATTTGATACCTTCCTCAGGCTGGTCTTTCTTTGGCACGCCCCTGAGGCGCTTGATCAAAGATTCAGGTATGTCCATTCCCGGAACAAACTTGGACATGAAATTGGCCATACCGGCACTTTTCATGGGAGTGACACCGGCCAGGATATAGCACTTTTCATGCAGACCCATATCCACGGCCTGTTTCATGAATTCACGAAATTTTTCCATATTGAAAATGCATTGTGTCTGGACAAAATCCACACCTGCCTGTATCTTTTTGGCAAGCCTGAACACACGGTATTCAAAAGGGTCGCCAAACGGATTGGATGCGGCCCCGATAAACAGTTTCAGCGGCCCGTCAATGTCCTCTCCATTCAGGAATTTGCCCTCATCCCGCATTTTCTTAACCATGGCAATCAGCTGCATGGAATCGATATCATGGACACCTTTTGCCTCGGGATGATTCCCGAAACACGTGTGGTCGCCGGACAGACACAGCATATTGCGGATACCCATGGCATAGGCCCCTAAAATATCGCTCATCATGGCCAGGCGGTTTCTGTCCCGGCAGACCATCTGGAAATTGGGTTCAAGCCCTTTTTTCATCATCAGAACCGAGCCGGCAACGGAAGACATACGGACCACGGCTGTCTGGTTGTCCGTTATATTCACGGCATCCACAACCCCCACAAGGTGGCTTAATTTTTCATTCAAATGGTCGACATTGGTGCCTTTTGGGGGGCCGCATTCTCCGGTGAAAGCGAAATGGCCCGCATTTAGAACCTTTTCCAGATTACTGCCTGATTTTAATTCACTCATACTGGTTCTCTCCTTGTTCTTTATCTATACGCTGTCAAACCTTGCCGGTAAATAACGGGACCGCATCATGCTTTCCGGGTGTCATGAAAAATCAGCGACTTAACGGTCACCGGAAACACCTGGTTTTTCACCAGCGGCTCGCCGATGTCGATCCAGTCGCCATCCTTAAGATCCAGTTCATCAAGGGTGAGCAGGTTGGTTTTAAGGCCTGTTTCCCGCCGGATGACATTTCCCACACCGCAGGCAATATCGGCCTGAAAAATGAGAATGATGGGAATGTTTTTCCCGATTGAATTTAACAGCGCCGACTCGATGGCTTTACCGAACATGACCAGCTTCTGGTAGGAATTATTGGTGAGATCCTTAAAGTAGAGGGCCACCGTCTCGGCCCCCTCGGACAGATCAAACCGTTTAAAAGACCTTTCAATTTCAGATGTGATATGGGCAGGGCTTAATTTATCCTGATTCACGTCAACCCTGAGCACCGGTACGTTCCACATGGGAAACTTAAGCTGGTCGTCCATGAATCCCGAAGAACCCGATATGGATAATGTATGGGCGCCGGCACCGATTACCGTCGCCCTTATCTTGTTTTCAGGTTCAAAGACCGGTCCGGGAAGCCCTGGGAGCAGCGTCTTAATTTCAGCGGCAAGATATACACCGATATCGTTGTGCTGATACCCATTGCACCGGTACAGCAACTCAGAGACACCGCCTGAAAAGGTATATTCATCGATTTTCCTGGAAAAGTCCAAATCGACGGTCACCATCAAATCTTTGGCAAGATCTGAGACAGCCGGACCAATTATGACCTCTATCAGGGTTTGGGCCAGTACGGCGGTTATTTTTTTCAACCATTCTTCAGGGATCACATCTCCCGCATCATAGTGCACCCCCAGGTGGGCCATCACTTTTTTGGCAGCGTCACTGGTCCGCAGAATTTTTCTCTTGGCATCCACGGCCAGCAGACGGCCGCCCACAGCAATGCTGCTGGTGGATACGACCTGTCCGTTGCAGGAGATGGCCATATTGGATGTCCCGCCGCCAATATCACAGGAAAGTATCGTTTTAGCGGTTTGCTTTGAGCGGTCGACAGCACCTGAACCCATCGCCGCAATAAGGCTCTCAAAGTTAGGTCCCGCAGTTGCAGCCACAAATTTACCGGCATCGCTCGACAAGGCGGCAGCGATCGCTTCGGCATTCTGCTTTTTGGCAGTTTCCCCGGTGATGATCACTGCCCCGCTTTTGACATCATCCTGTTGGATACCGGCACGGCTGTACTCCTCTTTGAAAAACCGGGTCAATTGCTCGATATCTATGGTCTGATGGTCCTTTAAGGGCGTATCGATAATCTCTCCCTCATAAACGACCTTGCGGTCAACAACATTGAACCGCCGGGTGGGGGATGATTCGTCTCTTTTTAGCAGCAGGTTTGAAAAAGCCAGATGGCTTGTTGATGATCCCACATCAATCCCGACACTTAAAAGTTCTATTTCATTTATTTCCATGGACTGTTCCTTATCCCGGATTTTATCCCGGGTCACAGCGGTTTATTAAAAGGCCGCTCAAGTTTTCTGGGTCCTGCGCCCCCGGCAGGCTGCCAGTTTTTCGGTTCCCGTACTTTCATCAGATAGTGGAGCTGACCGGTTTTTTTAAGCTTGTAGTAAATCATGGCCCAGGCACAGGGTGTATTTTTATCAACCTCGCAGCTTCCGTTACTGGAACCGCCGCAGGGTCCGTTAAAAAGCGTTTTTGCACATCTTGCGATGGGACATATCCCACCGGTTACGCCCAGCATGCAGTCCCCGCAGCCCTGGCACATCTCCTGCCAGACACCCTGTTCCACATTAGAGCCGATGAAAGTGGTATTCATGGCCGGGATAACGGGCAGGGAATCAAATATGGACGCCATG
>CAYNHL010000019.1:0-6467 GCA_964397015.1 uncultured Desulfobacterales bacterium | reverse complement strand
TCTGCACACCTGCTCCACAGGCCAGGGACAGCACGACATCTGTGTTTTCGGGAATTGTCAGATAATCGTTCAGCCAGTCCGGTTCGCATTGACGTTCAATGGTATGCACAGTAAATTCAGGCTTCCCGGATTTATAATGCCGGATATGATCCAGGTCCGCTGCCAGTTCATGGGCCTGCTTGTCTCCTCCGGTGAGACACACGGAGACGCACCCGCCGCAGCCCAGGACAAAAACATTTTTATAATCCGCAATGCTGGCGGTAATTTCTTCCAATGGTTTAAGATTACCAACGATCATATTGCCATACCTCCCTTGTCCGGGGAATTCTTTTTGAGAAAATGGGCCTTTGCCGCCCGGGTCACCTCATCCCGATGTTTTGAACAAACCGGTTCAATTTGTGTGCCCAGTTTCTCAGATAATGTCTGTCTGTAATCCACTGTATAGATTGGAACCCCACAAACGCTGCAGTAGACAAGTTCAAGAGATTTTACCTCATCCCAGCCGTTCTCGAGCATAAATTGAAATTCTATGGCTTCCTGGGGACAGATACGATAGCAGTTGCCGCAGCGCGCACAGCGCGCCATATTATGTGAAAGTACGCGGTTTGTACCTGAATCTTCCGCGCGCAATGCACTTGCCGGGCAGTTCTGGACACAAGCCAGGCAACCGTTACACTGATCGTTTACTTGAAAATAGCGCATGACGTTTGACTCCGTCTGTTCTGTTGTTGTTTTGCCTTGATCCATGTTTTTTGAATTATCTTCTCATACCAGCAGTGCGTTTTAAAGCGGCCACTCTGGCCTGGTCGTATTGAATCATGGAGGAATCCTTTAATGTTAATGCCCCTGGCTCACAAAACTGGACGCACAGAGGATCTCCGCCGCAAAGATCACATTTAAACGGCCGCCCCCGTTGTTCATTGAACCCGATGGCGCCGAAACTGCAGGCATTAAGACACATCTTGCACCCCACACATTTATTGTAATCAATGACGGTCCGAATCACCGGATCATAAATTCTGCTGATGGCTTCTTTGGGACATGCCGCAATGCAGGGTGCGTCTTCACAATTCTGGCAGACCAGGGGCAGATACAGTTCGCATTCATCTATCACCATCACTTGAATACGGGATTTTTCCGGGTTGCAGACCCCGTCTTTCCGGATTGCACAGGCAGTCTGGCACATCCTGCAACCGTTGCATTTATTTGGATCTGATATCAGTATTTTCATGGTCATGGCTCTCGTCATTTATATATATTAATTTGGTAACGATTATTACTTGAACCGGCTCCACAGATCATCAATCCGAAGCGGGTCAAACACCTTTGCTTTTCTTATCAAAGCCTTCCGGGTCCATCCGTTTTCCCGGTAATCCCCGGCCGGTTGTCCTTTTTTGGAGGCAATTCCCTCCCTTATATTATAGATACGTTCCATGGCTATACAGCGGTAGGCAATCTGTTTTAATTTATCATCATCCAGGTCAAGTCCGGTATTGAGTCTAATTCTGTCGGCAGCGGTTTGAAAATCGAGTTCCTGGCCGTTAGCACTGTTCTTTGTTCCTGACGGCAGCCCGAGGCACTGCAAAATGGTCTGTTTTATTTTTGCCAGATCAACGGATCCTGCCGGACCTTCCATGGTTTCCGTATCTTTGATTTCCGTCTCCTGGCTGTTCTGGGTCAGCGGTTCATCAATACTTTCAAGTAACTTTTTCTCATAGGCAATAATGCCTTCGGGATCTTTTACTTCCAGTGCGACCGTACCACTGCAGGCCAGGGCCGCGACATTTTTTTCCGCTAAGACTTTTGCCACGCCGCTTTTGTCCGGCCCCTCTTTATGGAGCAGTGTAAAAAGGTCGGATGAACCGTTATCCGTTAAACCGGGTGCCGTTTTAAACTCAATTCGGCCGTCCCGGATCAGCAGGCAGGTTTCATTTTCAGCCCGTCCTTTCAACACCAGGTGTTCAAAACCGGCCCGGCGCATTTGCGCGGCAAAAGGACCGGCCAGGCACATTCGGGCCATCAGCCCCGCGGCAGCGGTCTTGCTTGTCAAAACCACCGCCCCAAGGGGCGCACTTAACGTACCGCTCAAATATCCAGCACTTATGATGCATATGTTATCGGCGGAACCCGGGTCGACCATTTTGGGCGCATGCCTGCAAAAAAGGTAGGTGGCAACACCACTGCCGCCAAGGAATCTTTGTTCAAGATCCATTGATACCTCAAACGTTTCCACCTCACACCGGCCAAGGTCCACCAGGGCAATTTTTCGGACCGTCGTCATATCCTTTCCTCCTCATTTATCACGGAAAGTCTCTTTAATTTATTTGTCAAGTCACCTGAATTTTAAAACTTGACAAAGTTGAATTATGTTCGCTATATTGAATATTCAAATAGCAAATGACCACTACGGATGTCAAGTAAAAACAGTATTATTTGCGCAAAAGGGTTTTTATTGTTAGTTTTTTTTGGATAAAAAAACGGGTCTAAAACCGAGAAACAGTTCATTATGGTGAATTTAGCCAAGCAAACAAAAAACACTATAGCGAACTTTTTCAACAACTAAAAAAGGAGATGGATAACAATGGCAGGGGAAGATAATCGATTAACCGGCGCTGAAAGTCTGCAGAAAACCAGGACATTCGGCAAAGTCAGGTGTCACAACCCAAGTTGTATGGAGCGCATCGTTCCTGAACCAGGCGCAGAACATGCTAAATGCGCAACCTGCGGCATGGAGTTTCGTATTTACTGGATCAATCCCAAACTACCGAGAATCAGGGGACCGGTCTGGGATGTAAACAAAAAGATCGCACAGGAACGTTTCAAAGAAGTCACTGAGGCTAATTTAAAAGCGGCTGAAAAAAAGGGGGGCAAATAACATGGCATTAGACAGAAAGATCGCCTATATCAACCTGACCACCGGCGATATCGAGGTAAAGCCCATACCCATGGAAGTCAGGAAAAAATTTCTGGGCGGCAGGGGCCTTGACGCCTACCTGCTTTACAACCATACGAAAAAAGGGTGTGATCCGCTCGGGCCCGACAACGCGCTGATCATCAGCGGGGGAATTCTGTGTGCCACTTTGGCATCCGCCACCGCCAGAACCCATGTAATGGCAAAATCGCCCCTGACGGGACTTTTGGGAAGCTGCAACATGGGTGGCTTTTTTGCACCTGAAATGGCCTGGGCCGGATTCCACCACCTGGTCATCAAAGGCAAAGCAAAAAAACCAAGCTATATTTATATCAACAATGGTAAAATCGAAATCAGGGATGCGGCAAACATCTGGGGAAAAACCGTTACCGACACCCAGTGGGCCATTCATGATGAACTGAATGACAAAGAAGTGAAAAGCCTTGTCATCGGACCGGCCGGAGAGAATCTTGTGGCCTATGCCAACGTAATGACCGGTGTCAAAAATGCCGGCGGAAGAACCGGTATGGGGGCGGTCATGGGATCCAAAAATTTGAAAGCTGTCTCCTGCCGCGGCACCATGGACGTCAAGATTGCACATCCTGTTGAAGCACTGGAATACAATAAAAAATTCATCGAACAGATCACCGGTGCAAAAGTAAACCAGACCCAGGGCACCCTGGGCACACCCTTTATCTGGGGCGCCACCAATTCCTGGGGCGGTGTCAGGACGGAAAATTTCAGGTACAACCAGCTGGAATATGCCGACGATATCGAGCCGGAACGTATTGATGAAATTGCCAACGAAACTATGGGACCCTACCATATGGCCGGCTGCTTCGGCTGCCAGGTCCACTGCCGGGCCCAGTATAAAATCCCGTCGGGAAAATACAAGGGAAAATACGACGAAGGTCCGGAATATACCTCCCAGGGTGCTTTTGGCGGGGAAGTCGGGTGCCGGAGCGCGGAAACAGTCCTGGCGGGCAACCATCTTGTGGATCAGTTCGGCATGGACAACCTTGAAACCGGCAGCATGATCGCATGGGCCATGGAATGTTTTGAAGAAGGCCTTATCACCAAAGATCAGACAGACGGCATTGATTTGCGCTTTGGCAATGATGAGGCGGTCCTGGAAATGATCGAGCGCATCTGCTACCGTAAGGGATGGCTCGGCGACGTTCTTGCCAAAGGCGGTATCCCGGCCTCTAAGGATGTAGGGAAAAAATCCTTTGATTATCTCATTCAGGTGAAGGGTATGGCCAACCTGCACTCAGACGAAAGGGCCACCCCTGCACTTGCACTCAATATTGCAACCTCATCCAGAGGGTCTGACCACTTGAGAAGCCGGCCGGCAATTGACCTCTACCACCTGCCGGAAAAGGTTCTGCGCAGGATTTACAGCACACCTGTTCCCTACGACGGCCCCTTGAGTTCAGAACATACCGAATATGTGGGCAAGCCCTGGCAGGTCTTCTGGCAGGAAAACTGCTACATGGCCGTGGACAGTCTGGGTATCTGCAAATACCACACCACTTTCCTGGGTGCCACCCTGCCCAATTTCGAAAACTGGCCCAAGGTGCTTTACCTGAACACAGGAATTGAGATGACGCCCGAGGAGATCTGGGAAGTCTCAAGAAGAAACAACATGATCGAACGGATGTTCAATCTCAGGGAGGGAGCAAGCCGTAACGACCCGGAAAAGGGTGACGTGCTGAATCATCGCTATCATGATGAACCTTGTAAGAGGGGGGCCATCGACGTCATCGGAAAATATATTGTCAAAGACAAATTCGATAAAATGGTCGATGAATTCTACGAACACAAAGGGCTGGACAAGAACGGTATTCCCAAAAAGAGCACACTGAAAGAACTTGGCCTTGAAAACGAACCCTCACACCTGGTGTAACCGGCAGGCCGTATACAAAAGGAGAACACAATGCAATTAAATAGCAAGGTTTTATTGATTAATTATGAAAAATGCACTGGATGCAGACTTTGTGAACAGGTTTGTGCGGTGAAGCATCACGGCGCATCCAACCCGAGTCGAAGCCGCATTCGCGTGTTGAAATGGGAGATGGAAGGACTTTACATCCCTGTCTCCTGTCAACAATGCCAGGACGCCCCCTGTATGAACGGATGCCCTGTTGGCGCAATTTCCCGCAACGAAGAGCTGAACCGGGTCGAAGTGGATTATGACGTTTGTATCGGCTGCCGGACTTGTGTTTCGGTTTGTCCTTTCGGCGCAATGCACTACAATGCCATCGATAAAGAAGTGGCCAAATGCGATCTTTGTGATGGTGATCCCCAGTGTGTCAGATTCTGTGATGTCAAAGCCATTGAGTATGTGGACGGCGGCGATGTCAGCATAGAGAAAAAACGAAACGCAGCCCTTCGCCTGTCAACGGTAAAGAAACAGGCAGCGGCTCTTGAAAAACATACCGCTTAACCAGATTTTCTTAAAAGCGGTTGAAAAACATGGGGCCCCATTAGGTCGATTTAATGGGGCCCTTATCCTCCGGTATCATTTAGATAACTTATTATGGTGAAGAATGGTAAAAAAATATCAGGCCCCAATTGTTAAAAAAGCTTTTATTATCCTGGATGCCATATCCAAAAGCACCCAGGGGCTTCGAATCAGCGAGATTTCCTCAAGTCTTGATATAAGCAAAAGTACGGTTCACGGTATTACGGCCGCCCTGGAAGATCAGGGCGCCATCGTGCGGGACTCGGTATCCAAAAAATACACCATCGGTCTTACCATGATGACGCTGGGAAAAGCCGCCTATGAACGGATCGATTTTATAAAAATTGCACGCCCCGTCATGGAAGATCTGATGGAGCAGTGCCAGGAATCGGTTTTCCTAGGGGTCAGAAACGGTGAGAGCGTCACCGTGGTCGATATTGTTGAATCCAGAAAGGATTTTAAAATCAGCTCCCCCATCGGCACAACCCTTCCGATGATGGCAGGGGCTGTAGGTAAATTGTTCCTGTCTCAAATGGAATCCCAAGACCTTGAAAAATACCTGCGTGCCAATCCCCTGGTAAGATACACCGCCAACACCATTATTGATTCCGACCAGTATGCAAAAGAACTTGAGAAGGTCAGGCAGTCAGGCATTGCCACGGATGATGAAGAATATATATCCGGTGTCCGTGCCGTGGCCGCCTCCATCAAAAAATACGGCGCCCACATTCCGGCCCTCTGGGTCGTCGGTTTCAAGGAATCCATGTCAGATAAAAAGATGCCCGCCATTATCGAGCAGACACGGTCCGCAGTTGAAAAAATCAGCAAAAAGCTGCCCCGCGATTACTGATTCAACACCCCCCATGTGTTTCCAATTGATGAAAATAACCGGTATTACCCGGTTCATTAATGAATATTTTTATTTTTGGACCTTTCTGTCTTTCAAAAACCCTATATTAAATTTGTTGCCAAAATGGCACCAGTGACATATAGTATATTTAACAATTGAAAAGCAAACCATAAAATACAAATATTATGAGAGGACTCAAAAATGAAAGCTGAAACCAAAACCGCTCGTGTCTCAGCGCGGAT
>CAYNHL010000018.1:26112-40749 GCA_964397015.1 uncultured Desulfobacterales bacterium | reverse complement strand
CAACCTTCACAATGCAAAATCCCCCTTTTTTTCAAAAGGTCCTGTCACAGGACGCTACCGAAACACGGCCTCCCCATGTTTTCCGTCACTTTACCCTTTCAAAGGGCTGTGGAGTGAATCTTAATATTTCTCGATACTACCAGCACTCATATCTGCAAAAACGAACGCGGATCAAGGTCGAAAAGCACTGAGAAATAGGAAATGGGTCTTAAAATTTGGATTGTGCAATCATTTCAGGATCAGGACAAGACAGCGTGTTGAGGTAAAAAAAGTTGACAGCCCCAGGAATGACATTAAATCATGCTTGTTTTGGGGTTATAAGTAATATAGGACGAAGTTGCCTTAGGGTTCCGGTGACACCCTGTGACAGGACCGTTGAAAAAAAAGGGGGTTTGTTGCGGTTCCGAACCGGCCGGATAACGCTCCCCTTTTTTTTCTGGGATCGGCACAGGGTGTCACCGGAACCCGACCGCCGCATCGATTTTTTACATGCGATAACCCTGGTCCCGTGCCCGGGTTGGTTATCTCATGTAAAAATTTTGCGGGCTCCATGTTGATTCTTTGAACGAACCCGGATAAAATAAACATTTTTGTATAATGCCGTGAATTTAATAATGAGGATCCTGCCCTGGAAAACGACAAGAAAAGTGACCTGATTCACATCGGCAGCATTATAGACAAAGCGCTCAGGCATTTCAGGCCGGATACAGACACCCATATGACAAAAATATGGCAGGTCTGGCAGGATGCCGTCGGGGTGTCCGTTGCCCAGAATGCAAAGCCCCATGCCTTCAGGGATAATGTCCTGATAGTCCATGTTTCCAGCTCGGCCTGGATTCACCAGCTGACCTTTCTTGAAAAGGATATGCTGGCCGGCCTGAACGACAGAATCGCACCTGCCCGTGTAAATAAACTAAGGTTCAAGATTGGAAAAATACACGGTTGAAGCCTGCCGGGAAGACCGGTTGATGGTTTTTCAGCCGGCTGGCGGATACCGGTTTTCCATGGATGCTGTCATGCTTGCCCGGCACGTGAAAGCAAACGGCCGGCAGGTTGCACTGGATATAGGCACGGGCTGCGGTATTGTTGCCCTGCTGCTGGCCCGCAGGTTTCCAGAACTGCGGGTGATGGGCGTAGAAATACAAAAATCTCTTGCCGATGCTGCACGGCACAATATAATGGTAAACCATCTGGACGGGCAGGTACGTGCACTGCACAAAGACGTAAGAACCATTGACCCTGCCGTTCTCTGGCAGCCCGTCGACCTGATTGTCTCCAACCCGCCATACATAAAAAAAGACAGCGGTCGATTGAACCCTGATCACGGCCGGGCCTCGGCCCGGCATGAAATTCACATGACACTTGAAGATCTTTGCTGTACCAGCCGGCGCCTGCTTCGTACCGGAGGAAAACTGCACCTGGTCTATCCGGCCGGCCGGAAAACCGAACTGCTTGCATGCCTGGAGGCCTGCAGGCTCTACCCTGAAACCCTTTGCTTTGTTCATACCGAATTACACCGGCCTGCCAAACGGATACTGGTGACGGCAGTAAAAAACGGACAGTGTGATTGCCGGGTCCTTGCCCCTGTCTTTGTCGAAAACGGGTAAAAATAATACGGCAAACCTTGACACCGGATCAAAAAGATACTATTTTGCCAAGGATTTAAAAAATAAAGAGGAGAGGTGACCGAGATGGCTGAAGGTGCACGCCTGGAAAGCGTGTGTATCCTAACCGGGTACCGAGGGTTCGAATCCCTCCCTCTCCGCCACTGGTCACGCCCCAAGACATGTCATATCAAGTTCTAGCCCTTAAATACCGGCCCCAGTCATTTGATGAAGTGATAGGCCAGGCGCATGTCACCGACACGTTGAAGAACGCGCTGGTCAAAAATCGTGTCGCTCATGCGATCTTGTTTGCCGGCCCCAGGGGAACCGGTAAGACAACAATCGCCCGAGTTCTGGCCAAGGCAATGAACTGCCGGTCAGGCCCTTCCCCGGACCCATGCAATGAATGCCCGGTCTGCCTGGATATCACCCATGGCCATGCCTCAGATGTGTTTGAGATCGACGGCGCCTCCAACAACAGCGTTGACCAGATCCGGGAACTCAGGGAAAACGTGGTTTACAAACCCGCATCGGCCCGTTATAAAATTTACATTATAGATGAAGTGCACATGCTGTCCACCGCAGCCTTCAACGCCCTGCTCAAGACACTGGAAGAGCCCCCGGAGCACGTGCTGTTCATGTTCGCCACCACCGAGGTGCACAAAATACCCGCAACCATACTGTCCCGGTGCCAGCGCCATGATCTTTCCCGTGTGCAGTTCGACCTGATTTCCAGCCACCTCTCTGCATTGTGTGAAAAAGAAGGGTTTTCTATCTTAAAAGAAAGCTGCGATACCATTGCCATTGAAGCGGACGGGTCTATCCGGGATGCCTTGAGCCTTCTGGACCGCATACTCTCCATCACCCCGGAAAACACCATCACCCATGAAGATGTGCTGCATCATCTGGGCATCATGGACCAGATGATCCTGATGTCATTGTCCAAAGCGATTTTGGATGCTGACGGAGCCGCTCTCATTGATATCATCGACAGTGCACACGATTCTGGGATGGATCTCAAGCGCTTCTATACCGGCATCATGACACACCTGCGACACCTGGCCGTATTGAAACTGTGCGGCACCAAAACAACTGCGGTAAAACTTCCGGAAACAATCCGCTCTCAAGCTGCCGAACAGATCTCCGCTGTTTCAGGTGCACACCTCAATGCCCTGCTGCAGATTCTTATTGAAGAAGAGGAAACGGTCCGCCGGGCCGCTCATACAAAGACAGCTGTCGAAGTTTCACTGCTCAGGCTCCTGACACTGAACCCGGGCGCCCAGCTTGACAGCATCATCCAGAAACTCGACATCCTGTCCCGGCACATCGAGAATAAATTCCCCTCCTGCCCCTTTGACGGTCATGTCGATGGACAGGAGGCCAAAACTCTTTTGCAGCAGGATCTGTCCTCCAAAGATCCTTCTATAGAAGATACCATGGAAAAACAGGCCTCGATACCTGTATCCTCGATAACACCGCTGTCAAGGCCGACTGAACAAGAACAGCCGGAATCAGCTGCCGAACCTGAAGCCGTAACGGGTACAGGCGGTGTAACCGGTGAACGGTGGGCCGATTTTCTCAAGCACATAGAAACACCCATGCCTTTCATATCCGCCCTTTTGTCCAAGGGGACTTTGAAAGAGACAGAAGGCGGGCAGATCGTTGTTGAACTGGCAAACTGTTCGAGATTCGATCAATCCCGGCTGAAAACAAAAAAAAATGAGCTCGATGCCATGAGCCAGTCCTTTTTCAACAAACCCATGACCGTTAAAATTCAGGCCGGGCAGGCACCGGATTCATCCCGTCCTCCGGAAAGGGTCATGGATGCAAAAAAGAAACAGGCTGCTTTGAACCATCCTTTTGTGACAAAAGTGATGGAAACCTTTAACGGCAAGATTATAAACATAACCTGAAAAGGAGTGACAAACCATGCAGAATATGACACAGATGATGAAACAGGCACAGAAACTGCAGCAAAAAATGCTCAAGGCCCAGGAGGAACTGGCATCCCAGACAATAGAAGCCACTGCCGGCGGCGGAATGGTCAAGGTGGTGGCCAACGGCGCCCAGAAAATCGAATCCATTGAACTTGAAAAGGAAGTTGTGGACCCAGAAGATATTGAGATGCTGCAGGATCTCATCCTTGCGGCGGTCAACGATGCATTGAAAAAATCCCAGGAAATGGTGTCCACCGAGATGAACAAACTGACCGGCGGAATGAAACTGCCGGGGATGGGCATGTAGAAGCCACAAATTGAGCCATTATCCTGAATCCATACTCAAGCTGATTGACTGCCTGTCCAGATTGCCGGGAATCGGAAAAAAAACCGGCGAACGTCTTGCACTGCACCTGCTCCATGCCTCTGACGCGGAGGCGGAAGCTCTGGCCGGAAGTATCCTGGAGCTTAAAAAAAAAGTGAGGCTTTGCCCTGACTGTTTTTCATTGACCGACAGGTCCATTTGCAAGATATGTGCAGATCAGTCAAGGGACAGCACGGTTGTCTGCGTGGTGGAAACTCCTTCTGACATGGCCGCCATTGAAAAGACCCATGCATATAAAGGCGTGTACCACATTCTTGGAAGCGCCCTTTCTCCGATTGACGGCATCGGCCCGGATGACATACGGGTCAGGGAGCTTGTCGAAAAGGTCCAAACAAGGCAGATAGACGAAATCATCATAGCGACCGGCACCAATGTAGAAGGCGAAGCCACTGCGGCATACCTGATGGAACGATTGAAACCTCTGTCTGTGAACATCACGAGAATCGCCTCTGGAATTCCCATGGGAGGAGACCTGCAGTACATAGACCAGCTGACCCTTCAAAAAGCGATGGAAAAAAGGTATGGCTGCTGATGAACTGAAAGGAAACGACATTTTTACCTGCCGTCTTTGCGGTGCCTGCTGCATTGGATTTGGCGGTACGTATATAAACGAGGCAGATATCGTCAGGATTGCAGCCTTTGTGGGCAGGACCAGGGATGCCTTTATCAGGGACTGCTGTGTTCCGTCAGGGTCCCGGCAGGTACTTGCACAGAAACATGACGGCACCTGCCTGTTTTTTGATCCTGAAGCCCAATGCACCATTCACCCGGTAAAACCAAAGATGTGCAGGGCATGGCCCTTTATCCGGGCCGTTGCCGCCCACCCGGAAAACTGGAACATAATGGCCGGCTCCTGTCCCGGTATGGTCCAAAACGTTTCCCATGCCGATTTGACCCGGATTGTCCTGGAAGAATTGAAAAAAAATACTGGATAAACTATCTTTCACTGTCCATGTCGGCAAATTCCCTGGCAATGGAATCCCGTTCATACACGATTTCAACCCTTCGGTTCCGCCTGCGCCCCTCCGCCGTGTCATTGGTGGCAATCGGCTGATAATGGGCATATCCTTCGGCTGAAACATATTTTGGGTTCACTCCCTCGGACACCAGTATCCTGACGACGGTGCTGGCCCTCGCACTGCTCAGTTCCCAGTTGGACGGATACTTTTCAGTTGAAATGGGCGAATTATCGGTATGCCCCTTGATTTTGACCTGGTAGGCCAGCTTTGAAATGACGTCGGAAACTTTTGCCAGGATATCCCGGCCTTTTTCAGACAACGTGGCCCCGCCGGGCTCGAACAAAAGCAGGTCCGACATGGTAATGACCACTCCTGCTTCTGATTTGACCACACTGACCTCTCCGCCCAGCTTGTTGAAAAGCACCAGTTCCCTGATTTCACTGACAATTTCTTCCATTTCCTTTTCAATCATGCCGCCCAGCTCGTCAATAGCCTGGTTCTCGGAGGGCTCCTCTGAAGGAACGGCACGCATGGTCAAGCCTTCCCGGGTTCCGGCCTCGGGCACGGTCTGCGCCCCCAGGGCGCTGCGCAAAGACTGGACAAGCTCCTTGTAGGTTTCCTGCTGGGTGGTGCTCATGGCGAACAGCAATACGAAAAAACAAAGCAGCAGGGTCATCATGTCCGCAAACGTGGCCATCCATCCCGGGGCCATTCCCCTGCTGGAATCCTTATTGTCGTCCCCGTCTTCATCCGGTGCCAGTCTCAGGGTCTCGTCTGCGCTGGTTTCTTCATCTGCCATGGCATGTTATCTTTTCAATAAGTTATGATTCGTCTTTTTTCTTCTTGGTATCAGTCAAATATATCCTGAGCTTGTCCTCCATCAATTTCGGATGTTCGCCCTCCCTGATGGAGATGACACCCTCGAACACCATATTCATGTTGATAATCTCTTCTTCGTTACGGGCGGCAAGTTTGTTGGCCATGGGAATGAAAAACAGGTTGGCCATAACTGCCCCGTAAAAGGTCGTTATCATGGCAACTGCCATTTTCGGACCGATGGAAGACGGGTCGTCAAGGTTGGCAAGCATCTGGACAAGACCGATCAAGGTGCCGGTCATTCCAAAGGCGGGCGCGAATGTTCCCATGCTCGAGAACATGTTGGCCCCTACATCCAGGCTTTTCTTGGTCAACGTCATCTGCTTTTGCATGATCGCCGCTATATCTACGGTTTTCACACCATCCACCGTCATCTGCAGGGCCTGGGCCAGGTAGGGGTCCGGGGTATTTTGAATGTCTCCTTCAATGGAAAGCAGGCCGCCCTTCCGGGCCTTGTTTGAAATTTCCACCAGGTTGGTAATAATATTTTCAGGAGATTCGATCTTGAACCGGAACACCTTGGTGACCACCCGGAACAGGGTCAGAAAATCCGACAGCGGGTAGGCGATCATTGTAGCGGCAATGGTACCGCCCACAACGATAATTACCGAGGGAACATTGACAAATACAAGCAGGCTGCTGCCGATCAGTATGGTACCCAGCACGAACCCAATACCTGAAATAACACCGATAATCGAGGATATATCCATATTATGCCTTTATGTAAACAGTTTCTTCCACGGGATATTCCCTGTTGTATCTGATAATTCTATCAATTGCCGCTTCATTTAGCAAAGTATTTACTGAAAAAAGTTTGGTCCCGGTCGAAGTGAAAAGTCCTGCAGCCAGGCACATTCCCGGCTTGAGCTCCGAAATGCCCACCCCTTTTGTTCTCGTGTCATCCGCCTGTTGATGCATGATTATGTATTTTTCAAGACAGTTGACGATCACGGGATCGAGCCTCTGGCCGGCACTTTGTTCCAGCTGGTGCATGACTTCATCCTGACCAGGCGACGACAGTGTGTCAAGGAGAGAGTCCAGCATGTCCGCACCTGCCAGTATCCTGGACAGCAAGGGGATCATTTTCTTTTTCAGTCCTTCGGGTACACCGCTGCCATCCACATTTTCATTCATGTACCGGATAATGTCCGCCACCGAACTGTAACCGGGACACTGTTCGAGAAGCTGTGCCCCCTTTACAGGTGACTGGAGCAGCAGGTCCTTTTCCAGCAAAGACAGATTATCCGGATCATCACTCCGGACAGTCCCTGGAACAAGCAGCAGGCCGGCCTCATGGAGCCTGGCGGCAGTCGCGAGAGAACGCCTG
Source organism: uncultured Desulfobacterales bacterium (assembly GCA_964397015.1). Classification (GTDB taxonomy): domain Bacteria; phylum Desulfobacterota; class Desulfobacteria; order Desulfobacterales; family Desulfobacteraceae; genus MADRE2. The sequence goes on along the minus strand of CAYNHL010000018.1, from coordinate 33,661 downwards.
TCCTTGTCCGGCACGTCAAGGGACTGTGCCACAAAATCACAGATTTTTGCAACCCTTTCGGCATGCCCCCTGTTTGTTTCCACACGTGACGAGATCATCCGGCCCAGGATTTCCCTGATCCCAGTGACAGTCTGCTGGTATTTCTGCTTCACTGCCGTAAGATCCTTTCTCAGGCGGTTTCTTTCCTTTGTCATCTGGCCGATCTGTTTCAAGGCGCTGTTAAGGGCATCTTTCTCGTCATACAGGTTTTTTTTCAGGCTGTTAAGCTCTTTTTTCATCCAGGACAGTCTCGTATCAGCCTCAGCGGCCCTGCGATGTTCGAACCGGCACTGGATCAAAAGATCATTTTTCCTAATATGCACCCGGGCCCGGTGCCGGATCCTGTCTGCACAGACCGGATGAATGAAGATGTCATCACATCCGGATTCAAGAAGCAGGCGGTATCGATCCGCTCCTGGATCGTCGGCAAGCGTTATAAAAAGCACAAAGGGACGTCCTTTTTTCAGCTTGCGGTTTGCAGACACCAGGTCCGCGATGTCTTCCAGCGGTGTTTTGTAAAATACCAGCATTACAAGGTCAGGGTTGAGCTGTTTTGCCCTTTCAAATACCGTATCGAGGTCCGAAGCCGGATGAACCGCCCAATCCGGTGATGCATCAAATTGCTCCAGGTACTCTTCCAAAGGCGAGTCGCCGGCAAAAAGCATCGATACTTTTTCTTCCGGCATTGTCGTGTCTGTCAAAGTTTGTGCCCCTTGTGCCGATGTATTGTCATCATTCCGTGTAACCATCGAGCCACCAGTCATCCCAGCTTGCAGACAGTATATCGTCTGCCAGTTTTCTGCCGGTCCCGGTTTTCAGCCTGCGGACCACCACCGGCAGCCATTTTTCAGGACCCCTGGCCCCTGTGTCCTGAAGCTGCTTCAATTCCAGGATAAAGGACAACTGGTCGGCATCACGGACCAGCTGCGCTTCAATCGTCTCCCCTTTATTGAATTCTGTCATGAGATCTTTTATTCTATTATCAAATGCCAGCCCATTTATCAAATCGGATATTGCCTTATTTTCCTTAACATCGACATATTTTTTCTGGACATAGTTAAAATCCCCGGTTCGTGCTTCGGGAAGGTCATGGAGCAATGCCATGCTGATCATTTTTTCGCCGTCGGTGGAAGGCTCCATCCTGGAAATCATAAAACAGATAAATGCTGTCATAAACGAATGTTCGGCAACGCTTTCCCGTCCGGAACCCAGGAAGGCATACCCGGACCGATTGATCTCCTTGAGCATTTTCACTTCAAACAGCAAATCCGCAATTCGCTTCATTTTCATTGTTCTCCGATTAAATTATTACGAACATTTCTTGACTTTTTATAGAACAGTGGTTTAAATAAAGCAAGATTCGTAAAATATACCGCAGACCAGGAGGCAAAAATGCTCATAAAAAAAGCGCTGCACATCATCATCCTGTCAATATGCCTGAGCTTTATTTCCCTGACCATATGCGCTGGACAGGAATCCCCCGAAGAGTTCAATCCTCAAGAAGACACCGGTTTTTTCTACACCATAAAAAAAGGCGATACCCTGTGGGATCTTTCGCAGAAATTTTACAGCTCTGAATGGGACTGGCCCGGGCTGTGGGGAATCAACGAGAACATCAAAAATCCCCACTGGATCTATCCGGGAAATACCATCAGGGTATTTTTAAAGGACCGGGTCAAGACCGCGCAGCAACCCGATCCCATTATTGTCGAGCCCACGATCATACCCCAGTTTTCCTACCCTGGAATTGACATGGTGGGTTTTATAAGACCCCAGGCGGTCCAGCCACTCGGGCAGATCATCAAGGAAGAAGAGACAAACATAATGATCGGGACCAATGACCTGATTTTCATCGAGCCGCTGGGAAACGGCAGCCTGGTTCCGGGAACACTGTACCATGTATTTGACACCGAAGAGGTCACCCACGAGGACAGTGATTTTTCCGGCATCAAACACGTGATCAAGGCGACCATCGAAATCCTGGAGCACAAGACCGCATATGTCACCGCCAGGGTGGTAAAATCCATCAGAACCGTTCGCGAAGGGGACGTCATCATGCCCTATACATTCAGGGATCCCGTACTGACGGTCGATGCTGCCCCGCCCCCCATAGATGCTGTCCTGCTGTGCTCCGAAGACGACAACCTGATGATCAATGACGGCTTTATCGCCTTTATCAGTAAAGGCGGTGATGCCAATATCGTTCCGGGGCAGATTTATAATGTCTACCAGAAAAATGTCAAGGCAAAGAGGCTGGACAACGTCTGGAAAAAGAAAAAAGATGAAATTGAACTCGATCCCATCAGCGCGGGCCAGGTGATTGTCCTTCATGTAGAAGACACTGCCGCCACCGTGATGATGCTCAAGTCCCGCTTTGATATCCAGGCAGGCAACATGGTTCGCTAAAACATATCCCAGGTCACCCGCAGCACTTCCTGGTAAGTGGTCAGTCCCTGGAACATTTTCCGGACACCATTCTCCCTGAGCAGCACCAGGCCCTCTTTCCTGGCCCTTTTGCGCAGCTGGGACAAGCTGATACCTTCCGATGTCATGCGCTTCATTTCCTCGGAAAAGGGCAGGATTTCAAACACGGCAACCCGTCCGAGATACCCGGTGTTGCGGCATTTGACACACCCTTTTCCATGCCGCAGTTTAAGGGTGCCCTCCCTTGAGGTGTTCAGCCCGAGTTCCGAAAGGTCTTTGGCATCCATCTGAAAAACCTGGGCACAATAGGGACATACCTTGCGCACCAGCCGCTGGGCTATTATCCCGATCAAAGAAGACTGGATCAGGTAATGGGGGATTCCCAGGTCCAAAAGCCTGACAATGGAAGATACCGCGTCATTGGTATGCAGGGTGGACAATACGAGGTGGCCTGTCAAAGCTGCCTGGACAGCACTCTGTGCCGTCTTGAGGTCCCGGATCTCGCCCACCATTATAATATCCGGGTCCTGTCTTAAAATATTTCTCAATACCGAATCAAATGTCACATCGACGGCGGGCTGAACAGCTATCTGGTTGAATTCCTCGTGTATCATTTCAATTGGGTCTTCAATGGTAGTTATGTTCACGTCCGGAGAAGACATGACCCTGAGGGTCGAATACAGGGTGGTAGATTTCCCGCTGCCTGTAGGTCCGGTAACCAGGACAATGCCGAAGGGCTGGTTGATTATGGTTTTATATTTCTTGTAATCATCGCCTGTAAACCCCAAAGTCTCGAGGTCCTGGAACAGGATGTCGGGATCCATGATCCTCATGACCACTTTTTCCCCAAAAGCGACCGGAATGGTTGAAACCCTGATCTCAACTTCTGTTTTCTGTTTTTCCAGCTTGATCCGGCCGTCCTGGGGCCGCCTTTTTTCAGCCATATTCAATGCGGAAAGGCTTTTTATCCGGCTGACAACGGCATTGTGAAGTTTTTTGGGCAGCTTGTACACCGTGTTGAGCACTCCGTCAATCCTCATCCGTATCAGGCAGACATCCCGCTTGGGTTCGATATGGATATCACTGGCCCGCTGATCGAAAGCGTAGGTAAAAATATGGTTCACGGCATTTACAATATGCTGTTCGGTGGAAGGTGCATCATCATAGGAACCGATACTGGTATACCGTTCAAGGTTGCCTAAATCCACCCCTTTCTGGGAGAACAGGTCTTCAGCTGCGTCAATGGAGTAGCGGAAACCGAAAAATTCATTGATCATATTGACTATATCGGTTTTGGAACTTACAACCACGTCGACCTTGAGCTTTGCGACCCGCTCGATATCCTGGATTGCATCATGGTTGAAGGGATTAGGCGTGGCTACCACCAGTTTGCCCTCCTCGACCATCAAGGGCAAAAGCAGGTGTTTTAAAGCAAATGACTTTGGAATAGTCCCGGTCACCACATTGAGCTCGAGCTTCAAGGGATCTATTTTTTTATAGGGAATATGCCAGTGCTGGGCAAGGATTTCATAAATCAGATCTTCGTCTATTCGCCTGGACGGGTCATCATCCCGTTCAATCTTCATGTATAAAATGACATCGATAAAATCCGGCGGCCCCATGCGCTTGGCCCGCTGGGTTTTCAACAACTTCAATACCTTGCTTTCCTTTTTCAAAAGCTTTTCGGCCCTGTCCTGCGACAATACCAGTGAATGCACCAGGATCTGGCAGATATGCTTTGAAGACAATTGTCCATCCTGTTTGATTTTCATTTATATCCCGATAAAACTTGTTTTAAGGTTAACCTGCCGCACCATAAACATGCCGTGACGCTATACCATGACATTATAATTGATTTGACACAATTGTAAAGAAATGAGACACATCACAATCGCGGCCTGTATTCACGGCCCCGGCAAAAACAACTGTCAAGGCGGCAGGCATGAAATGACAAAACCCTTTAACGCGGCATCTTATAAATGGTAACCTATATCAAGCTTTTTTTAACCGCCTGCTTCTGGGGCGGCACATTCATCGCCGGCAAGGTCATTGCTCCGACGGTACACCCGTTTTGCGCATCATTCCTGAGGTTCGCCATCGCCTCCACTCTCCTGATCATCCTTGTCAAGCACAAATACCGGCGCTTTGATCTTCCAACCCCCTCCCAGGCTGCCTTCATACTTCTTCTTGGTGCTACCGGTGTTTTTGCCTATAATTATTTTTTCTTCACAGGTCTGAAGTTTATAACTGCCGGGCGGGCCTCATTGATCATTGCCATCAACCCCATTTTAATCAGTATTTTTGCCGCTCTTATTTTCAAGGAGAAACTGACCCTTTTGAAAATATTCGGCCTGATACTGTCGGTAACCGGTGCCATGGTCGTTATTTCAAACGGCAGCATAGAGGATGTGCTCGCCTTAAGGTTCGGCAAGGGGGAAATCATGATAGGCTGCTGTGTGCTGAGCTGGGTGACCTATTCTCTGGCCGGCAGGACTGTCATGCGCCATATCCCGCCACTGACTGCTGTATGCTACGCATCGGCTGCGGGCACGCTCATGCTGGCGATACCTGCAATCAAGAGCGGCCTGGTTGATGACATATTTTCATATGGTCCCCTGGACTGGATCAGTCTTTTTTACTTAGGGGTATTTGGAACCGTTCTCGGATTCTGGTGGTACTATGAAGGGATTGCTAAAATAGGTCCTGCCAAATCCAGCGTATTCATAAACTTCGTACCGGTTTCAGCCATAACCCTGGCGGTTGTCCTCCTGGGAGAATCAGTCACGATGTCCCTTCTGGGGGGTGGTATTATGGTCATTTCCGGTGTATACTTGACCAATGTATCGAAAATGACTGCGCCTGCGCCGCATCCAGGCCGCAGGCACATTAAAAAACACTGAAAACAGGAGAATCACATGTTTTCAAATGCAATTGTGAAACAGCCCTGCCAAAACATGATAAAAGGATTGACCGGCTCGCAGCTCGGCCTTCCTGACTACCCGCTGGCCTGTCGGCAGCACAAGGACTACATCAGTGCCCTTGAAGCATGCGGCCTCAATGTCACAATCATGCCCCCGGACGAGGACTATCCGGATTCAACTTTTATCGAGGATACCTGCCTGTTAACGGACCGCTGCGCTGTTATAACCCGTCCCGGGGCAGATGCCAGAAAAGGGGAAACCGCTTCGGTTAAGCAGACCATTTCCCGGTTCTACAACACTGTCGAGCACATCCGCCCGCCCGGAACACTCGATGCCGGGGATGTAATGATGGCGGACAATTGTTTTTATATCGGGCTGTCCCTGAGAACCAACCAGGAAGGAGCCAGGCAGCTGTCGGCCATCCTTGAAAGCTTTCAATTCACGACCTGCACCCTGCCCCTGGCCCATGTGCTCCACCTGAAAACAGGCATCAGCTACCTTGACAACGATATCCTGCTGACCGCCGGGGAATTTATCGACCACCCGGCGCTGTCAGGCTTCAAGGCCATTGTCGTTCCAGAAGCCGAAGGCTATGCCGCCAACAGCCTATGGATCAACGGGACGGTACTGGTTCCGGCAGGATTTCCCGTGACCCTGGAAAAAATCCAGCAGGCCGGATACAAAACCATTGAACTGGACATGTCTGAATTTCAAAAACTGGATGGCGGCCTGAGCTGCCTCTCATTGAGATTTTAACCCGGACAGCGCCAGCCAGGCGCACCAACAAAAAAGGGCAGATCCAATGGATCTGCCCAAAGCAACGTGGTTATTTAAAAAGATTCAATATCAATCTTCTTCAACTACAATTGCATCTTCCTCACACACTTCGACACAACTTTCACATCCCATACACTCTTCTGCATTAACTGGAACGGATTTTTCATCCTGCATTTCAAATACCTCTACAGGGCAAACATCGACACATTCTTCACAGCCAACGCATTTTGATTCGTCAACAATTGGATTAAAAGCCATTTTTTAAAGCCTCCTTAATGAATTAACACCTATTACAATACCGGTTGTTTAAAATATTCTCTTTTTCAGAAAAACGCATTTATAACATTTACTAAATCAAAAGCAAGTATTTTCTAATTTAATTTAACCAGACAAACGGGAATGGTTTCATACCTGTTCTGTACAATAGTATCGATTGCTCTTCCTGATAAAAGATAAAGTTTAATCCGGGCATCTGATCCGCATCGGTCACCTGAAACCAGAATACCGTCATCATGCCCCGGCCCTTTGCCGTATGCGCTGTGGACAAGCCCATAAAACCGCTCCTGCCACGTATTATCTTCTGCGCAATTATTTTCATGCACTTTTATCCTGTCAATGTCAAGAGCATTTACAAGCTTTTTATCAAAAGAAGCCAAATGGTCAAATACCGCCTGGCTGGTGGTTACCAGAACCGGCATTTGCCCGTGTTCCGGCCCTGTCCTGCCCTTGATGAAATACATAAACCAGGCCTGAATCCGCTTTGCTGTCAAATAAGAACCCGGGTCCCAAAAACTTTGTTTCCCTGCCGGCGGCAGGTTGTCAAAAAGATGGTCTTCGTTTTCCGGCGTGATCCTGGAAAAAAGATCTGCATGTTTCCTGTTCAGAGCATCAAAACTGCTGTCGACCTGGGCTTTTTGCTCATCTGACAACTGGGCCATGCGCAAAAACAAAAGTGCCTGAAACAGCTTTTCATCCACTTCGCCGGCCGGTTCAATATCCGGCCCCCCGGGGGCGAGCAGCTTTGATTTCAAAGCGGTTACCGCAGTATCATCCGTGCCGTAGGGCATCTGGTTTATCAATGTTTTCAAATGGGTACCATTCTCATAATTCAGCTCCCCCCATTTGATATACTCATCTGCGGCCCTTACAGCCGCCTGGACCGGTTCCGGGCCAAGTGGCCATACCGGCTCAAGAGCCTGTTCACTGCCGGGATGATCTATATCCCGGGAAACAAGAGACCGGGTGGACACCGGCATGAAAAACATGAACCTGAATACAGACAGAAGGGCTTGTTCCTGCACCGGGTCAACATGGGTAAATGGAAAAAAAACAGGGTATATCATGATATCACCTTTTCAATTCAACTCAACTTTCGGGCATCGACGTTG
>CAYNHL010000018.1:0-26012 GCA_964397015.1 uncultured Desulfobacterales bacterium | reverse complement strand
GGGCATCGACGTTGAAGCCCGAAAGTTGAAAACTCAAGAATCAATACTCATTGTACAGTCAGAATCCTTAACCAGGGATTCTAACTTGACATTTCATCCGTAAAATGGCTTTATACAGTATTTTCAATCAATGTGCAAACAATACAAGATAAGACAATGGGTCATAACTGCCTGAAAAAAATACTGATCATCCTGTGCCTGCTGATACTGGCCATACCCTTTGCCTATGGCTCCATGCCGGATACCGACAACCTTGACACCGTTTCATGGCATATTACGGCATCGAGCGCCACCTATGACCATAAACGCAAACGCTACATTGCCAGGGGTGATGTCAGGATTACCGGCGGGACGACTCGAATTGAAGCCGATTACGTGGAATACAACGATCTTACGCAGGATGTCTTTGCCCAGGGCAATGTCATTCTTGTTTCCGGTGAGGACAGCCTGACATGCACGGCCATGGACCTGAATCTAAAAACACAGAAAGGCCGGGTGCACAAGGGAACCTTGTACATCAAGAAAAACAATCTCTATATCCATGGTGAAAATATCAGGAAAACCGGAGAATTCACCTACAATGCAGACAAAGGCTTCATCACCTCGTGCTCCGGGGACAATCCAGACTGGAAGATATCGGGAAACAGGATACTGGTCACAATTGACGGGTACGGATCAGCCAGGGATGCCGTTGTCTGGGCAGGGCCCATCCCTGCGCTGTACATGCCGTATATCGCCTTCCCGGCAAAAACCACCCGCCAGACCGGTTTGCTGACCCCCAGGTTCGGATCCTCAGACCGGAAAGGATACGAAGTGGAACAGCCTCTTTTCATGGCCCTGTCCGAAAACACGGATGCCACCCTTTACCTGGACAGTATGACCAAAAGGGGGGTGAAAGCCGCACTGGAATTCAGGTATGTTCTGGACAACTCATCCAAAGGTACCATGATCCTGGATGTACTCGATGATCGCAAAATCGATGACGGCACTGACAATACCAGCGACTACCGGTATGCAGGAACCCCGCTGCGCACCAACACCGACAGGTACTGGTTCAGGATGAAGCTGGACCAGGAGCTTGGCAATGATGTCCTTGCCAGGCTTGACCTTGACCTGGTATCGGACAGCGATTATCTCAGGGAATTCGAAACCGGGTATACCGGGTTCAATGAAACGAAGGCCGGCTTTATCCAGGATTTCAACAGGGGTATCGATACCTATGACGACACCACAAGGACAAACCGGCTGCACATTCACCGGATCTGGCCGCAGCACAGTCTGAATGTGGATTTTCAATGGTTCGACAATATTGCCGCCCGGCAGACGGGCTCAGCCGACACCACACTTCAGTCCCTGCCGGCGGTCACCTTCAATACGGTGCAGCAGCCCCTGGGCAAAACAGGACTTTATTACCAGCTGGAATCCCAGGCTACCTATTTTTTCCGAAAGGATACCACTGCCAGTGACATCAGGGGAATACGTGCAGATATCTATCCCCGGTTTTATTACCCGGTCACCCTATCAAGGCACCTGTCTTTAACCCCTTCTGTCGGGCTGCGGGAAACCCTGTGGCGCCCGGACCAGAGCACCGACCCCTTAGGAGAAGAGACATCGTTTCACCACAGAGAGACATATGATATCAGTGTTTTGATGTCATCGAGACTTCACCGGGTTTATCAGACCGGCCCTTCTTCTGGTTACAGGCTCAAGCACGACATCATCCCGGAAATTGAATACCAGTTTTCCCCTGAAACAGACCAGGAGGAATTTCCTTTGTTCGATGCCCTTGACCGTATCGGCCGGACAAACCAGGTGACATATGCGGTAACCAACCGGTTTATTTCAAGAACACCTGCAAAAACAAAAGACGGCACCGGTACGAATGCCGCCCATACCTACAGGGAGCTGGCCTGGGCAAAGCTGTACCAGCATTATTATTTCAACCCCGAAGATCACCAGGACAGGGATTTTTCCGACATTTTCCTGGACAGTGAGTTTCATCTCTCCCCCCTGCTGAGCCTGAGATCGGACCTGGCATGGTCTGTTGATGAAAGCCGGTTCACACTTTTCAATGCAGGCCTGCGGCTCAGGGATACGCGCGGCGATTCCATAACCCTGTCCTACCGTTACAAAAAAGACATATCACAGTCCATTGCCGCCAAAACCCGCATACATTTGACAGACCCCTTACATCTTTACTATATTTTTGAAAAAGACATGGAAACAGACAAAACCATCGAATCTCAAATTGGGCTGGAACTTAGACAGTCATGCTGGTCTGTCGATGTTTCCTATTCCGACAGCCAGGATGATAAAAGAATCGGTGTATTGATAACCCTTCACGGTCTCGGAGGATTCGGCACCCGATGACATCTGATGACAAATGGTTTGCCCTGCTGACCCGCAGCAATTTTGAGCAGACGGTCTGCAGCAGCATACAGAAAAAAAAATATGAAGTTTTTTTGCCCCGTACCCGGAAAAAAAGCAGGCGCAAAGACAGAAACCTGATGATTGACATGCCGCTGTTTCCCGGGTATTTATTTGTCAAGACAGGGATTGAACCATGCAGGCAGCTGCCCATACTGAAAACCACCGGTGCGGTCAGGCTGCTCGGGAACCAGGAAGGCCCTGTTCCCATACCGGAATCCCAGATCACGTCGTTGAAAATATTGACCAGCGCCAGCATGGACCTGATTACCGGCAGCAATGTCCAGCTGAAAAAAGGGGACATGGTGATGATCCTCAGTGGTCCCCTTGCTGGAGTCCAGGGAGAATTCAGCCGGTATAAGGGCAAAGGCAGGGTTTTTGTCAAGATTGAGGCATTAGGACAGTTTGCCGGTGTTGAAACCACAGAAGACAATATTGAAAAAATCCCCAAGTTACTATCATAACCCCTTGACTTATTATAAAATATTCAATAAAAACCGTTAGAACTTTTTGACCACACCCAAAGACCAGGAAAGAGGATATATGAACAAACTTGAATTAATTTCCACATTGAAAGAAAAATCAAACCTGACCAAGGCGGAAGCGGCTGAAGTGGTCAAAATTTTCTTTGATTCACTGACCGAAGCCTTTATCAATGGAGAAAGAGTAGAGATCAGGGGACTGTGCAGTTTTCATATCAAGGAATATAAAAGCTATACCGGCAGAAATCCGAAAACCGGTGAAAAAGTGGTCATCCCCCCTAAAAAGCTTCCCTTTTTCAAATGTGGAAAAGAATTGAAGGAGCGGGTGGATTTTTAAAACATGTGCAACACTGCGGCTGGTTCTGACAACGCGTGCGACCGACTGCCCCCCCTGTCTGAAATCACCTCAATTTTGCAGTCCGGTATGTATCCCAACGCCTTTTTGTTTACCGGAAACGCCCGGGCCGACCAGAAACAGGCAGCATTTTTTTTCGCAAAATCAGCCAATTGTCTTTCCCGGATCTCTTCGCCCCCGCCCTGTGATACCTGCCGAAGCTGTAAAAAAATCAACGCGGGCATGCATCCGGACATCATAGAGGTCTTATGTGAAAACCAGAAACAGATCACTGTTTCAAAAATCAGGGAAGTCGGATCACAGATAACGGTAAAACCCAATGAAGCTGCAGTCCGTGTGGTCATGCTCCATGATGCTGAAACAATGAACCCTCCTGCCCAGAACGCCATGCTCAAAATGCTCGAGGAACCGCCCGGGCACACTGTGTTCATCCTGACTGCACCGGGCATCAGAAACCTGCTTCCTACAATTTTGTCCCGGTGCCGGAAAATTCATTTTTCACCGCTTACGGCCAAAGAGATTCAAAACAAACTGGTTCTTGATTTCAAGGTGGATCCCATGTCTGCGAGAACGGCCTCGTGCCTTTGCAATGGTGATTTTGAAAAAGCCCTGTTTTTCCTTGACCTGTCAGAAGGAAACGAAGAAGGAGCCTGCTGGGTGAACAGGCGGGCATGGATTTTTCAGTCCCTTTTCACCCTGCTTGAAAAGACCGGGACACACTGGCCCGATGCCATGGTCCAGGGACTGCACCTGGCTGAAAGATTAAATGCCCGGCCCGAACTGCTGCCTGATTCCCTGTGTCTTGTCCAGTCTTTTTTCAGGGACCTGCTTGTTTACCGTTATCAGCCGGAAAAACTTATCAATCCTGATTTTTTTGATTCTTTTAAAGACAAGGCGGCAAAATTTCCCTATAATACAATGTTGACATGGATGAAGCATCTGTTTGACGTCCAGAGACGAATAGAGGCAAATACCGTAACCAGACTTACCTTGGAGCAGTTTTTCATCAAGCTTGCTTCAGAAGGGATATAACCGGCCATGACCAAGATAGCAGGCGTTAAATTCAAAACCGCCGGAAAAATTTACGATTTCAATTCAGGCGCTTTTGTTTTAAAGGTCAACGACCAGGTAATTGTAGAAACGGAGCAGGGGCTTGGCTTCGGGATTATCGCCATACCCCCTCGGACCGTTGAGGCCCCCCACAAGAACCTCAAACAGATCATCCGGCTGGCCACACCCCAAGACTGCCAAAAGCGTGAAGAACTCCAGAAACTTGAACAAAAAGCTTTCGATTTCTGTATATCCTGCATTAACAGCTTAGGGCTGCTGATGAACCTGTTCTGCGTGGAAAGTACGTTTGACAGGAACAAGCTGACCTTTTTCTATACAGCCGACGGCCGCGTGGATTTCAGGGAGCTGATCAAGCTTCTTGTCAAGGAATTCGGCATCCGTATCGAAATGAGACAGGTCGGGATAAGGAACCTGTCCAAACACTGCGGCGGCATCGGTAAATGCGGCAGGGAACTTTGCTGCTGTTCCTTTCTGAATAATTTTGACCCGGTTTCAATCAAAATGGCCAAGGAACAGGGGCTGTCTTTGAATCCCACCAAGATTTCAGGTGTCTGCGGACGGCTGATGTGCTGCCTCACATTTGAAAACGATACATATAAATCATTGAAACGGACACTTCCCAAACCCGGGAAAACCGTGTCCGTAGAGCAGGGAACAGGAAAGGTGATTCGCCAGAACATCCTGAAGCAAACCGTTACCGTGAAACTTGAAGACAATTCTGAAATCGAGCTTTTAGCCCGGGAACTGACAAAAACCGTTCAACAGGATCAGTAATACAACCATGACAAAACATACCCGATATTTTACAACCCCGATTTATTACGTGAACGCAAAACCCCACCTTGGACATGCCTACACTTCCATTGCCGCGGATGTGGCCACCCGCTTCAACAAAATGCTTGGCCACACCACTTTCTTTCTGACCGGAACAGATGAACACGGCGACAAAATCGTCCAGGCGGCCGAAAAACAGCAGACCTCCCCCGAAGAATACGCAGACAGGATAAGCCGGCTGTTCCAGGAGCTTCTCCCTGCACTGAACGTTTCAAACGATAAATTCATACGCACCACAGACCCGTCTCACATTCAAGTGGTGCAGCTGCTTCTCTCCAGGATTTATGACAAAAAAGACATATATTTTGCAAGTTACGAGGGCAAGTACTGCTTTGGCTGTGAAAGATTCTACCAGGACCGGGAGCTGATTGACGGCATGTGCCCTGATCACGGCACAGAACCTGAGCTGATCCGGGAATCCAACTATTTTTTCAAAATGAGCAGATACCAGGACTGGCTCATCGACCACATAAAGACCCACCCGGAATTCATCCGGCCCAGGCAGTATGAAACAGAGCTTTTGTCCTTTTTAAAGGAACCGCTGGAGGACCTTTGCATTTCAAGGCCTAAATCCAGGCTGACCTGGGGTATTACCCTGCCGTTCGATGAAAATTACGTAACCTATGTCTGGTTCGATGCCCTGCTCAACTACATTTCCGCCCTGGGCTACCCGGACGGCACACTTTTCAATAAATTCTGGCCCCATACCCGTCATTTTGTGGCCAAGGACATCATCAAACCCCACGGCATCTACTGGCCGATCATGCTCAAATCAGCCGGCATCGACATCTATGACGGGCTCAACGTGCATGGATTCTGGAACGTCAGGGGATTCAAAATGTCAAAAAGTGTCGGCAACGTGGCAGATCCCCTAGAGATCATTGACCAGTATGGCCTGGATGCCTTCAGGTACTTCATGATCCGGGAAATGGTGTTCGGGCTGGATGCAAATTTTACCCAAGAGGCCCTGGTTTCAAGAATCAATGCCGACCTGGCAAATGACCTTGGCAACGTATTTTCACGCGTGCTGTCCATGACCCACCGCTATTTCAAAGGCAGGGTGCCTGACCCTGCAGGTGAATTTCCGGACATCAGCCTGGAAACACCGGCAAAAGAGGCCATAGATACCTATATCAACTGCATGGAGCCATGTGAGTTCCACAAGGGACTGGCAGCCGTCTGGCAGCTGATTTCCCTGATGAACCGCTATATCGATACCCACCAGCCCTGGGTGCTGGCCAAAGATGACTCCGGCCGGGACAGGCTGGCCGTGGTTATCTATAATTTACTGGAAAGCCTGAGAGTGGTGGCTGCACTGATCTATCCGGTCATGCCCGGTACCAGCCGGACCATGCAGCAGGTACTTGGTGTAACTTTGCCGGAAAACCGGACATATTTCATGATCGATGAACTGATGCCCTGGAAACAGATGGTGCCGGGCGAACCGGTTGCCAAGCCCGGTATGCTGTTTCCCAGAATCACGTAATACTGCACGACAAAGGAGAGACGCGTGGTACTGGATCAAAGAGACAATGCCTGGCGGCAGTTCCAATCCGACTTTCTGAAACGGCAGAAAAAAAGACGGCTGTGTGGATTGGCAGTTAAAACCCTGCTGGTAATGAGCCTGTGCCTGGTATCGGTCTGGGGATACAGCCGGCTGGGCTCCGGTTCTCTATCACCTTTGTCAACAGACACCGGCAGCCTGCCAGGCAAAGACCAGGCTGCGCCCTCACAGCCAGTGGCCGTTCTGTCAACGCAGACACTCCAGACGCTTTTGTCTCCAGTACTTTTTCTCAACGCCGGCACCAATATCTTTTTTGCAGATGACCAGGATCGAAGGCTCAAAATTACCACCAGCCTGGATATAGACCTTCAGGAGTTTCTGGCTGCCCGGCTGCAGCGGCTTGAGAATATCACCCGGGGCAAACCCAGGAACATCTCCTTTGTCATCATGGAACCTGTTTCAGGAAAAATAATCGGCCTTGCCGGCTACGACCTCGACAACCCGGGCAACAATCCATGTTACGACGCCAGGTTCCCGGCAGCCAGTATCTTCAAGATCATTACCGCGGCTGCGGCCGTGGAAACCCTTGGATATACCCCTGATACACCATTGTATTTCAATGGTAACAAATACACTCTCTACAAGCGGCAGCTGACGGAAAAACAAAACAAATATTCCAACAAGATTTCTCTGGGGCAGGCCTTTGCGGAATCCATCAACCCGGTATTCGGCAAAATAGGACAGAACCACATGGACCGTGAAATACTTTCAGCCTATGCCAGGGCATTTGGGTTCAATGACAGTATTGTCACTGAAATCATTTTCAATCCAGGCCGGTTCGTGATCACAGACGATCCCTATCACTGGGCTGAAATCGGATGCGGATTCAATACCGATACCACTATTTCCCCGATTTTCGGAGCCATGCTGGTCAGTACCATTCTCAATGAGGGAAAAGTGCCGGTACCGGCAATTGTCGAACAGGTTACCGATGATAACGGAAACCTGGTTTATCAGTGGGAAAAAATCATATACAATACCGCCATCCAATCCAAAACCGCCAATATTGTGGCCGCCATGATGGAAAAAACAGTTTCAGCGGGAACTGCAAAAAAAAGCTTCAAGGGAATGTCCCGGCACCCGGTACTGTCAAAACTGGCCATTGGCGGAAAAACCGGTTCCCTCTACAACAAGGACCATACCATTAAATATGACTGGTTTACCGGATTCGGAACCCAGAAGGACTCAAACCGGCAAATAGCCCTGGCCGTGGTGGTCGGCCATGGCAAATATTACGGTACCCGGGCCAGTGAATATGGAAAAATGATACTGGCACATTATTTCAAGGATACCGGTACCAGCGATGTTGCCAGAAATTGAGATGAATCCACAAACAAAAGGACCGTTTTCATGATAACATTTAAACGCATTCCAGGTGCGATCCATAATTTTTTCACTGCCCTGCGCACTGTAAACGTGACCTTTGGCAAGCCGCTCTGCAACGCCCCGGATCACTGCCTCGTATTTTTCCCTGCCGATCCCTTGCGCCTGAATTGCGGTATTTCAGCCCTGGTGTCCTATAAGGGCAAAAAGCAGACACCTGGAACCTTTGATCCAGGCCAGATTCAGCAGAAAATCCAGGCGTTGTCCCAATACACGCTGGCCAAAATACCCCCTGACGGCAAACCCCTGGATAATTTTTACCTGGGTGGACAGGATCTTATGGACAGCCTGTTCGCAATGGCCCTGGACCTGAAAACAGAACCGCATTTTTTCTCCCTTTGCTTCCACCGGCAATATCTGGATCAACTGAGCGAATCATGGGACAGCCTGGAAAAACTGATCAAGACGGAAAAACAATTGTTCAAAGACCAGCTGGCAAAGTTTTCCATTTCCGACGTGGGTATCATTTCCGGCCGGATCGAACAGTTGCAGGATATAGCCTGGTGCCTGAAAAAAGAGATCATGGACAACATGGAAAATATCAGGAACCTGGCCGACATGCCCCTTGAAGAAGGCAGCCTGACATGCCTGAAAATATACCGCCGTATAAACGCGGTACTCAACAGCATGGACCGGCTCGAAGTCAGGGGGCGCGATTCTGCCGGGATTTCCATCCTGTTTACATTCACCCGGCAAATATTTGACAGCATCAAAAGCACCCTGAAAACAGAAGGGCTCGGCCAGGCTCTCAAGCAGCGTGTCAACCGGCAGGTGCTCACAAACAACACCATCACCATCCATGACACCCGCGCTCCTGAGGCAGACCCCCTGGTCTCCATGGCCTTTGTATATAAATTCGCAGCCGAGATCGGGGCTCTTGGTGACAATATCACCTTTATCCGGAACCAGATCAAAAACGATACCATCCTTCAACTGGTCACAGGTTTTGACAGGGTTTCAAGCTCTATTTCAGCCCATACCCGCTGGGCCTCTGTCGGGGAAATCACCGAGGCAAACTGCCATCCGGTCGACAATGAACCCAACGATACAAGGATGTCCAAATCCGGCATTATACATGTATGTCTAAACGGTGACATTGACAATTACCTCGAGCTCAAAACCGAATACGAGGCAACTTACGACAAGATCCATGAAAACATCACCACGGACACCAAGCTGATCCCGCTGCAGATCGAGCATTATCTTAAAAAAGGAAACCCTGTAGAAGAAGCCTTTAGGCTGGCGGTCAACGATTTTGAAGGGTCCCACGCCATCAGCATGCATACGGATCTGGCTCCGGGCAAACTGTTTCTTGCGCAAAAAGGAAGCGGACAGGCCCTGTTTGTAGGTATCGGGACCGATCACTACATGGCGGCATCGGAACTGTACGGCATTGTCGAGGAAACAAGGGAATATATAAAACTCAACGGAGAAACCAGCGGGCAGATAATGATCCTCGACCAGGGATCCGGAGGCGGAATCAAAGGCATCTCGTCCTTCTACTATAACTCGGACCCCATCGAAATTCAAAAAAGAGACATCCAGACCAGCCGGATCACCTCAAGAGATATTGACCGCCAGCATTATCCCCATTATTTTTTAAAGGAAATCTTTGAAGCCCCGCGATCGGTTGAAAAAACACTTGAAAACAAATTCAACCGCCATCCTGACACTCACCTTTATGTGCCGGTTCTCGATAATTTTGCCATGCCGGCTGATATTGAAGATGAATTGAAGAACGGGCAAATCCGGAACATCTTTTTTATCGGGCAGGGAACAGCAGGTGTGGCGGCCAAGGGATGTGCAGAACTCCTGGATCATTACCTGGGAGGGCATGATTTTTTTATCCGGGCATTGAAATCATCAGAGCTTTCAGGCTTTGCCATCAAAGGCGATCACAACGAAGGCAACACCATGTCAGACACTCTTGTGGTGGCCATCAGCCAGGCAGGCACCACCACGGACACCAACCGGACAGTCGATATGGCCAGGGCATGCGGAGCCCGTACCCTGTGCATAGTAAACCGCCGGGACTCCGATTTGACCTTTAAGGCAAACGGGGTACTGTACACCAGTTCCGGCAGGGATATTGAAATGTCCGTTGCCTCCACCAAGGCGTTCTACTCGCAGATAGCCGCCGGAGCAGTCCTTGGACTCTACATGACCCATATCCTGAAAGCCCGGCCGGTGGAATTCATTAACGAGGAAATCCATGAACTTCTGCAGCTGCCTGACAAAATGAGAACAATCCTTTCCATGGCCAAAGAGATCAAATCTTCGGCCGGCCGGCTGGCTGCCACCTCCTATTACTGGGCGACAGTTGGATCAGGCGCCAATAAAACCGCGGCCGATGAAATCAGGATCAAGCTCAGCGAGCTGTGTTACAAAACAATATCCTCGGATTATATCGAAGACAAAAAACATATCGATTTGTCTTCTGAACCTCTCATTATAATCTGCGCCGCAGGCACCCGGGAAAGCGTGCTAAAGGATATCATAAAGGACACTGCTATTTTCAAAGCCCACAAGGCCACTCCCGTTGTCATCACGACCCAGGACGAGAATCGCTTTGATCCTTATGCCATTGACGTATTCAAAATCCCGGAAACCAGGGAACACCTGGCACCGGTACTCAACACCCTGGTGGGCCATCTGTGGGGTTATTATGCCGCCCTTTCCTTTAATGAAGGCTCCGAATTCATGTACAATGCACGCATGGAGCTTCAGGAAATTCTGGATGAATACACTGCCGTGGGGCATGACCTTTATGAAGTGCTGCTGGAAAAAAAATTCAGGGAAAAGGTGGCCCATTTTTCCAATGATTTTTCCAAAAAAAGAAAAAACCATGGATTCCCTCCTGCTCTTGGCATGCACACATCCGGAAACCTGATTTTGCTTTTGAAATACCTTTCCGGCAGACTGCCGGTTTCCGATTTTGAAATAGATTTTGAAATCAAGGGTACCCCGGCCAACATGCTCAATGCATTTTATGAAAACATCGGGCATGCCATCAACGCCATGGCCCGCCCGGTGGATGCCATCAAACACCAGGCAAAAACTGTTACAGTCGGTACAAGCCGTGTCGCTGAAACATTCGAAGGCCTGCTGTTCGATGCGCTGAGCCGCCACGAAATCCTGGTTTCACAGATAACCAATAAAAATGTGCTGGTCATGAAAAACCTCCAGGAGGTGATAGCCCATATCAAGGGAAGTCTTTTATACCAAATATCAGGGCTCAACCTGCTGGGGGAACCCAATGCCGAAACCAGTATCAGGGTGGTACGGAAAACAGGCTCCTTGAAAAATGAAATCTCCCGCGTGGAGACCGATCCCCGGCTCAAAGGGACCAAGAACATCATTGTCAGAGAAGGTAATGTCTATATCGGGAAAGGCCGCAAAGACCAAAAGAACATCCTGGTAATTCCGGTGATTTCCTCCTCACCGGCCACTCCGAATATCATTGAATACATCCTGTCCTTGAACGTGGAATTCAAAAATACCGCCGATGTCTCTTTGCTAAAGAAGATCAAGGCGCTGGGCGGGAAATACACCCGGCTCAAAGACTGGACCATGGAAGCGGCCAGTGTGCCCTGGGATGACAAATACCTGAACCTGATCGAGCTTGAAGACCTGTTCGGCAATACGGCTGAAAAGGTGGTGGAAGCCATCCTGGAAAAAATGTCAGACACCCCTGATCAGACACGGGGTTGAAAGTAAGTTAGGATTATACGTCTGACAACCCTTGTGTGGGATTGATCACATTATCCCGGGCAGATTTTGAGAACTCCAGAACAACCATGGTCAGGCGTGACACACAAATAAGGCTGCTCTTCTCATCCAGAATGGAAATATCCCATATTTGAGTGCTCTTCCCCAGGTGAACTGGTTTTACCGTTCCGGTTACAAACCCTTTGGTAACGCTTTTCAGGTGATTGGCATTAATTTCAAGTCCCACACTGTATTTATTTTCATCAAGTGTCATATAGGAGGCCATGCTGCCCAGTGTCTCAGCCAGGACAACCGATGCACCCCCGTGAAGGATGCCTAACGGTTGTTTGGTCCGTTGATCAACCGGCATGGTTGCCTTTAAAAAATCGTTTCCTTTTTCAATAAATTCAATCCCGATGTTGCCAACAATTGACGCTTTTGAAAATTGATTGATTTCATCCAGACTGTAATTTCTCAACCATATTGTATTCATACGCCCACCTTGCCGATTTATTGTTATCAATCCCAATCCTGATAATAAAATTTATCTTCCCCAAAAACCGTTTCTGTTACCGCCTGTTTACAAGATAAATTCCGCTCCCGACCAGTACCAGGGCGAGCAAAAGAGACCATGTCAGGACCTCGTTTAAAAAAAACGCTCCGGCAATTACCCCGAACAATGGTGTCAGAAAGGTAAAAGAAGCCATTTTGGATACCGTATAATTACGGATCAGCCAGAACCAAGCGATATATGTGATAAATGCCACCCAGACAATCTGGTATGATATACTGAAAAAGACTAATGGGGTCATGTTTGAGATACCGGGTTCTCCCATGACCACGGATGCCACAGGAAGAATGATTGCAGAAACCCCCAACTGGTATAAAAGTGTTTTACTGGGTGAAACAAAAGCAAGGGGGGAGCCTTTGACAACAACCGTTGTCGCCCCCCAGAAAACAGCCGCACCGATCAGCATGACATCACCTGTCAGCATCTGTTTTGTCGGCAGGTTGACCGATTCATAAAATGCGGCAATGATACCCAGAAAGGCGAGACAAAGTCCGAACAACTGAAATTTATTGAGTTTTTCTCCCGGAATAAAGAATTGAACCCCTAAAGCCACGACAAAAGGGGAAGTATTTAAAAAAATAACCGCCCGGGAAGCCATGGTAAATTCAAGCCCCCAGTAGATTAAAATAAATTCAACCGAGAACAGCCCCCCGGCCAGGATACCCCACCAGAAAGTATTGTCTTTTTCAAAGAATGAAATTTTGCGAACATTCATCCAGATGACAACCAGCACGAACGCCCCGATGGACCGGATACCTGCCTGGAATACCGGAGGAATGCTGTGAATAGCGACCTTTATGGCGACCTGGTTGAGCCCCCAGCTGGCACAGAGAATAATCAAAAGCAAGATCCCCTTGAAATCAAGATTATGACTTTCAGGTTTCATCTGCACATTACCCCTGTTTTCCTTTTTGAAGGATTGATGTAACTTTAATAATCTGTTTCAATATTTCCAGAAGTTCTTTTTTGGTTTCTTCAGGAAAACCGGCCAATATGGAATCTATGACCTGATTTTTTTCGTCTTCAATTTTTTTCAGCGTCTCCTGCCCTTTTCCTGTGATGGATAGCAGCGTGACCCGCTCATCGTTTGTATCGGGTTTTCTTTCTATGAAATTATTGTTTTCGAGCCGCTTTGCCAGTCCGGTCATATTGGCCCCTGGAACCAGCATGATTTTTCCTACGGCACTGATTTTGTTCTGTCCATCACTTGAAGCCTCAAGTACCCTTAAAATATTGTACTGTGGAAAAGAAAGCCCGAATTTTTTAAAAATGGCGGACTGGGTCCTTTTAAAATTTTCAGCCGCCCGGACAATGGCCATCATCACCTTTTCATCAAAGGTCAGGTCATTTTTATAGTTGATTCTTTCCATACTGGACTCCTTCACATTCTCTCCATAAAGCTGTCCGGCAGATTAAACTGTTTTATAAAAATTTGCAAGTATATATTGATTATCAATTTGTTGATAATAAATCTATTGACTATTTATTTCCCCCCTGTTATTCATAATCAGTTTGATCCATCCACAAAGCTTTTAACAGGAAAGCGACATTAAATCCGGCATGAATCTCTGGAGGGACACATATGACTGAATCAAAAACAAACATTTTCAAAACAACCACATGGTCTCCGGGTCCGGGATGTCATGGGGGATGCGGCGTACTGGCCCATGTGAGAGACGGGAAACTGTTAAAGATCGAAGGCGACCCGGATCACCCCATGAATCAGGGCCGCCTGTGTGCCCGTGCCCTGGCCATGACTCAATACATTGATCATCCGGACAGGCTGAGGTATCCGGTTAAACGGGCCGGCAAAAGAGGCGAAAACAAATGGGAACGCATCAGCTGGGAACAAGCCTTTGACCTGATCGAAACCAACATGAAAAAAATACGGGAGGACTATGGTCCTGAAAGCATGATCTTCAATGTAGGGACCGGCCGGGATATTTATGCCTGGGTGTGCATGCTGGCCTATGCCTATGGCAGCCCCAACGTCATGTTCGGCCTTTCCGGACAAGCCTGTTACGGTCCCCGCCTTGCAGCGGTCGCAACTGTTCAGGGTGATTTTTCGGTATTCGATGCGGCCCAGTGGTTCCCGGAACGGTACGACCATCCCGGATATGAGGTTCCGGAGTGCATGATCATATGGGGATATAATATCCATGCGACCTGCCCGGATAACCTGTTCGGTCACTGGATCATCGATTTGATGAAAAAAGGGACCAAAATCATCTGCATCGATCCCCGGCTCTCCTGGTTCGGATCACGGGCCAAGTATCATTTAAGACTGCGGCCGGGAACAGATTCCGCCCTGGTAATGGGATTTTTGAATGTGATTATCAGTGAAAACCTCCATGATAAGGCGTTCCTGTCTAAATGGACCAACGGTGCCCACCTGATCCGGAACGATACCGGCAAACTGCTGCTTGAAAGTGACCTGCTCAAGGACGGGGCCACCCAGAACTTTGTGGCATGGGATCAGGCCGGCGGCAAACCGGTTGTCTGGGATACCGCCCGGGTGGCATACCAGGACCCTGACGCGACACCGTCTGTCAGCGGGACATATGAAATAGCCCTCTGGACCGGTGAAAAGGTTGCCTGCCATACCGCATGGGATGAATTTAAAAATGAAGTCAACCAGTATCCCCCGGAAACGGTGGAACGGATCACCGGTGTGCCGGCGGGAGATATCCGGAAAGCCGCTATTTTTTATGCCAGGTCAAAGCCTGCGGCAATTCACTGGGGGGTTGCAGTGGACATGACACCGGCGCTGACACCGCTGGTGACCGGAATCACCGCACTCTGGGCGCTGACCGGAAACCTGGATATCCCGGGCGGCAATGTCTTTGCAAGGTTCGCCTTTGATGTGGTTTCCTATGCCCTGCCCGGCACCAAAGGTGCCATCAAACTCAAATCCGAAGATCTGGATAAACCGAGGATCGGTGCGGATAAATTCATGCCCCTGGACAAATTTTACTGGCGGTGCCAGACCGACATGACACTGGACCAGATCTTCTCGGAAAAACCCTACCCGATCAAAGGGATGTGGATTCAGACTGCCGGCATCATGCAGGGACTGGGCATGGACCCGAAAAAATGGCGTGCGGCACTGGATAAACTTGATTTTATCGTGGCAGTGGATGTGTTTCACACCCCCACCACCCAGTGTGCCGATGTGGTCCTCCCGGCCGGTACCTTTCTTGAAAAGGACAGTTTCAGGTCCTGGTGGGTGCCCCTCCAGACCATCAACAAAGTCATGCAGGTGGATGAGTGCCTCCCGGATATGGAAATCAATTTTGAACTGGCCAGGCGGTTTGATCCTGATTTTAAATTTGAAACCCTCCATGATCTTTATGACGAGATTTTAAAACCTTCCGGGATGACATTTAAAGAACTCCAGGCCAAAGGATGGGCCTACCCGCCCGAAGGCAGTTCCAGCTGCCCCTATCACCGGCATGAAAAAGGACTGTTAAGACCGGATAAAAAGCCGGGGTTCAGGACCCCGACCGGTCTGTTTGAACTCTACTCCACCCTGCGGGAGCAATGGGGTCTTGCGCCGGTTCCCCACCATGAAGAACCGCCCTTTACCCCTGTCAGCCGCCCGGATCTCGCCAAAGCGTATCCATTGATCCTCTCCACAGGTCGACGATCCCCGGCATTCTTTCATACCGAACACCGGAATATTCCCTGGCTCAGGGACATCGATCCGGACCCGATCCTTGAAGTTCACCCGGAGACCGCCAAAAAACACCGGATCGGCAACGGGGAGTGGGTCTGGATCGAAAACTGGATGGGACGGGCCCGGTTCAAGGCAAAACTTACCCCGGTGGTCCCGGAATGGATGGTGATGGCGGCCCACGGCTGGTGGTTCCCCGAAAAAAAAGCTCAAGAGCCGAGCCTTTATGGCATGTGGGAATCAAACGTCAACCAGATGATCCCCATGAACCACCATGGAAAGGACGGCATGGGCGCTCCCATCAAACATTCCATGTGCAAACTTTATAAATGCCAGCCGGGAGAGGTGAACCATGAGTAAAAAACATGAATACGGCCTGTTAATTGACTATGAATACTGCACCGGGTGTCACTCCTGCCAGGTGGCCTGTGCCCAGGAATACAACTGGCCGGCCGGAATGGGGGGCATCCGTGTCAACGAAATTATCCAGGACCTTCCCAGGGGGAAACATTACCTGACCTACCTGCCCTTTCCCACGGAATTGTGTGTCCTGTGCAAACCCCGGACAAAAAAAGGACTGGAACCGGCCTGTGTTTCCCATTGCATGGCAGGATGCATGACCTACGGCGCAATCGAAGATCTGGCAAAAGAAATGACCCGAAAACCACGGATGGTGCTGTGGGTGCCCCGGTAACTGTTTTTGAAAACAGGAATGACGGGTCTGTCCCGTGGATGGATACATGATAGAGGAGACGTATTGTGATACCTTATCAGAATTTATTCGAACCGGTAACAATTGGTACAATTGAAATAAAAAACAAATTTGCCATGGCACCCATGGGGCCCCTGGGTCTGTCGGATACCGAGGGCGGCTTTAACCAGAAAGGCATTGATTTTTATACGGCCAGAGCCAGGGGCGGCACAGGACTGCTCATTACCGGCGTAACCTTTGTGGACAATAAAATTGAAAAACACGCCATGCCGCATGTCCCCTGTTCAACCCATAACCCGGTTCATTTTGTTCGGACAGCCCGGGAGATGACGGAAAGAATCCATGCCTACGATACCAGAATATTTTTGCAGATGTCCGGCGGTTTCGGCAGGGTCACGGTCCCGACCAATATGGGTGAATATCCCCCTGTGGCCCCGTCCGCCATCCCGCACCGGTGGCTGGATAAAATTTGCAGGCCCCTGGAGATTGAAGAGATCCATCACATTGTCAAAATGTTCGGCCAGGGGGCATTCCATGCCAAACGCGCCGGGTTCGACGGTGTCCAGATCCATGCCGTGCATGAAGGGTACCTGATTGACCAGTTTGCCATTTCATTTTTTAACCATCGGACGGATGAATATGGCGGCACGCTTGAAAACAGGCTTCGTTTTGCAAAGCAGATTGTTGAAGAAATAAAAAGAACCTGCGGGAACGATTTCCCGGTTACCGTGCGGTACAGTCCCAAGAGTTTCATTAAAGATTATAAATCCGGGGCCCTTCCCGGGGAGGAATTTGAAGAAAAGGGCCGGGATATTGCCGAAGGGATTGAAGCGGCAAAACTCCTGGTGCAGTATGGGTATGATGCCCTGGATGTGGATGTGGGATCTTATGATTCATGGTGGTGGAGCCATCCGCCCATGTACCAGGAAAAGGGACTGTACATGCCCTTTGCACAGATAATGAAACAAACCGTTGATGTCCCCGTCATTTGCGCAGGAAGGATGGATGATCCCGAAATGGCTTGTCGGGCAGTTGATGAGGGCGTATGTGATGTTGTGAGCCTGGGAAGGCCGCTGCTGGCGGACCCGGATTACGTCAACAAAGTTCAGTGCAATAATATCCGGGCCATCCGCCCCTGCATTTCCTGCCATGAGGGGTGCATGGGGCGGGTTCAAACCTATTCGGCCCTCAATTGCGCGGTCAATCCGCAAACCTGCCGGGAGCGGGTTGCCGCCTATACGCCTATCCTGAAAGAAAAAAGCGTTTTGATTGTCGGCGCCGGCGTTGCCGGTTGTGAAGCCGCACGGGTCCTGGCAACACGGGGCCACAAGCCTGTTTTATACGAAAAATCGGATCGGATCGGCGGCAACCTGATACCCGGTGGTGTTCCGGATTTTAAGTCAGATGATATCGCCTTGATCCGCTGGTTTGAATACCAGCTTGAAACCCTGAAGGTCCCTGTCCATTTTAACGCTGAAATTGACAGAAAATTTATTTTATCCCATGCCTTTGATGCCGTCATTATTGCCACAGGCTCACGGCCCAGGCTTATTTCGCTGGGTGAAAGCCAGAAGGTTTTTCCGGCGGAAGATGTCCTGCTTGAAAAGGTGGATCCAGGGCACCGTGTGGCGGTGATCGGCGGCGGGCTGATCGGGTGCGAAACCGCACTGTGGCTGTCACGGCAGGGCAGGCAGGTGACCGTTATCGAAGCCCTTGATAAATTACTGGCCGTCAATGGTCCTTTATGCCATGCCAACAGTGATATGCTGGAATAGTTGATCCCTTTCAACCATATCGATGTGGTGACCTCAGCCATGGTAAAACGCTTTTCAGACGGGAAGGTGATCTGTGACACTGAAAATGGGGAACAGACCATTCCCTGTGACTCGGTGGTCCTGGCCGTGGGGTATGATTCAAATAAATCCCTGTATGAAGAAATCCGGTTTGATGTCCCGGCAGTTTACCTGTTGGGCGATGCCCGGCGGGTGGCAAATATAATGTATGCCATATGGGACGCATTTGAGGTGGCCAATGGTATATGAATAAAAACAATTTTTTTTCAGCAGGGAAAATAATGATTGACATCTGCTTTTACCCCATGCTAATCATTTATTTAACATACGGTAAAAAAAACTAACGCTTGTTAAAATAAATATGACGATAACCGCCCGAAAAGGGTCCCACGGTTTTTGGGCATACAAAAGAGTGCAAAAATGAATATTGCCGATAATCTTGAACAAGCAGCACTTCATTTCCCTCACCATCCCGCGTTGATTGATGAAAATCGTCAGCTGACTTACAGCGAACTGAATACAGAGGCTGATCTCATTGCTTCGGCACTGGTTGATATCGGGGTAAAACCCGGAGATCACGTTGCCATATGTGTACCGAACTCATGTGCCTGGATCGCCTTTTATTTCGGCGTGTTGAAAACCGGTGCCGTGGCGGTGACATTGCCGTATTCAATGACAAAAAATGAATTGCTCCCTGTCCTGGATGACTGCAGACCCGGAATCATTTTTACGGATAACGCCAGATTGTCCGATATCGGCGAAAAATCCCATATCAGCTGCATCATTGCGGATGCGGGTGACCGGCCCTACTCCAAACTGGTAGCGGATGGCCGCTCAAAATTCAGCACAGTGAGCCGGGAACCGGGCGATACCGCCGCAATCCTTTACACCGGGGGGACAACCGGCATGCCCAAGGGAGTGATGCTGACGCACTGGAATATTATGTCGTCCGCCTTTAATGTCGCCCGCAATGAGCGGTCTAACGAAAACGATAGGGCGCTTTGCTTCCTTCCTTTAAATCATGTCTTTGCCCAGATTCACATCATGAATTCAACCATACTGAGCGCAGGTGGACTGGTCATCCAGGCGGCTTTCAATCTGGAATTGTTTTTAAAGGCCATTACCGAACTGAATGTAACAAAACTTTACTCCGTTCCCACGGTTTATACCCGTCTGCTGTCTCTTGAAAATCTCAAAGAAAGACTCGGGCCTGTGAGGTACTGTTTTTCAGCAGCAGCGAGCATGGCCAGAGAACTGGTCCGGGAATGGAAAACACGCACCGGACTGGATATTTTTGAAGCATACGGGATGACCGAAAGTGCTTCCATGGTCACATATAATCATTATTACAGACATGAGGTCGGCTCAGTCGGGACACCGGTCAATGGTATTGAAATACAGATCCGGGATAAAAAAGGAAAGGTGCTTGGAAAAAACCAGAAAGGTGAAATCTGTATTTCAGGTCCCAATATTATGAAAGGTTATCTCAACCGCCCGGAAGAAACACAAAGGGCATTCTGGGGAAGGTGGTTCCGTTCTGGAGATGTCGGCATTATCGATGATTGTTCCTATCTATACATCGTGGACCGGATCAAAGAACTGGTCATTACCGGGGGGGAAAATGTTTCCCCTAGAGAAGTGGAAGAAGTCCTCTATGAAAGGCATGAAATTGAGGAGTGCGCCGTTATAGGGCTGCCCGATAAAGAATATGGTGAAAAGGTGGTTGCATTTATCATCCCCCGGCACGGAAATGAAATCGACCCTGTTGCCTTGAAAAAATACTGCAAGATCCATCTGTCCGCTTTCAAGGTTCCCAAAGAATTTATAGCCGTCTTAAAACTTCCAAAAAGCAGTTCAGGAAAACTACTCAAAAGAAAACTCAAGGAACAGGTGTTAGATGGCACAGTTGATTGCGGATAGAAGAGATATTGATTTTATCCTTCATGAACAGTTTGAGTTAAGCCAATTATCCCGGCACGGGATCTATACAGAGTTTAACAAAACCGTAATTGACATGATTTTGACTGAAGCTAAAAATCTTGCCGTCAAGGAAATATTGCCCACCAACAAAACCGGTGACCGGGAAGGGTGCCGATATGAAAACGGGACTGTATCCGTGCCGGCTGTTTTCAAATCGGCATGGAAACTTCTGGAAAAGGGCCAGTGGTTCGCCCCGAGCCAGAACTCTGACTGGGGGGGACAGGGAATCCCTGAAACCCTGAACGTCATGGCCCAGAATTACCTGATCGGCGCCAATATGGCGCTTCTGATGGTCGCAGGATTAAATCATGCCGCCGGCAGCATTATCGAAAAATTCGGCTCATCACTGCAAAAAAAACAGTATCTCAATAAGTTATATTCCGGTGAATGGGGGGGGACCATGCTCCTCACGGAAGCAGACTCCGGATCAAATCTGGGTGATCTTAAAACCATTGCCGTAAAAAACAGTGACGGCACCTATTCTCTTTTTGGAGACAAAGTATTTATCAGCGGCGGTGATCACGACATGACGGAAAACATTGTCCATCTCGTGCTGGCAAGAATTGAAGGCGCACCTGCAGGAAGCCGGGGAATCTCTTTGTTTGCTGCTCCAAAAATAAGGACAGATGATGACGGCAGGCTTTTGGAACCCAACGACATTATCTGCACCGGGATAGAAGAAAAGATGGGACTGCATGGCAGCCCAACCTGTTCAATGTCTCTTGGCAGCAGAAAAAACTGCATCGCCACCCTGATCGGAGAGGAAAACAAAGGCCTTTCCATCATGTTTTTGATGATGAACAAAGCCCGTCTGATGACCGGTGCGCAGGGACTTGCATGTGCATCGTCCGCATATATGCAGGCGTTGACCTATGCCAGATCCAGGATCCAGGGCACCCTGCCCTCAGATAAAAACAGGGAATTTGTACCCATCATCCGACATCCGGATATCCGTCGAATGCTACTGACAATGAAAATGTATACCGAGGGCATGCGGAGCCTGCTATGTTATATCGCCCATCTTGAGGATCAAAAAAAGGTGGCCGGTTCCCCGGCAGATCAGGACCGGTATCAGGACCTTATCGACATTCTGATTCCCGTGGCAAAAGGTTATGTTACGGATCGGGCGGTCGATGTCTGTAATCTTGCGATCCAGGTGTTCGGCGGATATGGTTACACCAGCGAATTTCCGGTTGAGCAATTGTTGAGAGATGTCAGGATTACAACGATTTATGAAGGTACGAACGGGATACAGGCCATTGATTTTCTAAGCAGGAAGATATCCATAAAAAAGGGAAAATTATTCCTGGCATTAATCAATGAAATTAAAAAAACCATTGATGAAGCCAAAGCGATCGAATCATTGGAAAAAATAGCCCAAAAAGTTGATTTGGCCACAGAAAAGCTCAAAAAGACCGTTTCAACAATGGTTTTGGTTTCAAATGGGCCAAATCACCTTGTTCCCTTTGCCTGGGCAGCTCCTCTTCTCGAAGCAGGCGGGGATGTGACCATGGCCTGGATGCTCCTGTGGCGGGCAAAAATCGCCTCGACCCGTTTGGAACAAAACATCAAAAAAAAGGATATGGCCTTTTACACAGGCCAGATAAAATCTGCTGAATTTTTTATCAGCAGCATCCTGCCGGTGACCATGGGAAAAATGGTATCCATAATGGATTTATGCAGCGCAGCAATAGAAATTTCCGATGCCTCTTTCGGGGGATAACAGCCAAGATCGGGGGTGATGTCATCCTTAATTTAAAATGGACTGTTAATATCGGTAAAATCATAACCACTTATTTTGGAGGTATTATCATGAAGTGTCTCATTAAAAAAAGCGTTCTAATTTTTACAGGATTGCTGCTTTTACTATCCACATCCCCGGTTGCTGCCAAGACCATTTCGTTAAGATTTTCTTCCCCGTTTCCCGCCATGCAGGTCATCACCGGAAAAATCATCACCCCCTGGATTGAGGAAATCGAAAAAGCCTCTGAAGGCAAAGTAAAAATTAAATTATACCCGGCCGGTGCACTTGGCAAAGCGCCGGACCAATTTGACCTTGCTGAAAAAGGCATTGCCGATCTGTCGTATCACCTGGCGGATTATACGCCCGGAAGGTTCCCTCTGACCACCGTGTTTTCACTGCCTTTTATGGTTCCATCGGGCGAGAAGGTTTCTGAAGCCATGTGGAAAACCTTTCAAGAAGAGGCCAAGTACCGCGAAGAGTACAGCAAAGTAAAGGTTCTGGCATTGTTTGGTCACCCAGGGGGACATTTTCATACCGTAAATAAGCCCATCCGCGTCATGGACGATTTCAAAGGGTTGAAAATGAGGACCGCCAATCCATCCATCAGCAAGGCTTTGTCCATCTGGGGAGCGATTCCGGTTGCACAGCCAATCACTGAAACTTATCAGTCCCTGCAGCTCGGAGTGCTGGATGGAACCGTTCTTGTATGGGAGGGTATGGGGGTCTTTAAGCTGAACGAGTTAACCAACTATGCCACCATCGGCAATTTGTATACCATGCCCATGATGATCGTTATGAACAAAAAGTCATGGAACAGTCTTCCCGATGATATCCAAGCCCTTATCGAAGATACCACCGGATTGGAAATGTCCATGGCAGCAGGTAAGGCCTTTGATGATATGGAAAAACCTTTCAGGGAAATGGCATTAAAAAAAGGAATTGAAGAAATCATTCTTGAGCCTGCCGAGTACAAAAAAATGGTGGATTCCACCCTTCCCTTAAGAGAGGAATGGTCCGCAGACATGGAAGCAAAGGGGTTGCCGGGAAAATCGGTCTTAAAAACAGCACTTAAATACACCGGACAGGATAAATAATGAGGATGCATGAATATTAGAAATTTAGTCAATATAATGGGTCTTTTCAGTTATGTGCTATCCAAACTGGGATGCCTGGCGCTTTTTGCCATGATGTGCCTGACGGCTATTGATGTAGTGGGGCGATATATTTTTAACTCGCCTATTCTGGGGGCTTTTGAATTGACTTCATTTTTAGTGTCAATAATGATTTACTCTTTCCTTGGGTATGCACAATCCCAAAAAGTACATGTGACTGTTGATATTCTTGTCAATACATTTCCGAAGAAGGCGCAGACAGCTGTAATGCTGTTTAATTATGTCATCGGTCTATTCATAATGATTCTTTTTTCCTGGAAGGGGTTTGAAAAGGCGATAGAAGCAATGGAAGCCGGTGACAGCCCAATGAACCTGCCGATTCCGATCTATCCGTTTGTGTTCTTTCTTGCATTCGGTTGCGGTATTGTATGCATCGAATTTATTCGGGATATACTCAGAAGTTATGTAAAATTAACAGAAAAAGAGGACCGTTTATGAGTCCGGAAATGACAGGCGTTTTAGGAATTTGTTTATTGTTTGTGTTCCTGGCCCTGAGAATGCATATTGGTGTCGCCCTGGCCCTGATCGGTTTTGGCGGCACCAGTTTTATCATTGGTCCGGATGCAGCGTTGAATTTAATGGGAATGGTACCCTGGTCTGAAGGTTCATCTTATACATTGAGCGTAATTCCGCTTTTTATTCTCATGGGCCAGTTTGCATTCACATCCGGTATCAGCCAGGATATATATAAAGCCGTCCATAACTGGATGGGACATCTCAGGGGAGGTCTGGCCATGGCAACCATTGTTGCCTGCTCCGGATTTGCAGCCGTATGCGGATCATCCCTTGCCACGGGTGCCACCATGGCAAGGGTCGCCATTCCTGAAATGAAAAAGTACGGGTATGATTTAAGCCTGTCCACAGGATGTGTGGCCGCAGGTGGTACACTGGGAATCCTGATCCCCCCAAGTATCGGGTTTATCATCTACGGTATCCTGACGGAAGAATCCATTGGAAAGCTCTTTATGGCCGGCATTCTACCGGGACTGCTGCTGGCCTCGCTCTTTATAGTGGCGATCTATGTGCAATGCCTGATCAAACCGGAGATGGGACCTAAAGGAGACCCTACCACCTGGAAAACCAAATTCAAATCGCTTTACAGCACCTGGACCATGCTGTCGCTGTTTGTCCTGGTCATGGGAGGCATCTATTTTGGAGTATTCACACCGACCGAAGCGGCAGGAATCGGCGCTTTCGGGGCATTTATCATTACTCTTGTCAGGAGAAAACTGACCTTCACAACACTGAGCGAAAGCCTTCTGGCAACAGGAAACATGACGGCCATGATTTTTCTGATTATCATCGGCGCAAACATCTTTTCAAGCTTTCTGGCATTGACGGGAATACCGTTTATGCTGGCCGATTTAATTGTGGGCCTGGCCCTGCCGAGAATGGTTATACTGATGATGATCATACTGGTCTTTATCCTGCTGGGCTGCGTAATGGACTGTTATGCCATTATGATTCTCATGGTTCCCATACTGTTTCCCATCATTCAGGCCATGAATTTCAATCCGCTCTGGTTCGGTGTTATCATGGTAATTGTCCTGGAAGTCGGATTGATCACCCCACCGGTCGGACTGAATGTTTTCGTGATCAAGGGTGCCGTTCCGGAGGTACCGCTGACGACTATTTTCAATGGAGTGTGGCCGTTTCTCATTGCCGCGGTTTTCTGTATTGTCATCCTTATTATTTTTCCGGAGATTGTTTTTTTCCTGCCATCGAAAATGTAGGCAGATAGTTAAACCTGAACAGCAATGATAAAGCAGGTACAATTGAATCTTTTTTAGCTAACGGACATACGAAATAAAAATCTAACGAATGTTATTTGGTATTTCCACAATAACAGGCGACAAATAATCACAATCAGGAGGTAGGATGTCTCAAATATCAAAAATCGGTGTCATCGGCGCCGGACACATGGGGAGCGGTATTGCCCAGAAAGTGGCACAGGAAGGGTTTGATGTCGTATTGATCGATATCGCTGATGAATATGTTGAAAACGGCATGGAGACCATCAAAGGGATCCTTCAAAGCGGGATCAAACGGCATCTTTTCACCCCGGAACAGGTTGATATCATCCTTTCCCGGATCAAAGGGACCACCGATTACCATGCTGTGGCAGATGCGGATATTGTCATTGAAGCCGTGTTTGAGGATAAATCGGTTAAAACCGAATTATTCCGGAAAATAGATACCATCTGCCACGAAAAAACCATTTTTGCGACCAATACATCCAGCTTTTATGTTTCCACCTTTGCTGAAAAAATTGACCGTCCGGACCGCTTCATCGGGCTTCATTATTTTTTTCATCCAGCCAAAAACAGACTGCTTGAAATTATTCCCCATTCGACAACCAGTCTTGAAACAATAAATAAAGCAAGGACATTTGCACAACTCCACGGCAAGACCGCCATAATTGTAAAAGATGCACCCGGTTTCGCCGTGAACCGGTTTTTTGTGCCCTCATCCAATGAGGCATGCAGGATGCTCGAAGAAAAAATCGGCAACCTTCCCACGATTGAAGAAGGCAGCAAACGTGC
>CAYNHL010000017.1:0-40773 GCA_964397015.1 uncultured Desulfobacterales bacterium | reverse complement strand
GCTGGAAAACAGGCTGGCAGTTTCATTCGGCGGCCGGGTGGCGGAAGAACTCATATTCAAACGCATAAGCACGGGTGCGGCCAATGATTTCAAGCAGGCCAGCGATCTTGCCAACAAAATGGTCCGGGTCTTCGGTATGAGCGACAACCTTGCCCCCCTGTCCTATGAAAACCACGATGACAATATTTTCATCGGCAGGGAGATGACCCAGGCTAAAAACTATTCCGAGGACACCGCCCGGAAAATTGATTCTGAAGTTGCCCTGCTTGTGGACCGGGCATATAAAAACGCCAGAAAAATACTTGAAGACAATATCGATATCCTGCACGCTCTTGCCGATATGCTGATTGAAAAGGAAACCGTCATGGGCGCGGAACTCGATGACCTGATCGCATCCATGAGAAAGGATTTTGACTTCTTTGGCAAACGCAATGTAACATCGAAGTCTTCATCCCAATCATCTTCCGGCAGCACTGCAAAGGATGCCGGGCAGCGGCCTTCAGGGACTGAAACTGAAGATATCGTGGATATTTCAGGTGAAGACCGGCCTGAGACTGATTCCAATGATACTGACACGGACTCCGATGACAACGGAAAAGACCGGGATTGATAAATGAGGTGTTTTGACATTTCATGCGGATCGTCGGGTATACTCAAACTTGGTGCCGGCACCTGCATAATGGGAATTTTGAACACCACCCCGGATTCTTTTTCAGACGGCGGCAGGTTTTATTCATATGATGCCGCCGTCCAACAGGGATTGAAACTTGCTGCCGACGGTGCCGGAATCCTGGATATCGGAGGTGAATCATCACGTCCTTTTGCCAGGCCGGTGCCTGCGGAAGAAGAAAAAAAAAGGGTCATTCCGGTCATCAAAGCACTGGCTGAAAAAATCCGGATTCCCATCTCCATCGATACGGTCAAATCAGAGGTGGCCGAGGCAGCCCTGGATGCCGGAGCCTCCATTATCAACGATATTTCCGCCCTGGAAAAAGATCCCGGGATGGCCTCTCTTGCGGCCCGGCGAAATGTCCCCGTCATCCTCATGCACATGAAAGGCACTCCGCAGACTATGCAGATCGATCCTGACTACGACGACCTGCTAGGGGAAATCACGGACTATTTGTCCCAGCGCGCCGAATTCGCCATGGAAACGGGTATTCGAAAAGAAAATATCATACTGGACCCGGGCATAGGCTTCGGGAAAACCGTGGAACATAACCTGATGATCATCCGGCACCTGGACCGGATTACGAGACTGGGCTTTCCGGTCCTGCTGGGGCCGTCCAGAAAATCATTTATCCAGAACATTCTCGGCCGTTCAAACGACCGGCCCGTAGGACCTGAAAACCGGGAAACAGGGGCAGGAACCCTTGCGGCAGTTGCAACGTCCGTTATCCATGGCGCCCATATTGTCCGCGTCCATGATGTGGCTGGCCTGCGCCCGTTTTTAAACATTATTGATGCCGTCCAGAATGTATAACCGGGTCAAACGCCTTTTTACCTTTCTTGTCATCATTGCCCTCATCCTGCCATGGCTTTCAGGGTGCGATTCTTCCCCGGTGGAAGACCGTCTCCTGCTGCCGGTCAATTTCTCGAACGTACCCGACGGGTTTGTACTCACAGCTTATTTTTCCGACCGCATTGAAATCAAAATAAAAGGGTCTGCCAGGCTAATCGCCCAGGCGGTGAATCAAAACATCACATACCCCGTTGATCTGTACACAGATCTCGAACTCGATCCCGCAGGAGCTTCAACATCCATCGAGCCTGGTGTATACCTCATTCCGCTGATAAAAAAACGCATTCCGCTGAACCCTGCCATCTCCATACTTGAAATCAATCCCGTTTACCTTAGCGTAAAGCTCGAAGAAAAAATATCCCGCAGATTCAATGTCCTGGTGCCGTATACCGGGAAACCCCCAACAGGTTACATTGCCATGGAAGCAAAGGCTGAACCGGCAGCGGTTGATTTGACCGGTGCCAGGTCTGTTGTCAGCGGCATCAAAACCCTGAGAACAAAACCCATTGACCTGGACGGCGTAACAGAAAGCTTTAAAACCAATATTCCCCTCGACCTGGACACTTCCCTGCCGGTTGAACCCGCATCCCGTATCATCAAGGTCTCTGTGCCGATCAAACATAAAACCATCTCTCGCACAATTGAAAATATACCTGTCGAAGCGCGCAACGCAGGCCGCGGGGCCCGGGCGGCCATATCCCCGGACTGCATCACCATCGATATCAAGGGCCGCTATGAGGATGTCAACAACAAGGATATTCAACAACAGATTCATGCCTTCATGGACCTCGACGGCCTGAAACCAGGTGTGTATGCCAGGAATGCCAGCATTGTCATTCCAGTGGGCCTGGTCATGGTCAAAGCGGATCCTGAAGTATTTACCGTAAAAATTGAAACAGGAGACACAGATGCTGCTGGTGATTGATGTAGGAAACACCAATACGGTCATGGGTGTTTATGACCGGGATGAACTGATTATGGACTGGCGTATCCGGACTATAAAGAATACCACGGCCGATGAATTCAATGTTCTGGCCAATGCCCTTTTAACCGACCGCGGAATTGCAAAAGCCCAGATCACGAAAATCGTTATTTCATCGGTGGTCCCCAATGCCGTACCAATCCTGGACGCTTTCTGCCTGCGCTACCTGTCCCTTTCACCCATGTGGATCGATCCGGACATGGTCAAAAAACTGATGCCCATCCGGTACAACAATCCTGCCGAAGTGGGAGCGGACCGGATCGTCAACGCCATTGCCGCCTATAACAGGTATAAAACCGCCCTGATAATCGTGGATTTCGGAACAGCAACCACATTTGATGTTATTTCAAAAAAAGGGGAATACCTTGGCGGAGCAATCGTGCCCGGAATCATGATCTCCGCTGAAGCACTCTTCCAAAAAGCCTCGCGCCTGCCACGGGTAGAGATCTTCAAGGCCCCGGACAAAGTGGTAGGAAAATACACGATTGAAAGCATCAAGTCCGGTATTATCTATGGCAGTGCGGCAATGGTGGACGGTATGGTTCAGCGGATCCAGGAGGAAACAGGGGACAGCTCCAAAGTTGTAGCCACCGGCGGGCTGGCCCCGCTGATCTTCAATGTATCCCGTTCCATCGAGCACGTGGATCACGCTCTTACGCTCGATGGGCTGAGAATCATCAGCCATGCGATCCAGTAAGAACGACTATAGAAACAATAAAATACTTTTCGATTTCTGATGCTGGGGCATACATGGCTATTTTAACCTTTATTCCAAAAGAGCCTTGACTGTTTTGGAATAAAGGTTAAAATAGCCATATGAGATATATCTATGATCATATCCTCCAAGACCTGAAACGGAAAATGGTATTTATCGGGGGGCCCCGCCAGGTGGGAAAAACCACCCTGGCCCGGAATATCCTTGATAAAGCCGGGTTCTCCGGAAGATACTTCAACTGGGATTACAGCCGGGACCGTCAGGACCTGCTGGCTGAAAAATGGCACCGGGATGCCGGCCTGATAATATTTGACGAACTCCACAAATACAGGGACTGGAAAAACTGGATAAAAGGAATTTACGATACCTGCAGGGACACCCGGTTTCTGGTCACCGGATCTGCCAGGCTCGATGTTTACCGCCAGGGGGGTGATTCCCTTCTGGGCAGATACCATTACTGGCGACTGCATCCTTTCGGGCTGGACGAAATCCCTGAAAAAATGACAGCCGGAGAGGCATTCGAAAGGTTGATGACAGTTGGAGGATTTCCTGAACCCTTTCTGGACGGAGATGAGCGGGAGGCCAGAAGATGGCGCCGGGACCGTTTTGACCGCGTTATCAGGGAAGACATCCGGGATCTTACCGAAGTCCGGCAGATTTCTCTGCTGGAATTGTTCATACACCAGTTACGCACCCGGGTGGGTGGACAGATTGTGCTCTCCAACCTGGCAGGAGAAATCCAGGTATCTTATAAAACCGTGCAAAACTGGCTGGCCGTGCTGGAAAGAATGTATCTGGTATTTGCGGTACGCCCCTATACCCGCAACCTTCCCCGGGCAGTTGTCAAGCCGCCCAAGGTATATTTTTACGACAACGGGGATGTGATTGGAGATGAAGGGGTTGTATTTGAAAACCTTGTGGCATCCCATCTTTTGAAAAGACTGCATTTTCTCGAAGACCGGGACGGTTTCAGGTATGATATTCGTTATATCCGGGACAAGGAAGGCAGGGAAATTGATTTTGTTGTGGTAAAAAACGGCATTATCGAAGAGCTGATCGAGGTGAAACTCTCGGACGACACGGTCTCTGCCCACCTGTCTTATTATCTGGAAAAGCTCAATCCCCCCAGGGCCACCCAGATTGTAGCCCGGCTGCGGCATCCCTTTTCCAGGGGCAAAATTAATATCGTGGATCCAATAACCTATTTTAAAAAGCCATTATAGCCCTGCAGCTTTCCAATCTTTTTTAAAAGAGGACCAGGGAGCCATCGGAAAGGTATTCTTGTCCCAGATGCCGGGACAAGGTCTCTGAACACAACAGTTCAAGTGTGTATCCGGATGGAAAAAGAATTCCAGCCATGATATAATGATGCACCATGAAAAGACGAATACTGGCTGCCGCTGTTGTCTGCCTGGCATGCTTTGCCGCACTGATTACGGCTCTGGCAGTCTACATTGGAACCGACCATGCAAAAAATTTGCTGGTGGGCCAGGTCAATGCCCGTATTCCAGGCACTCTGCATGTGGACCGCATGAGGCTGGCCCTGACGGACACCGCAATCACCCTGGACGGCATAACCCTCAGGGACCCCGGCGGGAATACCTGCCTGAACGTCCGGCAGTTGACACTGGGGCTTCGCCTGAGATCGCTGATGGACAAAGTCCTGGAAATCACCCAGCTTACCATTGACACCCCCAGGCTGGATATCAACAGAAACAACCGAAAAGAGATCAATCTTTTTGCAGCGCTTTACCACAGGGAGCAGGCACCCGGGGAGGCACAGCCGTCAAAGAAAACTCCTGGGGCCATTCCCCTTGCTGCCGGCATCGATCTGTTCCGGATCACCAACCTGACTGCCGCTTTTTTTGATCAAGCAACAGGGCAGGAATTCGGACCGATCCATATTGCGGAATTTACAGCATCCGCCAGCTTCGACCCAAAAGGCACTCTTTTGTTTTCCCTGGACCTTTTATCAAACCTGTGTGACATGAACGCCTCCGGCACAGCAAATAGCATGTTCCTGGAACCAAAGCTGGATATTTCCCTTGAAGCAGCAGCCCGGCTCAATTCTATCAGCCGGATTTCAAACCGGATCCCAAAAATTGCAGGCACCGTCAATTTTTCCCTTGAAAGCCGAGGCACCCTTGCAAACCCGTCGGCTGATTTTCAAATCACAGGACAGGATCTTGCGGCCGGAGATCACATCAGGGAAGGTGAAATTTTCATTTTTGCCCGCCTGGCAGACCGGGTTCTCACAATAGAAGAAAGCCGGGCAGCAATGATGGAAAACCGGGTGATGTTTTCAGGGGCGACAGACCTGACGGATCTTTTCCCCAACGGCTTTTTATCCCCGGCCGGAAATCCTGACAACCTGCGCTACGATCTTTCTTTAAGTCAACCAGACGGCCGTCTTGATCACTTTTCCCAATGGATCGACAACGTTTCAGGAGAGTATGCACTAACCGCCGGCATCGAGGGAAAAGGCATTGATCCTGATACTCTGTCAGCCGGGTTCAAGGCAACCCTGTCGCTCCGGGATGTCCTGCTCAAACCGGGTGAAACCAGTATTCCCGATAGTGACGCAGTAATTTCAGGAAATATCGAAAACGGTGCCTTCACCATTGACCGCCTGTCCCTTGACACTCGGGGACTGCAGGCCAGCCTTGCCGGCAGCTGCGATCTTCTGGAACAGACAGTGTCTGCAACAATGAATATCGAAACACAGGATCTTTCAAACGTTGCTCCCGGATTCATCCATGTGCCGATCAGCGGTTCGGCGAACGGCAGTATCCGCCTGACAGGACCTGTACGGCAACCAGATATCGAGGCGGTCATAAATGGCATCAACCTTGATATCAATGGCATTGCCATACAAGCCGTTGACATGAAAGCCGATATAACCCCCGACATTTCCGCAGGGATCGTCCAGGCAACCATTACAGCCAAAGGCCGGGGAATGAATCTGGAAAACACTCAATTTTCAGACATATCACCCCCCCCAGGACCCCAGGCCGGCTCACTGATGGACTTTGACCTTGAAACCGGCCTGACCTACACCATGGGTACCCGGCCGGATGTCAATGCTCTCGATGACATGACCATTCCGTTCAAAAAGATACACGCTGACATAAATCTTGAAGATAAAACACTCGATGTCTCCCTTGACGGTATGATGAATCTTGAGGCATCCCTGGATACAGAAACTTCGAGGTACGATGCCCGCATATCCTTCACCCGCAGTGACCTTGAGCCAATCCTGGCCGCAGCGGGCATACGCGGACTGCAGGCATCCCTCCACGGGTGGATACATTCCTCCGGCGCACTGCCGATCGTGCTGCAGGATTCATACGCTGCGGCCATTGAAACCGCCAGAGGACATCTGGCCATTGACGCAGACGTTGGCGGCACCATAACCCGACCGCAATTCAAGGCCGGCATGGAGTTTATGGATGTGGCAGTATCCCTTGAAGAACCGGAAATTGAACTGTCGGACCTCAACGGCAAAATCACGGCTTCACCGGAAAAAATAAGCATCCAGGGCCTTGTCGCCCGGATCGACCAGAAGAGTATTTCCCTTGCTGCAGATCTTGCCATTACCTTTTCTCCTCCGGTTTCCGGGCTGGAAAAAATCCGTGTGGCAGATCCTTTTCCCATCCCCTTCACTCATGTGCTATCAGAGGTGGATCTTGACACACACCGGGTCCGGCTGTCAATCGATGACACCATCGACCTGGAAGCGGACTTTGACCTGGATAAGCTGCACCATGATTTTGACCTGGCCTTTAATAAAACCCCACTGGCACCGTTTCTGGAGGCAATCGGTATCCGGGGACAGGGCGGTGCAATCACAGGACACATCAGCACGAGCGGACATACGGACATACAGCTGCCTTTGGCGGCCGTTGAAGCTGCCTCAGCCGCATCCGGCCGGATTACAATTGACGCCGGTCTGAAAGGCACTCTCCGTGATCCCGACATAACCGCCACTGTCCAACTGACAGACGCAGCTTACCCGCTTCCCATGGACGGCCTGCTGATTTCCGGTATCAACGGGCGTATCCATGCCTCCAACAACCTTATCCGCATTGAAGACCTGGCCGCTATCCTGGGTGGCGGCCGCCTGTCTCTTTCCGGAAACGTGGACTTGGAAGATTTCATGCCAATCCGGGGGGATATCCTGCTGACAGGCCAAAACATCACCATTGAAAGTGAAGACACTGCCGCACTGACCTTTGACACCGACCTGGCATTTTCCGGCACATGGGAAGATGCTGCCATTTCCGGGAACATCCTGATGCACCAGGGTGAATTTTACAAGGATATCCATTTTGATCCAGTCGCAGCCCTGACCCGAAGACAACCAGCAGCTTCAAAGCCTGCAGACGGCAGAAAAGAAGCCGCGGGAAGGGACGCGTTGCTTCCCAGGGCTTCAGTTAACATCAACGTTACACACAAGGCGCCATTTATCGTGGATAACAACCTGGCCTTCATACTGGTGGAACCCAACCTTGGAATTACCGGGACACTTGCCCATCCCGTTATAACAGGCCGTGCCGTGATCACAGAGGGGACCGTGGTTTATCAGAAAAAATCCTTTGAGATTGAAAAAGGGGTTATTGAATTCAATAACCCTTATAAAACAGATCCTGAAATTACCCTGAATGCAACAACCCGGATACGCAACTGGACCATCTACATGGACATCAGCGGAACAATGAACAATCTTGACTTCAAGCTCCACTCCGACCCGGAGCTGACCCATGAGGATATCGTCTCATTGCTGATCATGGGCAAGACCGTGCGGGAGATAGGCGGCAAAAGCACATCCGCGGCCGGCATGATTGCGGACAAAGCCTCGGGGATGCTCGGGGAATCCGTGGAAAGTGCAACCCCGCTGGACACGTTCAAGCTTGGATACGACGAATCCTCGGACCAGGAACCGGGTGTCAGCGTAACCATGGGAAAAAAACTGTCCGACAGAATGGAACTGGTGTATTCAATGAAAAGAAATGACAATGAAGAAACGGTTCACACCAGCGCAGTCGAATACCGGATGCTGGAACACGTGGTGCTCAAGGTAATCAACGATTCAAGGGGAGATTTTGGTACCCAGGTAACCTTCAAGCTGGAGTTCAGGTAACCCATGATAAGAAAAACAATGTTCGTTTTGTTCTGCCTTGTGTCATTGCAGGCTGCAAACCCGGGTTTTCCGGTCCATGCGGGTAACCCTGTTGTCCAGAACGTGAAAATCGAAATCCTTGGCGGCACCAGGGAAAGAAAGGCCGGGTTGGAGTCCATGGCAAAAAAAATGACCCGCCGGCTTATTGGTAAAGAGCTTTCTTCCGAGCGCCTTGACACAACAGTGTCTCTATTGAAACAGACCCGGCAGTTCAGCAGTATCGACATCCCTGATCAGGACTGGGATGCGGCTGCCGTCACCCTGGTCTTCCGGCTGACTCCCACTGCCGTGATACGAGAGATAAAGGTTTCAGGCGCTTTTCCGATTTTCAGCGGCACTGTCATTAAAGCATCCGGATATGCTGTTGGAAGTGCATTCACAACCGACAGCACCGTTAAAGCAACCCAAACCGTCAAGTCCCTGATGGCAGACAGAGGATACCCCGGCGCCGACGTTCGAATCAGTGACCGAACCCTTGAAGCGCTTCAAAAACAAGTCCTTATTGAAATCAACAAAGGATTGCCCCTGATAATCGACCGAATCGAAATCAATGGCAACCATTCGTTTTCAGATACCCTCCTGAAAATGAAACTGTCATCTTACCCGGTTTTCCCCTTTTCATGGATAACAAAAAAGCGTGTCATTGCAAACGAGGTCACACAGGATGTCAAAACCCTGACAGCCTTTTACCGCAAGAAGGGATTTGCCGAGGTTTCCGTGAGCCACAGTATTGACACCACGGCTTCCCAA
This sequence comes from uncultured Desulfobacterales bacterium, assembly GCA_964397015.1. Taxonomy (GTDB): domain Bacteria; phylum Desulfobacterota; class Desulfobacteria; order Desulfobacterales; family Desulfobacteraceae; genus MADRE2. The sequence goes on along the minus strand of CAYNHL010000017.1, from coordinate 31,625 downwards.
AACACGGCGATCCTGACGTTCCAGGTGCAGGAAGGCCCCTTTTACCGCGTCTTTTTTTCCGGTAACCAGGCCTTTTGGACACGCACCCTGAAAAAGGACTTGACGATCTTTACAAAGGGAAACCGAAATGATTTCGGCATCAAGCGAAGCATCAAAAACATTGAAACACGTTATCACAATGCCGGATACACGGATTGCCAGGTTTCGTACAGCACCGATACCAGGACAGAAAACGGCCTGCCGATCAAAGAGGTGCGGATCAGCATAGTCGAAAACGAACGGCAGGAGTCCCCGCCCGGCAACAGTGCAGCTTTGCCTGAGCCTGAAGACAGGATGGAAGTGGGCCATGTTCGGTTCCACGGACTGCCCGACCGGTATACCGACCAGGTGCTCCGGCTCGTGGAGTCCCGGCAGGGCGTGCCATTCTCCAGCTCAATGGTTGACCGGGACCGGATTGCTGTCCTGTCATTTCTGGCTGAAAAAGGATTCATCTACGCCCGGGTTGACACCGATGTCACACCGGCCGGCAATGAATACACCATTGACTTTCATATCACTTCCAACTCACGGGCAAGGATCGGCGGCGTTTTTCACTTTGGCAATTTTATAACACGGGACGATGTAATTCTCAGGCACAATCAGCTCCACGAGGGAGATCCGGTATCGCTCAATCGTTATATCGAATTTCAAAACGATCTTAGAAGCCTCCAGTGCATTGAACAGGCGGATGTCAGGGCCCTTGGCATACAGGAAACCCTGGACCAGGTATTTTTCATTGCCGACATCAGGGAAAAAAAACCATGGTCCATTGAAGCCGGTTTCGGGTACAATTCGGCAAAAGACGGGTATGCCATCGTAACGGCCGGAGACCGGAACCTGCTGGGAACAAACCGGGAGCTGACAGTCAACGCCGAAATTTCAGGAATCGGGTATGACACAGGGGCTACACTCAGGGATTTTGATTTCATGTCTAAACATATTCTGGCGGATGTAAATGTGCACGCATCGGAACAGGCCTTGAAAAATCAGAATTTCGGGACCAGGGAATACGGAACATCGCTGTCGCTGGAAAAAGACCTGACCCCTTCCTTTAAAGCCGGCACGCAGTTCGGACTGGAATCCAAAACACAATACGCCCTGTCCCCGGCTGTCGACACGACCCCTGACCTTTACACCTCCAGGACCATTGCTTCTGTCACCCCTTTTATCACCTGGCATTCTGTGGATTCCCTTACCCGGCCCTCGCGCGGCCTTCATGTCAACCTGTCCGCCAGCTACAACCAGGATATCAAAAACAACCTGGATCATTTTATCAAGTACCGGGTCAGGGCCAGGTATTACATCCAGCCCCATGACCGGTTGGTGCTGGCCTTCCAGGGGATGTACGGATTCATCCAGGACATTACCGGCGGTTCCCGCCTGCCTGACGATCAGCTGTTTTTCCTGGGCGGCATTTCAGATGTAAGGGGAATCGGGGAAAATGAACTGGCGGTCGACCGCCTCGGAAACCCGGCCGGAGGCCGGACACAGATCGCAGGTTCAGTGGAAGCACGCATTAAGCTGGGGGAAAAATTTGAAATCCCGGTTTTTTTAGATGCCGGTTCACTGAGGCAGACCAGGGTTCCCGGTACCACAAACGATTTTACCTTCACCATCGGGTCAGGGCTCCGGTACATTACGCCCGTAGGGCCGGTCGGCCTGCTCTATGGATTCCGGCTGAACCCTGAACCCGGCAGGGACAAAGGGCGGCTGCATTTTTCCATCGGATATACTTTTTAAGCATCCGGCCCCGGCTTTATTCTGGCCGGGACCTTGAGAATAAAAAAACCAACGTGACACCGATGAGTTGACATTGGCCCGACCACCATGAAGGTGCTTAAGGAATGGAAGGTTGCATGCCCACCGAGCAAACTGGATCTGGTGTTTCCAACAAATACGGGCGGGCCCAGGGAAAAACGTCAAATAAATCCAGAACCAGCTGGGCCATTCAACGCCCATGGTGACGTTGAACGTGTATGCGCATCTGATGCGGCCACCAAATCAAAAATCTACAAAAAAGCTTGAAAATACGATTTTAAATAGATAGAGTGCCGCTTAATTATAATAAAAGATTTAGAAATGGCTTGACATAAATAAAAAGCATGATAAATATAGTATCAGAGTGAATCTTTATTCGCTATATGAGATTAAAAATGCCCCTTGCTCGCTTTTGGCCAAAATAAAAGCCGCCAAAACTGACCTTGGGGCTTTACTTTTTTAGGACAATTATAATGAATTGTCGGAAAATAGTTTTTGTCATAGATGGTTGGTTTATGAGAAAGCGTATTTTATCGATGAAATCATTTAAGTATGATGGTCCCAATATTCGTAATTATTGTTTAAGACATTTAAGAAGAGAAAGTGGCGATTATCTGTATCGGATTTTTTATTATGATACTCCTCCATTAGGGGATAGAGGACATAATCCTTTAACTCAAAACAATATAGATTTTAAAAAGACGGTCGTTTATAGAGCCCAGACAGAGCTTTTAAGGTCAATAAAAAGCACCCCCAATTTTGCATTGAGGTTGGGTGAAACAGTTTGGCGCAATCCAATAAGGCCGAGCTTAGCCGAACATGTGGATCTTATAACTACAAAACTTCCCAAATCAAAATAGCTTTTTTGTCCGCTACCAAGATGTCACCTTTTTAAAAACAGATTGATTTCAAAAAAACGATGCTGAAAATAAAATGGTAGCAAAAATCAAAAAAGGGTTTACAGTGAAATTCTGTAAACCCTTGACTTTTTTGGTAGGCACGAGCAGACTTGAACTGCTGACTTCTACCGTGTCGAGGTAGCACTCTACCAACTGAGTTACGCGCCTTTATTACAACTCAAAATTTACTATCAGATTCATGTAATCATGTCAAGAAAAATACCGGCGCCTTTCAAGACAATAGCATGTAAAAAATCAATGCCGCGGCAGCTTTATTCGACAGAGACAACAAAACTCCACCTGCAAAATTTTTACATGCGATAAACCTGCTGCCCCTTTATTGAACCTGCGGCCCGGTTTCCGGTGCCACCGAAGGCGTACCTTCAACAGGGTCTGCAGAATCTTTTTTAAGGTGCCTGATCATCTTTTTGCTGTGCCTCGTCTGGTTGCGCCTCGTCTGGTTGTTCCTCGTCCTGCTGTTCCTCGTCCAGGGCAACGAATGATATGGACAGTGCATCCCGGGTCACCTGTGAGATTTCAATACCAAAGGATGGAAAAGATTTCAGCACAAGTGCCTTGGCGAATTGAAAGGCATCGCCTCTATAAACCAGGTCCACCCGGGCGTCATTAGTACCCAGTTCTTTGGGCAGGATGCTTTCAATTTCCGGCATTTTCCTGAAAATCTCCTTGAGGGCCACGTAACGGGAAAGAAAATGCTCCCCTGAAATGTTAACGGCAATGGTTTTCTCATTCTTGTTGTATTCTGTCCAGAACTCGTGGATCTGGGATATCAGCTCCATGGCGGCAGCCTGGGCTGACTTGGCCAGGGCATCGTGGTAACCGGTCTGCGCCGTGTCACTCGAGACTGTTTCTTCAACTGTCACGGCTGCAATTTTTTCCCTGGTTTCAATATGAAAAATACCCAGATCGATCTTAGCCATGTAGGCTTGTTCTTCTTCCATGCGGTTCAGGGTTTCAACAGCCCTGGCACTTCCGATGATCACCAGGTCCGCTTCAATCTGCTTCCCTAGATCCATGGCGGCATTTTCATCATAAATTGATTCAAACACAATTTCATAAAAAGACGGGTCCGGCCGGTACGTGCTGCCGGCACTGTTCATGATCTTTTCCCGGGTCATGGCCCGGTTGAGCACTGTTTCCACCACTGATTCATAGGGCAGCGGGTTGTTCCCCCACCAGTATCTGGGCAGAATTTCCATGCCTGTTTTTTCTGAAATCAACATCAGCACCACGGGGCTGTCCTGTCCTGTCATGATGATCTGATGATCCATGAGCCTTTTTTCAAGCCGGTCCAGATTGACTTTGGATTCGACCGCTACCAGGTAATAACCGGACTGTTCCAGTTCCGACAAGACTTTATAGGTTTCAATGTAATCCGATGTATGACTTAAAATTTTTTCATATACCGCCCCAAGGTTCCGTGCGAGAACATCTCTAGGCAGCAGAGCTGTCACCGCATTCTGGACCGCGAGATCCAGGGCCGTGGAAATGGCGTTTTTCTTTGCCTGGGGTACATCTTCACTGACGATACGCCCCTGCCCGGTACTCACTTCCGCCGTGACACCCGGGCCGGCCAGAAGCCGGGAAGGCATTGTGCAAATAACCGAGGCCGCCAGCAGATATATGATCATGGATTTATGCATCCTTAACTTTCTCATGCCCCTCCTTACTCATTCCTTGCAATGGAATATTCTGCCAGTAACTTCAACAACCGCCTGGATGCCGAGTCCCTGAACATTTCGAGACAGGCCATGGCTTCTTTCGCATGAGCCATAGCCTGTTGTTGGGTATATTCGATGCCCCCGCACCTGTACAGGACCTGTTTGAGCCTTTCAAATTCATCCATACCGATCCCGGGGTTTTCCACCATTCGCATGATAAAGGCCGCGTCTTCTGTGCCCGCATTTTCAAGGGCGGCAATCAGGGGAAGGGTCAGCTTACCCTCCCGGATATCGGTACCTGGTTCTTTTCCGAGCGTATCGGCCGTAGCGGTGTAATCCAGCAGATCGTCCGTCATCTGGAATGCAAGGCCCAGGTGACGGCCAAACCTTGACAACGTGTCCTGCTCTTTTTCAGATGCCTTTGCCAAAACAGCCCCGCTCTTGCAGGCTCCCTCGAGCAGTACTCCGGTCTTGCGATGAATTATCCTCAAATAATCGGACTCCTTGAGTCCGGCATCCCCTTTATACCCCATCTGTTCAATTTCACCCTGGGCCATCTGGGTGGTGATCCGGGCAATGACATCTATTAGAGACGGGTCCTTGACCTCGGATGCAATGGACAGGGAACGGGCCATCAAAAAATCACCGGTCAGCACTACCCGGGGAACACCGAAACGGCTGTGGGCCGTTTCCTTTCCCCGCCTTTTCCAGGCTTCGTCCACAACATCATCGTGCAGCAGGGAGGCCACGTGAAGATATTCAAATATGGTTGAAAATTCAATTTCATATCCACCGTCATACCCGCACAGCCTGGCACTGTGAATCATCAAAAGAGGCCTGTACCGTTTTCCGCCACTGAAAAGCAGGTGTGAAGCGATGTCCTTTACCAGGTCCAAATTGGGTTTCATTTGCGATTCAAGGGCCTGCTCAACCCTTTCAAGGTCATTTCTGACAAGATCGATGATCCTGGATTTCAACTCACTGGTCACGCAAGCTCCCCGGCAATATCATATTCAAAGCAATCAGTTATTTTTACCTTAACCATGCTGCCGATTTCAAGCCCGGAATCATAAATAAATGTCACCCCGTCCACCTCGGGCGCCTGAAACCCTGTCCTGCCGAGATAAAGCCCGCCTTCAGGATTTTCTTCCACCAGTACCTCGAGGGTCTGTCCAACGTATTTTGCATTGATCTGTTTTGATATCTCTGCCTGGAGCCCCATAAGAATATCGTGCCTCTCGAGGGCGACCTCCCCGGGCACATGATCCGGCAGCCCGTGGGAGACTGTGTCCTGTGAATCAGAATAGACAAACACCCCTAGATGGTCGAACCTGACGGTTTCGACAAATGAGACAAGGGCATCAAAATCCTCCCTGGTTTCACCTGGAAAACCTGTGATGAGAGTGGTCCTCAAGGCCGCATCACTGTCAATCAAGCGGATACGGTCAAACAGGCGAAAAAGGTCTTTTCCAGTGTAGGGCCGCCCCATTTGCCGCAAAACCCTGTCCGAAACGTGCTGGACCGGCACGTCATAATAGGAACAGATGCGGGGATTTGAGGCAATGACCTGCATGACAGGTTCCGACAGAGTGGCAGGGTGGGTATAAAGCAAACGAAGTCTTGCCGTTTTTGGCACATGCTGCGCTACCCGGTCAAGAACGGTTTCAAACCCTGGCCGGCCCGCAAGGTCATGACCCCAGTCCGTCGTGTTTTCCGCTGTGAGGATCACCTCCCTGACCCCCTGGCTGAAAAGGCCGCGTGCTTCACGGCAGATGTCATCTGCCGGCCTGGAACGCTGTCTGCCCCGCAGGGCCGGAATTATGCAGTAAGTACAATGACGGCTGCACCCTTCGGACACCTTGACATAGGCATGGTAATCATACAGGAGCCGGCGGTGGGCATCAGGTTCCTGGAACGGCTTCAAACCCGGATCCCTGAAAAGGATATATGGAAGGTCGAGATTCGGATCAAGTGCATGGACAATATCATCCACCGCACGGGTCCCCAGGAATACATCCACTTCAGGCAGTGCGGCAGACAGGTCTTTGTCGTCCTGGTAGCGCTGGGGCAGGCATCCGGTGACAATCAACCGCCGGCACAGGCCTTTTTTTTTATATCCGGCCATATCGAGTATCACCTCGATGGCCTCGTCTGCTGCAGTGGTTATAAATCCGCAGGTATTGACAATGATCGTACCGGCCCGGGCCGGATCATCCACAAGGGTGTGACCGGCCCGTTCCAGCGTTCCCATCATTATCTCGCTGTCCACCTGGTTCCGGGCGCAGCCCAGGCTTTCCAGGTAAACCTTCATATGGCTTTGGCCATAAGGTCCCCGAGCTGCTTGCTGAACCGGGACGGGTTATCCAGTTTTCCGCCCTCGCTCACAACGGCGATATCGAACAGCAGGTCGCTGTAGTCCTGCAATACCGGATTACTGGTATCGGTTTCAAAGGTTTCTTTGATTTTAGCCATCACCGGATGATTGATATTGACTTCCATGACACGCTTCTGGCTTGGTGCTTCCTGGCCTGATGCCCTCAGAATTTTCTCCATGTAAGCGCTCATGCCGAAATCATCGCCCGAAAGACAGGAAACCGAATCCTTCAGGCGTTTTGAAACAACCACGTCCTTGACCCGGTCCTCAAGTTTGCCTTTTATAAAACCAAGGAGGGCCTTGTATTCTTCCGCAGTTTTTTCATCTGCCGTGTCTTCAAGATCCAGGTCGCCTTTTTCAGCACTTTTGAGTTTTTTCTCCTTGTACTCGGGCAGGGACTGCACCACCCACTCATCAACCGGGTCCACCATTAAAATAACTTCATAGTCCCTGGATTTCAACGATTCCAGTAACGGGGAGTTCATGAGGGATGTCAGGCTTTCACCGGTCAGGTAATAGATGTCTTTCTGGTCTTCCTTCATGTTTTCAATGTATGTGTCCAGAGATATGTATTTGCCGTCGGATTTGGTGGTTTTGTAGCGCAACAGGGCTGCAATCCTCTCCTTGTTTTCAAAGTCCGTTGGCACGCCTGCCTTAAGGGCAGGACCGAATTCTTTGTAAAAGGTTTCGTATTTTTCCTCGTCCATGGCCTCCAGAGAGCTGAAAATCTGCTTGACCAGATTTTTTCTTATATTGCGCACCAGCCGGTCTTCCTGCAGAATTTCACGGCTTACATTCAGGTTCAGATCCGGAGCATCCACAACCCCCTGAATGAATCCAAGGTATTCAGGCAGCAGCTCCTTGCAGTCGTCCATGATGAACACCCGCTTGCAGTAAAGCTGCATCCCGTGTTTCCGGTCGGGCCTGAAAAGATCGAACGGGGCCTTTGACGGAATATACATAAGGACATCATATTCTGTCACCCCTTCAAAACGCTTGTGGATGATTTCAAGGGGCTTATCCCAGTTATGGCTGATATGCTTGTAGAATTCCTCGTGTTCCTCATCGGTGACCTCTTCTCTGGCCTTGGCCCATATGGCCTTCCTCGAATTCAGGGTCTCGTCCTTTCTGACCTTTCTGAAGGTATCTCCTATGGGCTTGCCGCTGGAATCCTTGATGATTTCGTTTTCCGGTATAGGTTCCGATTTCTCCATGTTCATGATGATCGGGTAGGTGACAAAATCCGAATGCTTTTTCACCACGTGCTGAATGGTATATTCATCGGTAAAATCCTGGTCACCTTCTTCAGGTTCTGCCAGGTACAGGGTGATGTGTGTACCACGGTCCTTTTTTTCTGTCTCTTCGATGGTATAGGTGCCCTTGCCGTCCGATTCCCATCTTACACCGGTGTCAGAACCCGCAGCCCTGGTTTCCAGGACCACCTTGTCCGCCACGATAAAGGCGGAGTAAAACCCGACACCGAACTGGCCGATCAGTTCAGGAGTCAGGGTTTTTTCTTTTTTGGATTCCTCCAGCGCCTTCATAAATGCCTGAGTGCCGCTCTGGGCTATGGTTCCGATATTTTCCGCCACCTCGTCAAAAGTCATGCCGATACCATTGTCAATAATCTCGAATGTATTGGCTTCCTTATCAACCTTCAACCGGATCTGGTAATCAGTATCCTCTGAAAAAAGCTCTGGCTCGGTCTGTTCCTTGAAGCGGGCCCTGTCAATGGCATCCGAGGCGTTGGAAATCAGCTCCCGGACAAATATTTCACGGTTGGAATACAGAGAATTGATAATCAGATGCAGCAGCTGCTGCACTTCGGTTTTGAACTTGCGTGTTTTTTTGGCTCCCATTTAACCTCTCCTGTTTATTTGAATAATATTTTTTTTTAATAATTGGCTCAATTTGTCAAATGTCAAGGCAGGGGCACGACAAATGGAAAAAATCAGGATATTGAAACTTACCCTTAAAACTGATAATAAAGATATTTTATCACAATGAACTTGAGGAATGCCCATGCACTATGAAGGTGATATCATCCGGCCCCCAAGTGAGGCCAACAGTATCCTGCTGCAGGTGACACTGGGATGCTCCCACAACAAATGCACCTTTTGCGGCTCATTTCAGAACAAACGTTTTGATATCAAAAAAGATGACATCATTTTCAAGGATATCGAATTTGCAAGACAGTACTGCAAAAATCAAAACCGGTTGTTTCTCTGTGACGGAGATGCCCTGGTAATTCCTCAGAAACGGCTGATCCAAATACTGGAGCGCATCCGGCAGCGGCTGCCCTGGGTGGACCGTGTCGGACTTTATGCCAATACCAAGAGCGTCCGGCTCAAAACTGATGAACAGCTGGCTGAGCTCAGCCGCCTGGGTGTCAAGATTGCCTACATGGGACTGGAATCCGGGGACGACCAGACCCTCAAAGCCATCAACAAAGGCGCCACCTCCGACAGGATGATCGAAACGGGACGGCGAATAAAAGAGGCTGGAATTCAGTTGTCCCTGACGGTCCTGATAGGCCTGGCTGGCCGGGAGCGGTCCAGGATCCACGCCCTGGAGACCGGAAGGGTACTGTCAGCCATAGACCCTGATTTTATCGGAGCCTTGAGCCTGATGCTCATCCCGGGCACCCCCATGCACGCGGATTATGAAAATGGAGAATTCGACCTGATCACGCCCAATGAAATGCTCGAGGAGCTGGGGCTCATGATTTCGGCCACCCATCTTTCCAACGGGCTTTTCCATGCCAACCACGCCTCCAACTACCTGCCTATCCGAGCCAGGCTGCCACGGGATAAAGAAAAAACCCTGGCCATGATATCCAGTGCTCTTGAAGGAAAACTGGAACTGAAACCAGAATTCATGAGAGCCTTGTAATTTTCATCATTGTTAAACAGGAGACCAGAACAATGGCACCATCCCATGAAAACCTCGACCAGTTGATTGTAAACACCATTCGCACCCTCAGCATCGACGCTATCCAGAAAGCGGGATCCGGCCATCCCGGGGCACCCATGGGACTTGCCCCAGCCGGATACGTCCTGTGGAAAAAATATCTCAAGCACAACCCGGTAAACCCGGCCTGGATTGACCGGGACCGGTTCGTTTTGTCCGGAGGTCACGCTTCCATGCTGCTGTACAGTCTTTTGTACCTGTTTGGGTACGGACTTGAAATAGATGACCTTAAAAATTTCAGGCAGTGGCAGAGCCGGACCCCGGGCCACCCGGAATACGGTCATACCCCTGGCGTGGAAACCACCACAGGACCGCTCGGACAGGGTATTGCCAATGCCGTTGGCATGGCCATGACCGAGCGCCATATGGCAGCCAGGTTCAACAAGCCTTCTATCCCCCTGATTGACCACCACACCTTTGTCTTTTGCGGAGATGGAGACCTGATGGAAGGCGTGGCCATGGAAGCTCTTTCCCTGGCCGGGCACCTGGCCCTGTCCAGGCTGATCCTTATCCATGACGACAACAGCATCACTATAGAAGGCTCCACGGACATCGCCTTTACCGAAGACATAAAGGCCCGGTTCGAGGCCATGAACTGGCACGTGGTAACGGTAGAGGACGGCAACAATCTCGAAATGATCGGTGCCGCCATCCAGGCGGGAAAAGATGAAACCGAAAAACCGACGCTGATCCAGCTCAAAACCCATATAGCATATGGCAGCCCCAACAAGCAGGATACCGCAGGCGCCCACGGAGCCCCTCTGGGCGAAGATGAAGTCCGGCTGACCAAAAGGTTTTACGGCATGCCTGAAGACAAAACCTTTTTTGTACCTGACGAAGTGCTGGCATCCTGCCGTGAAGCAGTTACCGACGGGCATTCCGCTGAACAGGCATGGCAGCATCTCTTCGATGACTACAAGGATGAGTTTCCAGAAATGGCCGATCAGTTCGCCAACGCCCTGTGCGGATTTCTGCCTGAAGAATGGGACAGGGAAATACCTGCAATGTCCCCGTCGGAAGGCCCGATTGCCACCCGGTCCGCCTCAGGCAGGATCATTAACGCCCTGGCAGCCCGTATCCCTTATCTGATAGGCGGATCTGCCGACCTGGCCCCCTCCAACAACACCTTTATCACCGCCGGCGGGGAATTTCAGAGAAACACGCCCGAAGGCCGCAATATCAGGTTCGGTGTAAGGGAACATGCCATGGCCGCCATAATAGCCGGCATGTACCTTCACTCGGGAGTCCGTCCCTATTGCGGCACCTTCCTGGTATTTGCCGATTACATGCGCCCGGCAATCCGTTTGGCCGCCCTGATGAAACTGCCCCTTATATATGTATTCACACACGATTCAGTTGCCGTAGGAGAAGACGGTCCCACACACCAGCCTGTCGAACACCTGGCAAGCTTGAGGGCCATTCCCGGCCTTCACGTGCTCCGCCCGGCAGATGCCAACGAAACCGCACAGGCATGGAAACATGCCCTGGACACGCTGGACGCACCAACCGCCCTTATCCTCAGCCGCCAGAAACTGCCGGTACTGGAAGCTGAATCCCAGGACGGGGAACTGAAATACGGGGCCTACATTCTCAAGGACAGCCCAAACATTCCAAACCTGATCCTCATAGGGTCGGGATCTGAAGTTCACCTGTGCATCCAGGCAGCGAATATCCTTGAAAAAGAAAACAATATCGGGGTCCGTGTTGTCAGCATGCCCTCATGGGAACTGTTTGAAAAGGCGCCGGCCTACTACAGGGAAAGAATCCTGCCGCCGTCCATCAAAAACCGCCTGGCAGTCGAAGCAGGGATCAGCATGGGATGGGAACGTTATGTTTTTGACAGGGACCGGGTCATCGGCATTGACCGGTTCGGGGCGTCCGCACCGGGCGGCACGGTACTCAAAGAGTACGGCATCGACAAAGACAATATTGTCGAAAAAGCACTGTCGCTCATGAAAGGCTGATCCTTTTTCTCAATTTCCGGGGACTCTGCGCACCTGCCGGGCAGCGCCGGGTCCCCATAGAATGGATCAGTATGGATCAGTTCAATTCATCCCCCGGTTTTTTAACCACCGGGACACGGACCACCGGGACCCCTTCATCTGCAAGGATTTTTTCATCTTCCCGGGTGGCGGTCCCCCGAATATTCCTGTATTCAATGGCGCCGTAATGCATTTTCAAGGCCTGTTCAGGAAAACTGGTCCCAACATCTTCAAAATTTTTTTCAACATATTCCGAAACCTGGCGGACAATTTTTTCAAGGATTTCATACCGGTCCATGGAAGAACCGGACGATGGGGAAGCAGTTGTCTTTACACAGATTGGGGACAATTTCTGGACCACATCGGTGTTATCGCATACCGGGCAGGCCAGCAGCGCTTTTTCCCGCTGGGTTTCAAAATCCGCCCTGTCTGTGAACCAGCCTTCAAATGAATGGCCGTTCAGGCATTCCAGATCATAAATAATCATACCATTTCAAATCCTGCTTACACCCACGGCAATATTGAAGCAGTAATCCCCCATTTTTTCATAATTTGACAAAAGGGTAATGAAAAACACACCTGCATCCACTGAGCACCTGTCCTCGCGCAGCCGCCGGATGTGCATATACCTCATGTCCTCGCGCATCTGGTCTATAAGATCCTCCTGTGCTGCGGCGATTTGAAAAAAATCATCCGGCTTGTCGGTCAATGCGTCTATCACAAGCTCAAAAAAACGATCTACCTCAATGGCAATTGAACTCAAGTTATGAATCGCTTCTTCACTGAAGTGTATATTATGATCGTAGATATTTTCAAGCATTTTTGACACATTTTCCATTGAATCCCCTATGCGCTCGATATTATTGGTGATCCGCATCATTTCGGAAATCTCCCTGGCCTCGCCTTCATTGACATCCCCCTGGTAGATGGTGGTCAGGTACTTGATAATGATTTTCTGGCAGGTATCGATATGATCTTCCACGGCTTCCCGTTCCCCGAGAATGTCATCATCCCGGACACGCAGGCATGTCGAGGTTTTTTTCAAATTCTTGCGCGTGAATTCAGCCAGCCTGACAATCTCGCCCTTGACTTTGATCAGGGCGCCGATGGGTGAATCCATGAAACGGTCGTCGAAATGCGGCAGCGGATACCTTTCCCTGCGGGCTGCCTGGCTGGGAGAAAGCAAAATGACCAGGCGGATCAGCTGAGGCATGAAAACCAGGAACACCATAGCGTTGACAACATTGAAAAGAGTGTGCCCATTGGCGATATACCTTGCCATGTTGACGTATTCATGATTTTCCACCACGTTGACCTCGCCGATGCCCATTGCAAGGGTAGACCATTCAACAAGGCGGATAAACCATGGAAATATCAGAAGGATAATGATCACTCCGATGACATTGAAGATTGTATGGGCATTGGCTGTCCGGTGAACTGCATCGTTCCGGCTGCCGATCGTGGCCAGCTGGGCGGTAATGGTCGTTCCGATATTCTCTCCCAGCACAAGGGCCAGCGCTGATGAAAACGGAAGCAGCCCGGAAGTGGCAAGCGTCATTGTCAATCCCACTGTAGCGGAAGAGGACTGCAGGACTACTGTCAGGCCTGCACCCATTGCAACACACAACAGCATGCCGCCGATTGTATTCGTTGAAAACCGGGTAAAAAACATGATAAATTCCGGTTCGTTTTTGATCGGTGCAAGCCCGTTTTTCATCACCATCAGGCCGTAAAACAAAAGGCCGAAACCCAGTATGATTTCACCGATGTGACGATACCTGCGTTTTTTGGAAAAATATTTGAGCACCACCCCAAAGGCAATGGCCGGAAGAGCAGCGTTTGTCAGTTTGAATGCTATCATCTGGCCGGTAATGGTGGTACCCACGTTGGCACCGATAACAACTCCAACTGCCTGCTCCAGGCTCATGATCCCTGCACCTACAAATCCCATGAGCATGACCGTGGTGGCAGATGAAGACTGAATCATGGCCGTGACTCCTGCGCCGGTTGCACAGCCCATGACACGGTTTGACGAAATTGCGCCCAGGATTTTCTTTATTTTGTGGCCGGCGGTCATTTCCAGGCCCTCGGTCATGGTTTTCATGCCGAGGATAAAAAGCCCCAGACCACCAAACGTCGTTATCACAAGCCCAGTTATATCCACTGCATCCCCTGTTCCATCTGACAGGTGGCGGTTAAAGCCAAGGCCCTTCCCTAACGGAAAACTAACCTGTTGCTAACCTGATTCTAATAATTCGTGCCGGTTATACCGCAGATAGATCAATTTTTCAATTGAGAAATGCGGTTTATATCCCGGTGGGATTTCAGGCAGGGGAAAACCGTGTTATTGGTGCAGGCGGGATATTTTTCAATATTGTACCTGGAATTTTGTACCGCATCGTTCCACATTCTGGTATGGGGAATGGGGGTATAGTATGCCAGGACCGGCAGGATGCCGGCCTGTTTTACCGTTTCGACGGAGACCGCCACCTGGTCAAGATCCTGACCCGGGAGACCACACAAAAGGTAGGCTCCTATCTGGGATCTTTTAAAACCCGCCTTCTTGAGGCTGGTTAACGCAGAATGGAACTCGGCCGCCTTCACCTTGACGTCATGGGGCCTGTCAGCGGAAAAATCTGTGGTTTCAAGCCCCAGCCGGATGGTCTTGAAGCCGGCCCGGTACATCAGCTCCGCAGCCTTTGGCGTAATCTGTCTTATATGCAGCGCATTGGGGGTATGAAACCAGGCATCCACATCGGATTCTATCAAGGTCTCAAGCAACGGGAAGGCGTATTTTTCCATGTTCACCAGCAGCGCGTCATCATAAAAAGGAAAATTTTTAACACCGAACCGGGTATGCCAGTATTCAATTTCGGCAAACACATTTGAGAAAGACCGCTGCCGCAAAACCGGCTCGAGAAAGGATGAAGCGCAGTAATCACAGGAAAAAGGACACCCTCTCGATGTCAGGATTGGAACATAGGGCACCTGCCGCTGCAGGTCAAAGGCGGGATAAGGCAGGCTGTCCAGGTCAAAGAAATCAGCAGGTTCATCGAGTACAAAACCGGTATATTTATTGACTATCTGGGCAAGCCTGGGTTCCCCGGCAAAGGAAATCACCTCGTCGGCAAGGGAATGCATCATGGCATGCTCGCGGCACAAAGTGGCATAAACACCTCCGAGCACCACCGGAGCATCCGGCCAGACCGACTTGATAACGGCAATTGTTTCCCTGACCCCGGAGGCCCAGTATGTCATCTGGGAAGTGACCATCACCAGGTCAGGCGGGTCCAGGCTGGCAAGGTCGTCTTTAAGCCACTGGGGCTCGATCCCGTAGCGTGAAAAATTTTTTTTTACATCATCGAGGCCGGGCGGCGGTTCGACCGGCTGTTTATGAAAAGGGCCCCGCCCGTCCCAGAGAACTTTTGGCAGATGTGAAAAGGCCGGATGAAACCGGTCCAGGCAGTCTATAAAACTGATTCGGACATGATTTCGACGCAGGATGGAGGCAAGGTACAAAAGGCCCATCGGCCGGGCCCAGAAATCATAAGCTGCAAAATCATGTATCCAGGGATTCACGCAAAGTATATGCGGCGGCCCCGGGGACATTATACATCAAAGTATTTCATGGATGTTTTTTTCAACTCTTTTTTGCTGAACAGCAGTATATAGTCAGTATGGCCCACTGCCTGAGATATCCTGGCGACCGTCCCGTGGCATGCCTTTTCTGTTGCCGCATGCACCATGGTATACATGTTGTATTCCCACCCCGGGGCAGGATTCCGCCGGTAGCAGTGGGTAACTTCCTGGAAAGAAGCCATTTTTCCGCCTGCTGCCTGCACCTGGTCTTCGGGTATTTTCCAGGCAACCATTGCATTGGCCTTGAAACCGGATTTCTGGTGCTTTATGGTCGCGCCGAAACGCCGGATAATACCACGCTCGTTCAGGTTGTCGACTATTTCGATAAATTCGTTTTCCGTTATGCCCAGTTTTTCTGAAAGTTCGAGAAAAGGCCGCTGGACAACCGGGAGATCTCCCTGGAGACAGGCAATGACTTTTTTTTCAATTTCGGTCAGCATCATAGGGCTACTTTTAAGAATATTCCCCTTATCTGTCAAGGCTTATCTGGCCGCAAGAATCACAAACCCAAACGATCAGGCCTGCAAAACCGGGCCATGTAAAAAATTTGCCTTGAATATTTCGATCCGGACCATTAAGCTTGACAGCACATTGCCATGACTTAAAAGGGGTCTTAAACTGGACAAGCAAACCATGGAACATCAGGACATCAGGGACAGGGCGTTTTTGTCCGGAAACGAACTTGCCAGCCTTAATTTTATAAAAAATCCCGGGCCGTTCGTGTTCCGCAAATTTTACCGGACCGGGCTCAGATCCCATATTTTTGAAGTCCTGCACAAAGAAGATGTTGAAAAAGAATCCACCGGAGAGATCATCGACGGTATCAGGATGTTCCCAAGAGCAAGACCGGGAAAAATGTTCAGAATTCTGAGGACCCGTTTTGAAACCAAGGCACGGGCACTGGAGGAAATCAAAAAATACTCGCTTTTGCTCTCTTGTCTGGGCCCGGGCCTGATAGCAGCTTCCAATGAGGTGATCGTGGACTATACCGGCACCGGCCAGCGCCAGATCCTTCTATGCGGTCTCCAGGATTATGTCGAAGGGGAAATTCTCGATCCCTGGCGCCTTAAGGGAGACGATTACCTGCACGGCCTGTTCCGGACCATGCCGGACAAACTGCCGGATCAAACCGACCGGATCGAAAAAGCAAGGGCAGAAATTGAGCTGTTTGTCAAAAAAATACGATCGATGATCAGCCGGACCGGTTATATTCCGGACCTGGCGGGATTCGGCAACCTCATATTGACACCAGGCGGAAAAATCCGGCTGGTGGATATCAACAATATCGTTGAAATTCGCCTTGACGGGCCTGTTCCCCTTGACGACAAAGGATATCCGTCCTGCGATGTCTCGGTTCACGTTTTATCCATCCTTGAAACAAAATTCCTGAAGACACAGGTACCGCCTGACGACCCGATTTACAGAGTTTTCCTTTCGCGCGAAAGAAGGCAGGCTGTCAAGAACCTTGAAAAAAGATTTTACATGAACATGTAAAGCCCCTCATTTTGCTATTGCCACACCCCCTGCCCATATGATAGAGTTTTTAGCGTAATCCCGTTATGTTATACTGACAGCAACTCAAAAGTATCTGGACATATGCTGGGAAAATTCGCCTTACAAAAAAATTTGATTTCTCAGGCTGATTACGACAAAGCGGTCCTTGCCTGCAGGTCTTCTGCCAATTATGACAAAGCCATGAAGCAGTATTTTCTAGAAAACAAGCTTCTCAGCCCTGAGAAAATAAACCAGCTTTCCCAGTCTGTTGTCAACATAAGAATACTGCAGACCAATATCAGATTCGGCAGCACGGCCGTGCAAATGGGACTGCTTGACGACGCGGCACTCTCCCCGTTTCTGCAGGAGCAAAAAGACAGGGCCGCTGCAAACCAGGCACCGGAATTCATAGGCCGCTCCCTGCTTGAGTCCGGTATCCTGACAAAAGAAAAGGTATTGGCCGTCAACAGGGAACTGAAAAAAAAGAAAGTTTCACAGGCCTTTTCCCCTGGCGAACCTGAATCACCAGCCGGGGACGAAGCAGGCGGCAGCCCGGGACAATCCATTGAAACCCTTCCTTGCGGAATAATACTTGAAGTGCTTGAAACAGATGACAATGCATATATCGCCTGCCTGAGAAAAACAGACGATTTCGACACCAACCTCGAGGTTGATGATATATATGACGCCCTGTCTGAAAAATCCATCCAGTACGGCCTGGTAAGAGAAGACTTGATAATTGAATTCATCCGGTCTCAAGACTTTTTTGAAAAATCTTTTGAAGTGGCAAGGGGCACCCCGATGATCCAGGGTAAAAACGCCCGGATCGAATATTATTTTGACACCGATTATCTCAAAGCCGGAGGAATGGATGAAAAAGGGAATATCGATTTCAGGGAAAGGGGAGAAATTCCAAAGATAGAAAAGGGAACACTGCTTGCCGAAAAATTTCCCCCTGAACCATCCAAAAACGGTTGCAATATTTTCGGACAGTTACTCGAAGCAGAACCTGTTCGCGATACAGCACTAAAAACCCAGAGCGGGGCTTTTCTTTCCGATGACGGCCTGCAGCTCTTTGCTGAAATCTCAGGATACCCCAAGCTTGAATGGTCCGGCAACATAAATGTATCACACACTTTTGCGGTCAATGGTGACGTTAATTATGAAACCGGTCATGTCACCTACAAAGGAGATATTGACATCAAGGGATGCCTGAAAAGCGGATTCCGTGTCACCGGGCATGATATCACGCTTGAAGAAATAGATGGAGGACAGATCCATGCCACCGGAAACGTGACCGTGAAAAGCGCGGTCAACAAGGCGACCATTCATGCAAAAGGTCACGTCCGGGTTAAATTTGCCCACAGCTCACAGATTGAATGCCTGGGCAATTTTTATATTGAAAGGGAAATCGTGGATTCCAAAGTGAATATCGGCGGCGCCTGCCGGATTGAATCCGGAGACATCATAAATTCTCAGATCAGCGCCGGTCAGGGTGTTTTCGCTAAAAACCTGGGCACAGAAAAGACCAATCCAAATACCGTCAAAACAGGCCAGGACCTTTTTGTCGCAAACGAAATCAAGCGAATCACCAATACCGAAAAAACCCTAGCTGATCAAAAAGATATCCTGACCCATAAAAATGAATCTTTGTTCCTTGAAAACGAACGTTTGATGAAGTCTTCCCACCGTCTGGCAAACGAGATTGAAAAAACACGGTATGAGGGGCAGAAATTGTTCGATGCAATGAAAAAAGCTCGCCTGGATGCAGAAAACAACAGGGATATTCAGCAGTTGAAAGGACAGATGCTGCAGAACAGAACAAGATTTTCCCGGTTGGAAAAGGCGCTGAATGAATGCTTTGATCAAATCGGTAAAAATGAAATTATCCGTCAAGACCTTAAAACCCGGATTGCCGGCATCGAACTCAGTTTAGACAATCTTGCCCTGGAAAAAGACTATTACGAGGCATGGGAGGAAATCAACAAGGGCAGGCCCGTTGCGGTTGCCACCGGAACAGTTTTTTCCGGAACCTTTTTCCAGGGCCGCCATTCCAGCAAGGAAATAAAGGAGACCCGGTCACGAATCAAGGTCAGGGAAGTCAACAAGGCAGACAGCGATACAAACCGTACTGCATACGAGATTATTATCCATGAATAAGATCTCTGAGGATATTGTCCTGCAGTTCAGGGACCGCCTGTTTTATACCAAGGTTCCGGAACTGATGAAAAAAGGAAGCAAAGAGCACAAACCGCTTGAAACATTCAAGCTCGATGACAGTGAAAGTATCGTTATTCCCACAAGCGCGATTGTTGATTTTTTCCTGGATAAAATCGATCCTGACATGGTCACGGACCCCCATATCTTTTTTTCCAACCTCTATCTTTTACTGGATAAACTGACCATAGCGGCGGAACCGTTTTCATTCAAATCCGACACCCGCATACCAGAAAACGCAATCCAGGAAGCCGACAACAAACATACCATCCGGTATCTTGCCAAAAACCTGATCATCACCTATTTCAACAACCTCAAGCTCGGCGACGGTACAACCGATACCGGGCTCCTGGACAAGAATCTGAAAAAACTTATCCAGTTGAGCGGAACCGGCAGGGATTACAAAACCCTGGTGCAGGACACCCTGGAAAAACTTGTAATCACACTCAAGGAAAATGATTCATGGCGCAAATGCCTGGCGGATATCAGTGAAGCAGTCCTTGTGTGCAGGCTGGTTGGCGCACAGCTCCCCGAGATTGAAAAGACGGTGATATCCAGGTTCATTCAGCAGTCCAGAGAAGAGATCAAAAAACAAAACGAACTGCTGGCCAGAATTATTTATACAATGAACCGGCTGATCGCAGAAGAAGCGAACCTCAGGCAGTATCTCAAGACCATGGAAAAGATCAAGGCCGGTATCCGGGAAGTACTCAGGCAGATCAATGACTATCTTGTACATGCCAATATATTCATGAGGACCCTTGGCAGCACGCCTGCGACATTCATGGGAGAGGAAGATGAACTGCTAAAAAACAACCTGGCCAGGCTGTTCACGGGTTTTGAGGAAAAAGGGACTCAACATCCCGCACCCGACTATCTTTTCAATTATGCCAGTGCCCGGTACAGGCTGAATCACCTGTATGACCACGAAGCGCTGACCAAATTCTGCCGGGGATTCCAGCACCATGACCGATACCAGCAAGCCTATCTGAACCTGTTCGATCTATTCTTCTCTCAACTGTCAGGGCAGATTGACAAGGTCATGTTTGACCCCGTCCTCCCCCGGGTTCAAAGCCTTGCCTCCTGCCTGTTTGAAGTGCTAAAAGCCACGAACAGGCTGGGTCTGGACGATGGTTTCCTGGAAAAAGAGAAAAAAAGCATACAGCAAAAATACGTGGCTCTTGTAAAAACCGTTGAAGTGGACCTGGTCGATGATGTCCTGGCGCTGAAAGAAGATATATGTGATATCACCCGGGATAAAAACAGGGAATTCATGAATGTCATCAGGCAAACCCTGGTCTCGAGTTTTTATTCAGCCCTGCTGAAACTTCCACTGGCAGCCGATTCCCCCGCCCAGCAGAACAAAAAAGTATTAAAGCTTCTCAACACCTATTCAGCCCATTACAAACCCCAGCGTTTTTTTTACCAGGATTTTTTTAAAACCTATGTCGTGGATATCAGCAAAAATGCCCCGTCCACCCACCTGGACCCCCTTGTCAAAGGTCACAGGCATACAGCCCTGGCCCTTTTCAACATTCTGGCCGATCCCCGGGCTGTCGTCAACCTTTTGAACAACGACCAGATCGAATACGCATCCCAGCTTCTGGAAAAACTCAAAACCGGTAAACCGGGCAAAAAACAGCCTTGATCTCGACCTATAGTGCAGCTTTTTAGTTTCTGCTACAGTTTATAGCCGATCATTCTCAAAAAGCCTTTCCGTTTTTCAATGTCTTCACCGGTTTCAATACCTTTTGACAAAAAACCGTCCACCACGCCGAGAACACCCCTGCCCTGAGCTGTCTCGGCCACTATCACCTGCAGCGGATTTGCAGTGGCGCAATGAATCCTGGCCACCTCGGGTACATTCTGAATGGTATTGAGAATGTTGATGGGAAACATGTCTTTCATAAAAATGATAAAAGTATGTCCGGCCGACAGGGCAAACGCATTTTTCCTGGCAAGTTCAACCAGGTCCTCGCTGGTCCCGCTGTAACGGACCAGGCAATCCTGGGATGCCTCGCAGAAAGCCACACCGAACTGCGCGTTGGGAACCGTGCAGACAATGGCTTCATGGATATCTTCAACTGTCTTGATAAAATGTGAATGTCCCAGAATCAGGTTGAGTTCATCCGGGTTTTCAATTGATATTACTTTAAGTTCCATGATGTTTTTCCTTTTCCATGACATTTAACCTAAACAATTAGGACAGGTCCTGCTGTTTGTCAATTAAAATCAGGGATTGAAAAAACCTGTTTTGATTTGATCTGAAAACCGGTTTATGGCATATTGCAAAATCAACCCTGAAACCAATAAAAACAAGGTACAATGAAAACTCAATATTCATCAATAAAGATCACTGCCAAGCAGGCCGCACAAATGGCCAGCAGCCTTTACGGGATAAAAGGAGATATCCATCCACTCCCCGGAGAACTCGATTTCAACTTCAAACTGACAAGCGGCCATTCAAGCTATATTCTTAAAATCAGCCGGCCGGAAATGACAGAATCATACCTGAAATTTCAGCAGGCACTTCTGGACCATGTTGCGGCAAGCGGCGTACCGGTCATTTCCCCGGCCGTGATTCCAGGTATCGATGGCGACCGTATCAACAGGATTACGGATGCAAACGGCGACCTGCGACTGGTACGACTGCTTTCATGGATCGACGGCAGGCTGCTTTCAGCTGTAACCCCCCACCGTTACTCTCTTTTGCACAGCCTAGGCCGGCAGGCAGGACTGCTGACAAAAGCGCTGCAGGGTTTTGATCACGAGATGGCACACCGGCAGCTTTCCTGGGATGTTGCCCAGGCGGACTGGACATGTGAACACAACAGCCTGTTTCCGGAAAACCGGCAGGAGATCCTGGCTTTTTTCCAGCAAAAATTCCAGAAGGTTCAAAACGACTACCAGTGCCTGCGCAAGAGCGTGGTACACAATGATGTCAATGATAACAACGTCGTTGTTACCGGTGACCTGCTGAATCCTGAAGTCAAAGCCATTATAGATTATGGAGATGCGGTCCATACACAGACCGTCAATGACCTGGCCGTGGCCGTGGCCTACGCGGTCATGAACAAGCCTGACGTCCTGGCGGCAGCCCTGCCCGTTGTACAGGGGTATCACCGGGAATTCGTCCTGCAGGCTGAAGAGCTTTCCCTGCTTCATACCCTTGTTGCCATGCGCCTTGTGATCAGCGTAACCCATTCGGCTGTCAACCGGCTTAAAGAGCCTGACAACCGTTATCTTCTGATCAGTGAAAACGCTGCCTGGGACGTACTGGAAAAATGGAAAACAGTGGATGAGAACCTGGCCTGTTACAGTTTCCGGAATGCCTGCGGATTTTCTCCCCATCCCCGTGAAAAGGATTTTTCAAACTGGGCATTAACAAGGCGTGTGCGCCTTCAAGATCTTGTTTCACCCAAAGGAAACGGCAAGGATAACCAGCCCATGGTACAAAAGGTGGACCTGGGCGCGGGCAGCACATGGCTGGGCCATGCAGCCCATTACACGGACAACGATTATTTTTCCTTTAAGCTGCAGCAGCTGCAAAAACAGCATGAAAACACGATCCTGGCGGGCGGCTACCTGGAATACCGCCCCTGCCATTCAACAGGCGCTTTCAGAAAAGAAGGGGCCAACGGTCCTGAATACCGCACCGCCCACCTTGGCATCGATTTTTGGGTTGCACCTGGAACCGGGGTTTACACACCTTTTGATGGAACCGTATTCAGCTTACAGGACAATGGCAGCGGGGGCTGCCCTACCATAATCCTGGCCCACCGGCCTGACAACGGCCCCTTGTTTTACAGCATGTACCGCCGCCTGGACACCCTTTCCCTTCAACAGATCAAAGAAAATCAGCCGATTGAAAAAGGCACCCTTATAGGACATGTAGGCCCTGCCTCGGAAAACGGCGGCCAGGTTCCCCACCTGCATTTTCAGATCATGCTGGACATGGCCGGAAACCGGCATGATTTTCCTGAAACAGCATTTCCCGCCCAGCTGAATGTCTGGAAAAGCATCTGCCCCGACCCCAATATTTTTTTCAAGGAACCCGCCCTCGATCCAGTGCCGGTGAAAACAGTGAGCCAGGTGCTTGATTTCAGGAAGAACCACCTGGGTAAAAGCCTGAGCCTGGCCTATGACACCCCTCTCAGGATTGTCAGGGGAGAAGGCGCCTTTCTCATGGATGATACCGGGAGAAGATACCTTGACACTGTGAACAACGTGGCCCATGCAGGGCACGAACATCCCCGGGTGGTCAAGGCCGGCCAGGAGCAGATGGCCGTGCTTAACACCAACACCCGCTACCTGCACGACAATATCAACCGGTTTGCCGGCAAACTGCTCAAGACCTTTCCCCCGGACCTGTCAGTGGTCCATTTCGTGAATTCCGGAAGCGAGGCCAATGAACTGGCCCTGCGCATGACAAAAGCCTTCACCGGACAAAAAGACATGATAGCCGTTGAGATCGGATACCATGGCAACACCAGCGGCTGCATCGACGTCAGCTCCTATAAATTCGACGGCAGGGGCGGAAAAGGCGCACCGGAGCACACCCATATCGTGCCGCTGCCCGATTCCTTCAGGGGGTTGTACCGGGGCGAAAAAACCGGTCCAAAGTACGCCGCCCATGTCAAGGAGCAGGTTGAAAAAATTCATGCCCTCGGCAGGGGCGTTGCCGGGTTCATATGTGAGAGCATCATCAGTTGCGGCGGGCAGATTGAGCTGCCCGAGGGGTATTTGAAAACAGCTTATACCGAAGTGAGAAATGCCGGCGGCCTTTGTATCGCAGATGAGGTGCAGGTTGGATGCGGACGTTTGGGACACGCATTCTGGGGATTTGAACTGCACGGTGTGGTGCCGGATATCGTCACCATCGGAAAACCCATTGGAAACGGTCATCCTCTGGCAGCTGTGGTCTGCACGCGGGCTGTGGCCGACGCTTTTGCCAACGGCATGGAATATTTCAACACCTTTGGAGGCAATCCGGTCTCGTGTGCTATCGGCCTGGAAGTACTCAGGGTGATCGAGGATGAAAAACTCCGTGAAAACGCCCTTGAGGTCGGCAGTTACCTGAAAGATGAACTCAAAAAACTGCAGCATGCATTTCCGGTTATAGGAGATGTGCGGGGACAGGGACTGTTTCTGGGATTTGAGCTGGTTGACGAGAACAAACGTCCCCTGGGTGAAAAAGCAGGCTACCTTGCCAACCGCATGCAGGAGCTCGGTATTTTGATGAGCACGGACGGAGGCGACCAAAATGTACTGAAAATCAAACCGCCGGCTGTTTTTTCAAAGGACGACGCAGACGAACTCCTCTTCCGGCTGGAGACAGTGCTGTCAGAGGATTTCATGAAGCATGTCCGAGGAAGACCAGCAAGCTGAAATTAAAAAAAGATTGCCTTTGCCATACATTCAAGCTAATAATATAGCCGTTACAATCGTTGTTGAAATCATGAAAATCCCTGATGGTTGCTGCTTTAAGGGTAATTCCTGGTGATGTTAACCAAACTTAATGGAAAGTATCATGACAGTCAATAAATTGAACGCCGGTAAAATGCTGGCATCAGTTTCATGCCTTATCTTGCTGATGTTTTCTTTCAGCGTGGTCAGCATGGTTCATGCCGGGCAGGAACCCCTGAGAATAACCTGCCTGGAAAAAGTGCCCACAATTGACGGAGTTATTTCAGAAGAAGAGTGGCCAACAGAACATGTTGTTCGTCTGAGCCGGGCTTTTCATGATAAACTTGGAATTTACTTGTATTTTGCCCATGACAACGATTTTCTTTATCTTGGCGCCTATGTGGAAGACCAGGCTCTATGGGCTGATGGCGGAGGATCTGGCGAAGGTGAATACTGGGAACATTACGACGATGATTCCATTGAATGGTACTTTGACCCTGACAACTCGGGCGGAACTTTTCTGACCGGGTCGGACCGCTTCCTTGCCCTGAATATCGGAAATATTTCAGATCCTAAAAATGGTTCCGGCATAGTATCAAGGCGCAGCTTCAATCAAGGGGACGGGGCCGGAGGCGCATCCGGTGTCACTGCCCCCGGTGTAATGCCTTCAGGGTTGAGCTATGCGGTTCAGTATTACGGGACGGTTAATGATCAATCTGATACAGATACGGGCTACAGCATGGAAGTGGCTGTTCCCTGGACTTCGATTTCAAGAAGCGCACCCTCTGATGGCGACTGGATGAAAATCAACGCGATCGTGATTTCGGACGATACCGGCAGAACACGGGACTGGTCAGACAATAGAGATATTGAACCCGCCAGCCTGAGATTTACCACCCCTGTCCGTCTTGATGAATACGTCGAACTCAAATGCAGCCAGGAGCATTCATCCCAGTCCGGCCTGACCGGACCCGATTCCTATATAGTGCTTCAGTTCCATTCCGCCAACGATACAACGGCACCTGGTTCAGTGGGGACGATAACCACTACAGAACTTCGTCCCTATTCAGTCAAACTGAACTGGACGTCAGCCGGGGATAACGGAAATGCTGGAGATTGTGCCGGTTTTGATATCAGATATTCAAAAAATGTGATAAATGAAAGCAATTTTTCTCAGGCGGCAAAATGGCCTCTGAATTTATCCCATCATTCCTGGTCGGGCCAAAGCATGAGTGCACGAATCATGGGACTTGAACCCGGGACCACCTATTATTTTGCAATCAAGTCTTTTGATGAAGCACAAAATTACTCAAATGCCTCAACTGCCGGACCAATCACTACACCATCCATTTCGGCGTTCAGCACCAGTATCAGTGAAACCAGCTATAAAGGCGGAGTCTTCCCTGCTCCGGGAGGCAGGTATTTTATAAGAGAGGATGGGGCCAACTTCATTCCGGTCGGCCATCATTTTTTATTGCAGGACGGGGCGGTCAGACACCTTTACCCCGGTCTTGTCTGGACTGGAAGCACATTATGGGATTATTCCTCTGAAACCAATGCCCTGGAAACCGTCACTTCCTATCTGGATAACTTGAAGGCCAACGGAATCAATACCATGCGGATTTTCCTGGAGGATTTCTCCCTGGATGTCTCCGGTAACGGCAATTTCAACGGATCAAACGGCGCTTACTGGATCGAGTTTCCACAAGGAACCTACAACGAAGACATGAGGGATTTTCTGGTAGATCTGTTGAAGCTGTGTGCCGAGCGGAATATTTATCTTTTGATCAATCCATTTGATACTTTTTATTATGATGATTATTTATCCAGAACGGCATGGTCTTCCTCCAATGGAGGCCCCCTCACTGACATCAATTCATTTTTTCATGATGATTCGGTACTCGACATGGCCAAGGCCAGGTGGGAATGGGTCATAAGCGTTATCCTGTCCAGCGGCTACGCGGACGCAGTGATGGGATACGAACTTCTCAATGAATGGGATTCCTTTGAATGGACGCTTTCAGACCCTGACGCCAACACAGATGCAAAAACAAGGGTCGCCTTCATTGAAGAACTTGCAGCCTATATCAGAACCCTCGATAGCACCAGGATGATTGTATCATCAACCACCAGTCTTGATCCGAGAGGTGCGCTTGCAGATTTCGGGTATTACAGCAGCCTTATCGACGCGTCTTTACCCCATCTTTATTTCCCCGGGAACAGGGAACCCTGGAACAATCCGGCCATTCACATCGATACAGCCGTTTTCAAGGAACAGTCCAGGGCCATCTCCTGGTTCACCACCAATCAACTTCATAACAAGCCAGTCCTGAATGGAGAATGGGGGCCTTCCGACGGGTGGATGCCCGATCCTTCCAATCCATCATACTTTTCCTCCTTCCAGGAAGAAGACGATGAGCTCATCACTACCTGTCTATGGTTTTCAGAGCTTGCAGGAGGTGCGGCCGGCCCGGGTATCCGGATGCAGGGAGGAGTGAGGGCTTTTTCCAGCCGCCTGCACCTTTCGGACAATATGCATGGAACGCAGAAAACTATTTCCGCCTTTGTCGAAAATTCAAGCACCTCCCCGATTTTCGATTTTTCGGATTTCAATTCCCGGCACATGAGCAAAGACCTTGAGATTTCCGGGACAACGGCAAACATCAACGCAACGGGCTGCACGGACGGAAAAAAAGGGCTTGTATACCTGAAAAACGATAAAAACAGCACTGTTGAGTCTATTATTTCAGGCGCTTCATTTACCGTCTCAGGAATCGATGCTGATTACGATACGTTGAAAGCCGAATTCTGGAAAACATCCCCAGACCAGACAGTGCCCGCTCACATCAGAACCGCGTCGGTTTCAAACAAAAGTTTCACCTTTTCCATTCCCGATTTTTCCGATGACTGGGCCGTAAGATTTTATCCTTACGGTACCGGCATATCAACGAACCTGAGTGTGGGGTCGTCTTCAATGATACAAAGCGGGGATACTGTAACTTTTTCTGCCAATGCTGTTGACAGCGACAACCGGAATATGTATTACCGGTTTGACCTGATTCCCGGTTACGGTACCGGGAGCTATGATCCCAACAGCAATTTTGAAATTATCCAGAATTTTTCACAATCCAAAACAGCCTCCCGCCAGTTCAGTGAAACCGGGAGCTATATCCTTGTAACCTGGGCATCGCCAACCAATGGCTTTTCGTCAGGTTATACCCAGATTATGGGCGGATCCATCACGGTTTCCGACAGTATATCGTCGTCTCCATGCATCAGGATCTCCAGCCTTGATTTCAGTACCGGACAAAGCGTACAGCAAGGAGAGCTTGTCACCATAACGGCAGAGGCAGTGAACAATTGTTCAGCCACTACCTATTACCGGTTTGACCTGATTCCAGGCTACGGAACAGACAGCTATGATCCCAACAACAATTACCAGATCATTCAGGATTTCTCTGTGTCATCCAGCTGTGCCTACAGGTTTTCAGAAGCAGGCAGCTATATCGTTGTGGTATGGGCCTCTGACAACTTGGGAATTTTGTCAGGCGCACCCCCGATATTTGGCGGGTCCATAATGGTTTCGGAGGTTGAAACCCAGTGAATGACAGGCCCAAAGTAGCTGCGGCCGTTGTATCGTTCAACAAGAAGGAGGCAGTTCTAACTCTTTTAAAGCGGCTGGAGTCCTTGAAAATACCTGTCTTTCTGACAGAAAACGCTTCATCCGATGGAACCGGCAAAGCTATCAGAGGAAAATTTTCCAACCTGACCCTGATTGAAAGCCGTCATAACCTCGGTGGCACGGGCGGTTTCAATTGTGCCGTTCTGGCTGCACTGCAGTCAAAAAGCAAGTATATTGTACTTATTGATGACGACGCCCTGCCTGATGAAGACTGCATAGACAAGCTTGCCGATTTTCTGGATACTCACGAAGATTATGTTTTCGCCGCACCTGCGGTTTATATTTCATCAAGACCCGACATGCTTCAGGAAACAGGCGGAGGGGTTGATTTTTCAAGCCGTATGCCTGTTCAGGCCTGGAACCGTTTTTCCATCAAGCCCATGCTCCCGGAGACAATTGATATCGATTATGCCAGCGCCTGCTGTCTGATGGTAAGAGGAGATGCCATCCGGCAGGAAGGTGTCATGGACTGGAATTATTTTATTTTCAGCGACGATGTGGACTGGTGTATAAGGCTCAGGAAAAAATTCGGCAAAGGAGCATGTGTCACAACCGCAAGGGCAATTCATGATTTCCCATGGTCAAAGCCCTTTTCTCCCATGAGACTTTATTATTTCCAGAGAAATGGATTGTACATGTTGTCCCGATTAAGAAATGGAAGAAAAAAAAACATATCCCTGTTTTTTGCTGTTTTCAGAATTATCAGGGAAATGGTTACCAGTATTGCAAACGGAGACACGGAGATTTTCAAAACCTTGAAATCGGTTCTCAAGGATTCCTTGACACACCTTTTCGGGAAATGGGAAAAGCCCGTCCCTTTCGGAAAAAACCGCAGTGTGTTGACCACCGGGTGGTTTAAGGAAAACCGGATAAAGTCTGTTCTCATAGACATCACCATGGAAACCTGCATCCAGGATATCCTCGATACAATAGGAACCATGATCGACAAAAAACACCTCAAGGTGGATATCCTGTGTGATGAGCACAGAACTGGAATTTTCCAGAAAAACAATAATTTTTCCAGGGTTTATGGCAGGGAACCCGGCATTACGGGACTGGTGAAAACGCTTTTGAAGCTGAAAACAAAAGAGAATTACGACCTGGTGATAACCGATGCCGTAATGTTCCCGCGACGTCCTACCAGCATGGCCGGAAGAAAGGCCGCCTTTTTTCATTCCGGCAGTCTGTATCTTGCCGCCTGCAGGCCTTTTACAGCAGCGGTCGCATCGTTTGCCGCTCCGGCCCTTGCCCTTGCTGCAGCCTCCGTTCTCTGCCTTCGATTTTTAAATGACCCCGGCATGGGAACCCCTTCTGCCGAGGCCGCCCCGGTTCTTGAGCAACTGGGTTATGATCCCGTTACCGGGCAGCCGTGGGGCCTGCTGCCCCCTGTTAAAAACAATGGTAAATAATGAATTTAACATACCTTTTACCGTCCGGCTGAAAGAGTCAATTAAATTCCGGATGGTCTCTTATTTTTCCTCTGAAGACAAGCCGGGCCGGTTCAAGGTATTCCTTCAACGGCACCTGTCCGGTTTACTGCAGGACACCGTATTTTATTTTCCCCTGATAAGGCCGGTTTCTTTTAACGGGTATGAGAAATCAGGCGGATATGACCTCTGGTGTCAATCACGGGAAAACCAGGCAGAAAGTGAACACAAAATCGTCCACAGAAAACAAAAGCCTCTGTTTTCCATCATAGTGCCGGTATGTGACCCGGAGCCCGAATGGCTGAACATGTGTATTCATTCTGTTCTCAGTCAGACCTATTCCGGCTGGGAGATGATCCTTTCCGATGATACGTCACGGAACCAGGAAATAAAAAAGATGCTGGCCCGGTTTGAAAAATCAGACCGCCGAATCCATGTAAAAAAACTCAAAAAAAGAAGCGGCATCTCGGTAGCCACAAATCATGGTGCAAAGAGTGCCAGGGCTGATTATCTTTTTTTCCTGGACCATGATGACGTGCTTCCCCCTTATGCCCTCTCACTGTTTGCCAAACAAATAATTAAAAACAATAAAAAAGACATTGGTATTTTATATGCAGATGAAGACAGGTTTGACCAGAACCTTATCAGGATAAACCCAGGGTT
Organism: uncultured Desulfobacterales bacterium; assembly: GCA_964397015.1. Classification (GTDB taxonomy): domain Bacteria; phylum Desulfobacterota; class Desulfobacteria; order Desulfobacterales; family Desulfobacteraceae; genus MADRE2. The sequence continues at coordinate 1,393 of CAYNHL010000017.1, read as the reverse complement.
CAAACCCGCTTTTTCTCCGGACAGGCTTCTGGCGACCAATTATATACACCATCCCCTGGTTATCAAAAAAGAGCTTTTTGATGCCGCAAAAGGATTTGATTCTTCATTTGACGGATCCCAGGACCATGATCTTTTGCTCAAAGCTGTGGAAATAAACGACAGGACCTGCCATATTCCCGATATCCTTTACCATATGAGAATCCATGACAGATCCCTTGCTTCGGGCCCGGAAGCCAAGCCTGACGCTCACAGGAAAGATGTGGCCCTTATTGAAAAAACCCTTGAAAGAAGGGGAATCGACGGTATCGTGGATGGAACGGTTTGCGGCTTTCCGGGTTACAATCGCATCGTAAGGAAAATAAAAACGCCTGCATCCATAACCGTCATAGTATTGAAGACCGGCCGGGATAATGAAGACCAGCCGGATCAGCCATGGGCCGGCTGCGAATATCTTTCCGCAGTTCCCGGAAAATCCCACGGCCATACTCTCAATCTCCTTGCAAGGGAAGCCGGAGGCGATATTCTTGTCTTTGCAGACAAGGATCTGTCCCCTGACCCGGACTGGAAAACACACCTTGTACCTCATGTCCTTCGCGACTCGATCGGTCTGGTCACCGGCAAACTGGTTTATGACGATAACCGGCTGCACAGTTGTGGCCTTGCAGGAGGCATGACCGGCACCTTCGGTCGATGGCATCATGACCTGAATGCGGATGATCCGGGATATGGGGGCTGGATGGCCATAGATCATGAAGTAATGGCTGTTCCGAGACAGTTTATGGCCGTTCAGAGAAAATTGTTCTTTGCCTCCGGGATGTTTAATAAACATTTCAGCAGCATGGGATATGATATCGAGCTTGCTTTGAGACTGACACAACAGATGAATGTTCGTCATCTTGCCGTTCCCGGGTGCAGGCTTGTATTCAAAAAAAAATATGAAAAAACACCTTGTGAAACATGGACAGAAAACGACAGGGTGCTGCTGAAACAATTATGGGGCAAGACCATTGAAAAAGGAGATCCCTATTTGAACCCCAACATCTCTCTTATGGATGAGGGCGTCCGGTTCAAACCGGTAAATCCTCTTTAATCAAGCGGGCTGTTCAGTGTATCTGCTGCACATCTCTTTTCAAGATTATCCGGTTTTTATTGTAAAACGAGGTAATTTGATTTAAAAAAAGATATCGTGAAATCTTTTTTATAATTCTGGACTCATGAAATACACCCGGCAAATAACATATTTTCAAAAATTATTGAACAAACAGGCTCTTTTCCGGGCGACAGCCGGTACTGTCATACTTGGTAGCCTTTATGCCTCCAGTCAATACAGTTTTCTTTTGTTTCACAGTATCGCCGAGATCTTCAGCATTCTGATCGCCTTTGCCCTTTTCAT
>CAYNHL010000016.1:13420-41728 GCA_964397015.1 uncultured Desulfobacterales bacterium | reverse complement strand
GCGTCCATATATTCCACCAACCATGAAGAAAAACTGTGGAAAAAATTTTGGGAGGATTGCGGCCTGTCCCGGATGGATGTGTCTTATCAGCGGGGTCTGGGAGACGGGGACGTCGCGAGTGTGCTTGACGCAGCCATCCATCCCGGTAACACCCGGGTGGCGGGTCTGGTAGTGGACAAGGTGGATAAAATCATGCACGGCATGCAGCTGGGCGCCGCCGGTATGCACAACCAGATCAGGCAATGGTGCCGGGGCGGCTTTCTGTCTGCCCTGGTAAAATATCTGCTGGACAAGGGATTTACAGTCTGGCTGACGTCTGATCACGGCAATATTGCATGTGAGGGCAAGGGCCGTCCCGCCGAAGGCGTGATTGCCGAAACAAGAGGTGAACGGGTGCGTGTTTATCCTGCACCGGAACTGCGTGATCAGGTTGCCAAATCATTTGCGTTTGCCCAAAAATGGCCGTCAACTGGTCTGCCTGAGCATTATTTTCCCCTGGTGGCCGAGGGCCGGGATGCTTTTGTAACGCCCGGACATACCATTGTTGCCCACGGCGGGGCAGCCATTGAGGAAGTGATAGTCCCCCTTGTAAAAATTGAAAGGAAAACCCGGTAATGGGTAAAAGACATGATACCATCGGCATCAAGCAGGTGGTCCGCCTGGAATGGTATGATTATGCAGTGGATATGCTACTGGAGGGCCTGCCACCCAAAAAAATCCGTGAACAGCTGGATGAACATATCCGTGACCGGCTTCAAAAGGGCGGGTATGGGGAAAGGGGCGAACAGACCTATACAAAAGCCGTCACACAAATTATGAAATGCTGGGTGTCTCCGGATAAAGATCTGAAGGCTTTCCGTGATCATGCCCTGATGTATGCAAAAAACAATCAAAGAGATATCCGGATTGCCCTGCACTGGGCCATGACCATATCTGCCTATCCCTTCTGGTATAGAGTAGCGGAACAGACCGGCAGGTTGCTGATGTTACAGCAAACAATAACCCAGCGGCAGATCCGTCAGCGGTGTTTTGAAAGCATGGGGGAACGCTCCACTGTGGAAAGAAGCGCCAGGAGGGTTATCCGGTCTTTTGTCACCTGGGGTGTGCTCAAGGATTTTGAGTCAAAAGGATGCTACGAGAAACCGGGCCCCATTCATATTCTGGATCAGAATCTGGGGATACTGCTGATGGAAGCGACACTCCATGCCATCCCCGAAGGCAAAGCACCCCTTAATCAGCTTTTTCATACACCGTCACTTTTCCCATTCCAACTGCCACCCATGACAGGAGATTTTATATCACAGCACAGTGATTGTGTTGAAGTCGTCCGGTATGGCCTGGATGATGAATTACTGAAGTTTAAAGTCTGACCCCGCCTTAAATAAATCAGATTTCAATTCATTGTAATGATTGTGATCATAAAAACCAAAGCAGGTGGTCCGGAAAAATGTTGGAATCATTGCGGGATGATAGGGGAAGAACACCACCCTGGTTAAAAAAATTAGGGTTGGATATTTACCGGGGGTTGGAAATACGGTTGGAAATCCAATTTACCAAACCAAAAAAGGGGCAGCGCCGGACGCTGAACCCCTTAGTGTCTCAAATGGTAGCGGGGAGAGGATTTGAACCTCTGACCTTCGGGTTATGAGCCCGACGAGCTACCAGACTGCTCCACCCCGCATCAACAATTTTTGGAATATACAGACATATCATTTTTGTGTCAAGGCCTTTTCTATTTTTTCTCCCGAAAATGAGGTAATATAAGGACATGACAATGCTTGACGACAATTTGAAAACAAATCATGGAAGCTGATAAACCTGCTGTGTCCGCCCGCCCTTTGTGCAAAAAGACCATGAAGATGCTTGAAAGCCTGCCGGTTTACCCCTCTTTGCCTGAACTAAAAAAGGCTCTGGCAGAACACGGCAGGGCTGTTCTGCAGGCGGATGCCGGTGCCGGAAAGACCACGGGTGTTCCCCTGGCCCTGCTTGACGAGCCATGGCTTGAAAACAAAAAAATCATCATGCTCGAACCCCGGCGGCTGGCCGCACGAGCATGTGCAGCACGAATGGCATCGATGCTCGATGAACGTGTGGGGCAGACCACAGGATACCACATCCGGATGGATAAAAAAGTCAGCTCACAGACCCGGATCGAAATTGTCACAGAAGGCCTGTTCACCCGGAAAATTCAATCTGATCCATCCCTCGAAGAATATGGAATGGTTGTTTTTGACGAGTTTCATGAGCGCAGTATTCATACGGACTCGGGCCTTGCATTATGCCTTGAAGCGGCAGAAGCGTTCAGGAACGATCTAAAAATACTTGTGATGTCCGCCACCATGGAAACCGGGCCTGTTTCTAACCTCCTTACAGATGCACCCGTTATAAAATCGAAAGGAAAAGCTTTTCCAGTTACAACCAAATACATGCCTCCCCCGCCTTCAGACCGCAGACCGGATGCAAATGAACGCCATGTTTCAAACGCTGTTGAAAAAGCTTTGACAAACCATGAAGGTGATATGCTCGTGTTTTTGCCGGGATACAGGGAAATCAGGCGGCTCCACCAAAGGCTTATGTCCCGGGTTCCTGACGGCACTCTTGTCCTTCCCTTGTTCGGCAGCCTCTCCAGGGTTGAACAGGACAAGGCCATAAAACCGTCAGCTTCTGGAAAACAAAAAGTGGTGCTGGCCACTTCCATTGCTGAAACCTCTTTGACCATCGAGGGAATAACCGTGGTTATCGACTCAGGATGGATGAGAGTACCGGTATTCTCTTCAAGAACAGGCATGACCCGGCTTGAAACCGTTCCTGCATCGAGGGCCGCTTCAGACCAGAGAAGGGGAAGGGCCGGACGTCTGGCTCCCGGTACCTGCTACCGGCTCTGGTCTTCTCATGAACAAAAGGGAAGAGTGGCATGTTCCCAGCCGGAAATACTGTCGGCCGACCTGGCAGATCTTGTCCTTGAACTGGCATTGTGGGGCGTGGTTGATCCGGGGGTGCTCAAATGGCTTGACCCGCCGCCTGATGCGGCATTCAAAGCAGCAACCACCCTGTTGAAATTCATGGAAGTAATTGATAAAATAGGACATATCACAGCCCATGGAAAACAGATCGCATCATACGGGATGCATCCGCGGCTGGCCCACATGATCAGCAAAAGCATGAAAATCGGTCAAGGCCGGCTGGCATGCCGCCTAGCCGCCCTGCTCCAGGAAAATGGGTCGTTCCAAGCGGTTCCGGCATCCGCCTTGTATACACGCAGAAGGGTAAAATTCTGCCGTCACCGGTCCTGGCGGTTAAAATCCAGGAAATGTTCGGTATGGAAAAAACACCGGTCCTCGAAAAAACAGGGATTCCAATCACACTGCACCTGCTTTCACCTGCCGGCCGGCCGGTGCAGATCACCAGTGATCTTAAAAGTTTCTGGATTAACACATACCCAGAAGTCAAAAAGGATCTTATGGGACGGTATCCCAAGCATTTCTGGCCGACCGATCCGTTGAGAGCGCCTGCAACCAGGAAAACCAAGCCCTCTTTTTCTTTGAAATCATGATGGGCCTTTTGCCCGGATCACGTTTGAAACAGGTTGACACAATGGCATTTTTCAAGGCAGACTGTAAAAATTATTCCCCCGATGGAGGACAGGAAATGATAAAAAACATACCCTTTACAAAAATTGACGGCTTTTTAACCGGCCATGCCCATGATGCAGATGCCGCCACCGGATGCTCTGTGGTTATAAGCCATGACGGAGCTGTAGCAGGCGTGGATGTCAGGGGCGGAGCCCCGGGCACACGGGAAACCGATCTTCTCGACCCTGTCAATCTTGTGGAAACCGTCCATTGCGTCTTTCTTGCCGGCGGAAGTGCTTACGGACTCGATGCGGCAGCCGGCATCATGGCCTTTCTGGAAGAAAAGTCCACAGGATTCGATGTCCAGGTTGCAAGGGTTCCCATCGTGACCGGTGCGGTATTGTTCGATCTTTCAGTCGGCAGCAGCAGTATCAGGCCGGACCGGGAAATGGGATACAATGCATGTCTCGACACCCTGAACAACAGGGAACCTTCAGGATGCACCGGCGCCGGTACAGGGGCCAGCATAGGCAAGATCCTTGGCATGGAACATGCCATGAAAAGCGGCATTGGGTGCTGCGCATTCCAGGTCGGCGACCTGCAGATCGGGGCCATGGTGGCCGTTAACTGCCTCGGAGATGTGGTGGACCCTTCAACCGGTCAAATCCTGGCAGGTGCACTGACCCCTGACAAATCAGGTTTTTCTGACACTGAAACAATCATGATAAAAAACTGGGCGGACAGGAAAAATCTGTTCAGCTCAAATACCACCATCGGCGTGGTGCTTACCAATGGCCTGTTTAACAAGGCCCAGGCAAAAAAAATTGCCTCCATGGCCCAGAACGGGTATGCCAGAACGCTGCGACCCGCCCATTCCATGTTTGACGGCGACACGGTATTTTCAATGTGTTCGGGCCGGGTAACCGCAGACCTGAGCGTCACGGGACTGCTGGCGGCCCGAGCCATGGAACAGGCCGTAATCAGCGCTGTCAAACACGCCACATCAATGTACGGCTTGAAATGCCATTCCGATTTAACGGGCCTGTAACAGACCGGTTACAGGGCCTGGATCAATTCTTCAGGCGTGGCCGTGGCCGTGCCGACTTTACCCACGACTATGCCTGCTGCGGCATTGGCAGCCATGGCACTTTGCCGGAATGAAGCCCCGGAAGCAAGACCCAGCCCTAAAACGGAAATCACTGTGTCACCGGCTCCTGACACGTCAAACACCTGGCGGGCATTGGATTCAATGGCAAACGGATCGTCATCTTTGTCAAACAATACCATGCCGTCCTTGCCACAGGTAATGACCAGGCGGTTCAGGCGGGCTGCCTGCATTATTTTCCGGCCTGCGGCCACCAGGTCTTTGTGTGTTTCAACCAGCATTCCCGCCGCTGTTCCGGCTTCCTTCCGATTAGGTGTAAGCAGGTCCACCTGCCGGTATTTTGAATAATCCATCCCTTTTGGATCTGCAATGGTCAAAATGCGATGCTTTAGGGAGCATGCTACTGTGCGGCGCACCAATTCAGCCGTGACCAGTCCCTTGTCATAATCGGAAACAATGACAAGATCCGCATTGGGAACGATACGTTCAAGAAGAAGGGACAGAGTTTTCAACGTCTGTTCACTTATCTGCCTGCGGGTTTCCCTGTCGATACGCAGAACCTGCTGGCTTGCGGCAATGATACGTGTTTTCCTTGTCGTGGGCCTATCGGATTCCTTTATGATCCCTTCGGTACTGACTCCTAACTCGGAAAGCTTTTCAAAGACCATGCGGCCGGCCATGCCGGTACCCACGGTCCCTATGGCTGAGACCGATGCTCCAAGGGCCACAAGGTTGTTTATGACATTTCCGGCACCGCCCAGGGTAAACCCCTCTTTTTCGACCGATACAATGGGAACCGGGGCTTCGGGTGAAATACGGTCCACGCCGCCCCAGACATACTCATCCAGCATAAGGTCCCCGATAACGATAACCCTGAGCCTGGAAAATGCTTTTATATCAACTGTCATCAGACAAGCAGGTCCCGATCATGTCTTTAAGCTCCATGTAGCTGCGCGCCACTCGAATACCTGGAAAATCACCGGTGACACTTTCTGGCGGATCAAAGAAAAATCCGTGATCCGCCGACTGGATCATGTCGGTGTCATTGTACGAATCCCCGAAGGCTATCACCTTGTAATTAAGCTGCTGCAATGCTTTTACTGTGCGTGCTTTGTGGCCCGGTATCCTGATATTGTACCCGGTAATTTTTCCCTGGCGGTCCGTGGTCAGATCATGGCATAAAAGAGTGGGATAGTTCAATTTGGCCAGAAGAGGCCGGGCAAATTCTTCAAATGTATCAGAAAGAATTATAATCTGGCATTGACGGCGAATCCACTCAAGGGTTTCAAAAGCGCCTTCAAGGGGTGACAGTCCTTCGATCACTGCCTGGATATCGGCAAGTTTCAGGTTGTGCCGGTCCAGAATTTCAAGGCGCTGTTTCATGAGCACGTCATAATCACTGATATCCCGGGTGGTAAGCTTGAGTTTTTCAATCCCGGTTTTTTGCGCCACGTTAATCCAGATTTCGGGAAGGAAAACCCCTTCCAGGTCACAGCAGATAATTTTCATGTCTTTGTTTACGCTCCGTTGTTATCTTCAATGCGGATCACCACCGGGGCATCCAGTATAAAATCAAAGTTAGAGATATCTTTCAATGCCTGCTGAATGTCAGCCTCCCTGGCATGGTGGGTGATCATGACCACGGGGACATCCCCGGCAGTGGTCTTTCCTTTCTGGTTTACGGAATTGATGCTGATGTTTCTATCTCCTAGGACCCCTGATATCCTTGACAGCACTCCGGGATGGTCCTGGACTGTGAACCGCATGTAATAACGGGTCTGAAGCTGCTGAATGGGAAGGATGGGAATTTTCCTGATATTGTCTTCAGGATATCCAAGGATGGGCACCCGGCGCTTGGTATTGGACATCAGATTCCGGGCAATATCGGCTATATCACTCATTACGGCGCTGGCAGTCGGCATCATGCCGGCCCCGTGCCCATACAACATGGTCTTTCCGGTGGCATCGGCATCGATGGCAATGGCATTCATGGAATGATCGATATGGGATAATGGATGTGAATCGGGAATCATGGTGGGATGAACCCGGGCTTCTATGTGATTTTCATGGATTTTGCTGATGGCAAGAAGCTTGATGGTGTAACCAAAGGTTTTTGCATAGGCTATATCCAGGGGAGTAATCCGGGTAATACCCTCCACGTGGATATCTTCCAGGTTCATTTCCATGCCGTGAGCCAGGGAATTCAATATGGCAAGTTTGTGGGCGGTATCGTGTCCTTCTATGTCCAGGAAGGGGTCTGCCTCGGCAAATCCAAGTTCCTGGGCTTTTTTCAAAGCCGTTTCGAACGAGGAGCCGTCACTTGATATCCTGGTCAGAATATAATTACAGGTACCGTTCAAAATAGCCATCATGGAATTGATATCATTGGCCACCAGTGATTCTCTCAGAGTTTTGATTATGGGCATGCACCCGCCGGTACTGGCTTCAAACGCCAGGTCCATACGGTTGCGGCGGGCGGTCTTGACAAGTTCATTGCCGTGGGAGGCCATAAGGGCCTTGTTGGCGGTAATCACATGTTTCTTATGGTTCAATGCTGAAAGAATCAGCTCCCTGGCAATGGTTTCTCCACCGATCAGCTCTACTACAATATCAATATCAGGATCCTCGAACACCCTTGAACTATCGGATATCAAAAGAGTTTTTCCCAGGTCTACACCCCGGTTAGTCGTGGTATCGATATCGACAAGATATTTCAAGTTCAAGACAGCACCGATACGGGATTCGAGCAATGCTTTTTTTTCGGTCAACAGTGTGGCCACCCCGGTTCCCACAACACCAAACCCCAGTATCCCGATATTGATCTGCTTCATTTTTTCTGCTACCTTAATGTTTAATAATCAATTGAAAATTGATAAATACAATATTCAAATAAGCTTGTCAAAAAGCTTTTGACTTTTAGAGGTATTGTGTTTATCATTGAAGGGTTTTTTCCATAAAAAAGCAAACGATAATAACAAGGTGATCCACAAATGAAAGACGGATTGACGTATAAGGATTCCGGCGTTGATATTGACAGGGCCAACCAACTGGTTGACCGGATCAAGAAAATTGCCGGAACCACACCCCGGACCGGCGTAATGGGAGAAATAGGCGGCTTCGGGGGGTTGTATTCCCTGAATCTTTCCAATATATCCAGCCCGGTACTTGTATCTGCCACAGATGGTGTGGGAACGAAGCTGAAAATCGCTTTCATGATGGACCGTCATGATACCATCGGCATCGACCTGGTGGCCATGTGCGTCAACGATATCCTCGTCCAGGGGGCCAAACCGCTGTTTTTCCTGGACTACCTTGCTGTGGGTCATCTTGACACCAAAGTGGCCGAGGCTGTTATCAAGGGCGTTGCCAAGGGATGTTCCATGTCCGGCTGCTCGCTTATCGGCGGAGAAACGGCAGAAATGCCAGGCCTCTACCAGAAAGGAGAATACGACCTTGCCGGTTTTGCAGTGGGGCTGGTAGATAACAACAAGATCATTGACGGTTCCTATATCCGGAACGGCAACAAGTTGATCGGCATCTCGTCTTCCGGGCTCCATTCAAACGGGTTTTCCCTGGTGCGCCGTATCTTCTTTGAAAAATGCCGGTATGATGTAACAACAAGGCTCAATGACCTTGACACTTCTCTCGGGGAGGTATTGCTCACTCCTACAAAAATATATGCATCCGCTGTTTTGAGCCTGCTGCGCGATCTTCCCATACGCGGTATTGCCCACATTACCGGTGGAGGCATAGATGACAACATTATCAGAATTATCCCCGATGCCTGCAAAGCATTGATAAAATCCGGCAGCTGGGATATACCGCCCATTTTCCACATCCTGCAGACTGAAGGGGGAGTGACGGACGCTGAAATGAAGCGAACCTTCAACAACGGTATCGGCATGATCCTGGTCGTTCCTGATGACTCGGTACAGGAAGTTATGGACCGCCTTGGCGCAATGGATGAAAAGGCCTACCTGATAGGGGAAGTTGCATCGAGAACCGCCAGTGATGCACAGGTGGAATGGGTATAGTCCGGACTGCATGCTGATTCTCGGAATTGAATCTTCCTGTGACGAAACAGCTGCCGCTGTTGTCAAAAACGGCGATACAATACTGTCTTCAATCATAGCTTCCCAGGTGGACGTTCACAGCCAGTACGGCGGGGTGGTGCCCGAGCTGGCATCCCGCATGCACATCGAGGCCGTCTCTCCGGTGGTGGAGCAGGCTTTTGAAAAGGCCGGCATAACTGCTGATGACATTGAAGGTGTCGCTGCCACTCAGGGCCCCGGGCTGCTGGGTGCCCTGCTGGTCGGATTCTGTTTTGCCAGATCCTTTGCCTGGGCCAGGAACCTGCCCCTGGCCGGAGTCAACCATCTCGAGGCCCATATTTTTTCCCTTTTTCTCACCCCTGATCCCCCAAAGTTCCCCTTTGTCGCCCTTGTGGTATCCGGCGGGCATACCAATATTTATCATGTCACCTCTTTCGATCATTTGGAGTGCATGGGCCAGACCAGGGATGACGCGGCTGGAGAAGCCTTTGACAAGGTGGCCAAAATGCTTGGTCTCGGGTATCCCGGTGGCCCGGTAATCGAAAGCATGGCCCGTACAGGTCAACCGATCAAAACCGCTTTTCCCAGGATATTTCTGGAAAAAGACAGCCTTGATTTCAGCTTTTCCGGCCTGAAGTCAGCAGTGATGAGACACCTTGAAACATATCCGGTTCAAGGTGAACAGGATAAAAAGAATATTGCGGCAGCGTTCCAGAACGCGGTATTTGATGTCCTTTCACACAAACTGATACAGGCGGCAAAAAAGGCAGGTTGCAGCACCATTGCCCTTACCGGCGGAGTGGCTGCCAGCCGGAGCCTTGCCGGCCGACTGATATCGGACGTAAAACAGCACGGCCTGTCCATAAAGGTCCCGCCCGCAGAATTATGCACTGATAACGGGGCAATGATTGCCGCCCGTGGATTTTACATGATTCAAAACAAGCAGACCTGTGATCTGGATTCAGATGTATTTTCAAGGCTTTTGAATGTCTGATCCCAGATACCTTTTTTTAAGGGACCTGATACGGGCAGCAGACTTTTTTGCAGATTCCAGGAAGGCTGGAACAGTTGACAGCTGTTCCATTATTTCATCAAACGCAGCCTGTATGGCAGGCCCTTTATGACAGATCAATATCATGTCAATTCCGGACAAAAGAACCTGCCGGATGACGGACTGCATGTCAAAGCGGACAGCACCCATATCCAGGTCATCTGTCATGATCACCCCGTCATATCCCATTGTATTTCTCAAAAGACCGTCTGCAATGCCGGGAGACAAGCTTGCCGGCCAGGTTTTATCAAGCCCGGGATACAGTATATGAGACAGCATGATGCCAGCCACACCCGTCCTGGCGGCCATGGTAAAAGGCAGCATATCGGTCTTTGCCAGGACCTGCCTGTCGATATCGAGTACCGGCATCTCTATATGGGAATCCAGAGATGTTCTCCCTATTCCGGGAAAATGCTTGGCAACAGCCATGATACCATGTGCCTGCAGGCCTTTGATCACCCGGCATCCCAGGTTGGCCACCTGTTGCGGATCAGCTCCAAAAGACCGGTTTTTCATGACGCTGTCCGGTTCAAAAGCCACGTCCAGTACCGGTGCCAGATTCATGTTGATCCCTGCCTGTTTGAGCTCCCCCGATACGATCCGGGCAAAGTCATCGGCCTGTTCCTGTGTCTGGATAAAGGGGTTTCCCTTAAAGCGGGTAAACGGCTCCTTGAATCGTTCGACCTGTCCGCCTTCCTGGTCCACGGCGATGATAAGGGGAAACAGGCCGTGGCCTGCGGCATAAGCCTGGGCCTGATCACACATTTGTCTTGTCTGTTCAGGTGACTGGATATTTCTGGAGAACAGCACAAGCCCACCGATCCTAAGGTCCCGGATCAGGTATTCAAGCTCCTGGTCAAAAAAGGTGCTGTCACAACCCACCATCAGTCTCTGCCCTGCAAGATGTTCCAGTGTCATATCCAGGCTTATGATTCCGGGCTGTTCATGGATTTGACAATGGAAAGCGCCTGTTCGAGCTTCTTTGTCACCTGGTCCGACAGCCCTGCGACATCCTCCAGTATCCGGGCGACCGGGGCGAGCTGCTCGTGGGATGACGCTTTTAGAGACCATGACAGGTAGCTTTCCTTGTGGCTGTCATTGTGATCTATCCAGTGGCCGAACAGGGCTTCGAGCTTTTTTTCAAAAGGCAGTTCAGTTCCATGATCATGACTGTGACTATGACTGTGGTCATGGTGGTTATGGTTTTGATGATGTTTTGACATTATGCAACTCCGTTAAGATAAGTTTTCAGAAGAACAGGATCCGGCGTCTTTGTAAACAGGGGTCGCCAGGCGCTGAAAGCGTTAACTTCAATCCCGCGGTAAATTATCGAAACCGGCCTGTCAGAAGAAACAACCACAATTACAGTACCGGGGTTGTCTGCTGAAAAGCGCAGGGCTGAATTATACCGGGCCCCCCTGGCCAGGTTTTCCCAGGGAACGGCTTTTCCATCCAGGAGACATCCGAACCCGTGAACAGCCAGATCGGTCTTGATATGCACCGCGCCGTCAATTTTCAATAGTGAGCAGGCAAGATCGATACATCCGGGGTCAAGCAGATCGAGGCCGGGATTCAGCAGGTGGCCGGACAAGCGAAGATCACAAAGACCCAGATCTACCACCAGCGTGCAGCCATGACGGTTCAGGCCGGCATGATGGACCAGGCGGGATACGATCTGGAACAGCAATGTGGATATCTGGGGATCGATATGTGAATCCAGCAGAATTTCCTCGAGTTCCACCATCTTGGCTCTCCGGGTCGTGGAATGAAAAGTGCCGCCGAAAAATGAGCAGATGGGCTTTGTGCCCAGTTTCAAAAATCCGAAATCCCCGTTATACTCCGCTGCAACCACATAATCCGGAAGCTGGCATTCCGTAATCCCGACAATGGTGCATCCGTCTGACACCAGTTTTCTGTCTGAATTTTCAACCGCCATCAACAGTTTTCTGACATGTTTGACATTGCTGATAACCGGGCGGTCATTGGGCTGTATTTTTGTAATGAACAAAATTTCGGGAATCCGGTAGGGATCGGTGAAGAACAGCGTTCCCCTGGGCCAGGCGCCCTCTTCCCTGGCCTTGCTGATCTGCAGGATATCCCTTAGAATCGGTGCGATCAATATCTTGCTGTCACAATCCAGGTGGCCGTCCCGTTCATCGATAATGTAATCTGCAATGGCCTGCAATGCATAATTTTTCAGTACATGGTCCGATGAATTGATTTCCAGGCTCCGGCAGGCGTAATCAGCCGCAAGAAGGGATGCCGCCTGCTCGAGCCAGCGCCTGGTCGGTTCGACACAGAACATGTCAGGATGATGTTCAGTCACCCACATCTGGTAAAAAAAAGAATGGGAACACCCCCCGAAGGATATAAGCCCGGCCAGTTCCAGGTCATGACAGAATGCGACATATCCTTCCGGCTGCCTGGACAAAGTATCCTCAACTTTCCGGCGCCATTCCATGTTTGTATCCAGATATATTTCCTTGATCTTGACCTCGTGACCCTTGAGTATATGGTGGGGATCGTAAATGCTCACAGGGTCGAACGGCTGGGCGGCGTAAATAACCGCGGCGGAGCTTTGACGGGAAAAGCTGGAAAGCCCCTGGATAAGTCCGTTGGTGATATTGCGAAGGCACACTTTGAGAAAAAAGGACTGGTTCATGATTGCGCAGGTCCATAGTTCTTGAATTTTTCGATCACCAGGGCCATCTGCTCTGAGGTCAGAACCACCGGGTCTCCAATGGCCAGTGTCTGGTAGTATACACGGGCGGCAAACTCGATCTCCTCGGCTACATTGAAAGCAGCCGTCAGGTTCGCTCCTACTGCCACCAGCCCGTGATTTGCCAGGAGAACCGCATTGTAATCTTCGATCGTGTCGATAATGCTGCCGGCAAGAGCCTTTGTACCATAAGTGGCATAGGGTGCCACAGGAACTCTGTCTCCGGCAAAACCGACCAGGTAGTGTACAGGCAGGATTTCTTTGTTCAGGCACGCAAAAGTGGTTGCATAGACCGAATGGGTGTGGACAACAGCCAGTATATCAGGCCGGCTGCTGTAAAGGGCCAGGTGAAATCCGGCTTCACTGGAAGGTTTTTGACATCCGTCAACAATTGTCCCGTCAGGAGTGACCACCAGCACATCAGCCGGCTGCATGTCCTGATAGGGAACACCGCTCGGAGTAATGACAATACGGTCCGAATCCGGACAGAATCTGCTGAGATTGCCGCCCGTACCGGTGGTCAAACCGGCCCGGCACATCCGGATACCAAAATCGACTATTTCTTTCCGTTCCTGCTGCAGAATCATAATAGCATCCTGATACCTTTCATACCGGTTCTTTGCAAGCATTTTTTTTAATGATGAACCAAACCAGGGTATTGTAAAATGCGACCAGTATTGGTATTGAACTATAAAACTGTGGAGGAAATCATAAAATGAGAAAGATCTGTTTGTTTTTGAGTATTATCCTTTTGACCGGGATCGTGGTTTCCCAGTATTGCCTTGCAGAAACCCGGTATGTCACAGACACATTGCTGTTAACCCTGCGTGAGGGTCCAGGGGAGCATTTTCCGGTTGAAAAAGTGTTGAAAAGCAATGACCCTGTGACTGTTATTGAAGAGCGAAATGACTATCTGAAGGTTCGAACCAAAGATGGTTCCGCAGGATGGGTTGAAAAAAAATACATTGTGGATGAAATCCCAAAACCCGTTGTCATAGAAAACCTTGAAAAAAAGATTGCCACGCTGGAATCACGGATACAGGCTCTGTTGGAACAGAATAAAACCCTTGAATCCCGGTATAATGAATTGCAAAAAACATTGTCGGGCAGGATAAAGGCCCTTGAATCACAGCTTGAAGCCGCCCGGAGTGAAAAAGAAAAAGCCATTGAGACAGCCGGCGAGATTCAAAAAGCCCATGATGCGCTGGTCAAAAATTCCAGGAATGTCCTTGAAATCCAGGCTGAGAACCAGGACCTTGCCAAAAAGAACAAAGATCTTTCCAGCCGGATTACCGAAATGGAATCACGGGTGGATAATCAATTGAAAACCGGTATGATAAAATGGTTCATGGCAGGTGTAGGTGTATTGCTGGCCGGATGGCTGATGGGGAAAAGCCTGGTTTCAAAAAAACGGAGATCCGGCGGGCTCCTGAATTAAAACAATCCAATGATCTGCATTATTCAAAAAAAGCCGCGTGCAGAGCTTTGACGGTTTTATCCAGAGCCCTCTCCTTTACCAGAAAATACAATGCCGCCGCAGATGCTCCAAAAGAAATCATCTCAATATTGACCTTTGCTCCAGATACGGCTGAAAAACACCTGGCGGCAATTCCACGGCTGCGCTGCAGGCCGTCTCCCACTATACTGACAAGAGCCATGTCGGTAATTTTCTGGAGTTTTCGATAGGGCCTGGGTTTTATTTTCCTGAGCAGGTCAAAACTCACAGCCAGGTCATTTCTGGCCAGCAGCAGACTGATACATGTCTGGGACGTTACAACTGATCTGATATTGATACCGCCGTCAGCCAGGGCCCCGGTTATCTGGCTTAGGATCCCATACCGCGCGCCTACCCCTGATGCATATATTTTCAGTATGGATACATCCAGGGTATAGGAAACACTCTTCACTACCTTGTCCGTGGTGACGGCATCTGCTGTAATCAGGCTGCCGGGTGCTTCCGGGTTGTAAGTGTTCTTGATGGCAATGCCGATCCCGGAAGTGCGGATCGGCTCTACTGTTCTGGGATGAAGGATGCCCGCACCGGTATATGCAAGTTCCGCAGCCTCTTCATAGGTCAGCCTCGGAATCAACCGGCAATGAGGGATATTATCAGGGTCTGCCGTCATGAATCCTTCGGTATCCTTCCATATTTCGAGGACATCCGCCCTGATGGCGGCGGCTACGACAGCAGCAGCATAGTCACTTCCACCACGGCCGAAAGTCGTGATCTCCCCTTCTTTGCTCCTTCCGAAAAACCCGGGAATGACGAGTATTTTATCCGACGTCATCATGGAATGGATCAATGGGTAAAGGTTTTGGGCTGTCGGTTTCATGGCAGCCGTGGCATCCATGAACTTTCCGTCCGTAAGAATTCCGGCTTCATGGGGCATTATGTATTCACTGCAGGATCCCATGCCGGAAAGGGTTCCTGATATAACGACAGCGGAAAGGCGCTCACCGAAACTTGTAATGATGTCTTTCATCCTGGGCGTGGCTTCACGGGTGAAACTTATACCGTAATAGTATCTCTCCATCTTTTCGAACATGGCGCCAAGACTGTCTTTCAAAGCCGCAATTCGTGCAGGATCATCCACCAGATCATCGACAATGCAGTGGTGCCGCTGAACGATATTCTTCATGAACCCGGGAATATGTGCTTCATTTTCCAGGGCAAGATCAACTCCCGAAATAAGCAGATCAGTTATCTTGCCGAACGCAGACACCACGAAAACATGGCCCGGGCCTTTTAAGGCCACAAGTTCCATGATTTTTCTTGCCGATTTTCCGTCTTTGAGGCATCCGCCTCCTATTTTGATTACTTTCATGGCGAATCTACTATCACAGTATTATGGCAAATTTCAAGCCTGATTGGTAACTTATAACCTGCAATAAGTCAGTATGCGATTATTTTCCTTGACACCGGTTCCAATTTATTATTATCAAAGAATAAAAGTGATTCTTATAAACTGAACACAATTATCAAAGGAGAATGGTCGTGTCACAACAAAATCCTTATGCACAGAAAATCTGGCTGAAGTCCTATGAAGAAGGGGTGCAGCCGAAAATCAACTTTACAGACACACTGGTTCCCCAGTTCCTTGAAACCTCTGCCAGGGAATTTCCTGATCACACGGCCCTTGTTTTCCAGGGATATTCCATCACCTTTACAGAACTTACCGACATGGTTGCACGTTTTGCCGCAGCCCTGAAAAAGTTCGGTGTCAAAAAAGGAGACAGCGTTGCCATCCTGCTGCCCAACGTGATTCCATGCGTCGTCGCCTACTACGCCACCTTGAAAATCGGCGGTGTTGTAGTATTGAACAACCCTCTGTATTCGGACCGGGAACTTGAACACCAGTTCACGGATTCAGGTTCAGTTTTCCTGATAACCCTGGATCTTCTTGCCGACCGCATGGTCGAGCTAAGGAAAAAAACAAACATCAAAACCATTGTATATACCTCTATCGGGGATTATCTTCCGTTCATCAAAAGACTGCTGTTCCCGCTTGTTGCAAAGAAAAAAGGCCTGGCAAAAGATGTCACTCCGGCCAGTGACCTTTTTGCATTCAAAGATGTCCTTGCCGACAATGAACCCGACCACTCACCGCCGCCTGTCACCCTTGACGACGTGGCCATGTATCAGTACACCGGAGGTACGACCGGTGTGTCAAAAGGCGTTGTATTGACTCACCGTAATATCAGTTACCAGATTCAGCAGTTAAGGGCCTGGTTCCCCTCTTTCAAGAAAGGAGAGGAAATCATGCTTGGTGCACTGCCGATTTTCCATGTTTTCGGCATGTCGGTTTCCATGAATTTCGCCATATACATGGGATGGGCCAACGTGCTGGTGCCCAAACCCCAGCCCGAACCCCTGCTTGAAGCCATAAGCCGGTCAAAAGTAACCTTTGCCCCGATGGTACCCACCATGTATATCGGCCTGCTGAATCATCCGGATATAGAAAACACGGACCTGACATCCATCAAGGGCTGCTTTTCAGGCAGTGCGCCTTTGCCGCTGGAAGTGATCAACAATTTTCAGCAGAAAACCGGATCCATTATCGTCGAGGGGTTCGGGCTTACCGAATCAACTCCCGTCACCCATGTCAACCCCTTCTACGGTACCCGCAAACAGGGCAGCATTGGTATCCCGATCCCGGAAACAGAGTGCAGGATTGTCGACCTTGAAGATAAAACCCGGGACGTGCCGGTTGGTGAAACAGGGGAACTGTTACTCAAAGGCCCGCAAATCATGAGAGAATACCTCAACCGTCCGGATGAAACCGCAAAAACCCTTATAGACGGAGGCTGGCTTTGTACCGGTGATATCGCCACAATGGACGAGGACGGATATTTCTATATCGTGGACCGTATAAAAGACATGATCATATCAGGAGGATACAATGTCTATCCAAGGGATATCGAAGAAGTCCTGTTCGAACATCCCAAAATACTCGAAGCCTGCTGTGTCGGAATTCCCCATCCTACCCGTGGAGAAGCGGCCAAGGCATTTATCGTTCTCAAGGACGGACAGGATATGACAAAAGAAGAACTTTTGTCATACTGCAAGGAAAAACTGGCTACATACAAACTGCCGGTTGAGGTCGATTTTCGTTCCGAACTGCCCAAGTCCAATGTCGGGAAAGTATTGAGAAAGGATTTGAGAAAAGAAGAACAGAAAAAAACAACCTGATCCCTGCCCGGTGTCTGGACTTTTTTCACGTTTCATATTAATCTGCTGAATGCATTTTTCAACCCGTGAAACCATAATGGAGAAAGTCCCATGACATTTTCGAATACCCGGCAGCAGATCCTTGTAAACCATACAAAGTACGATATTTACAATATCATGGCCCTTGAGGAGCAGGGCCATGTCACCGTATCTTCCCTGCCGTTTTCCTTGAGGATACTGCTGGAAAACATGCTCAGGCATGCCGGGACCGGTCAGGTAACGGAATCGGATATACAGAACATCACCAGGAATAACGGCAGTGCCGGGTCCGGAGTGATTCCTTTTTTTCCTTCACGGGTACTGATGCAGGATTTTACCGGAGTGCCCGCTGTCGTGGACCTTGCAGCCATGCGGGATGCCGTGGCAAAACAGGGACTGGATCCAGAAAAAATCAACCCTCTGATCCCGGTGGACCTGGTAATCGATCATTCTATCCAGGTGGATCATTATAAGGAAAAAGATGCGGCCCGCCTGAATGCAAAAAAAGAATACCAGCGGAACAAAGAACGTTACCAGCTGCTGAAATGGGCACAGAAAAGTTTTGACAATTTCAGGGTGGTCCCGCCTGAATCCGGTATCTGCCACCAGGTAAACCTGGAATACCTGGCCAGTGTGGTATCGACACGAAAAACGGCATCCGGAATGACGGCATTTCCTGACACCCTTGTCGGAACCGATTCCCATACGACAATGATCAATGGCTTAGGTGTCCTCGGCTGGGGTGTCGGCGGCATCGAAGCCGAGGCGGTCATGCTCGGGCAGCCCTATTTCATGACACTGCCCGAGGTGATCGGGGTCAATTTCATCAACAGGCCCGGGCCTGGAATTACCGCTACAGACATTGTGCTTTACATCACCCAGGTTTTGAGAAATGAAAATGTGGTGGAAAAAATAGTGGAGTACACCGGTCCAGGACTGAAAGCGCTTTCTTTGACCGACCGGGCCACCATTGCAAACATGGCTCCGGAATACGGTGCAACAGCCGGGTTTTTCCCGGTGGATGAAGAGACCATTTCCTTCCTGAAGCTCACCAGCCGGAAAGAGGCTGCAGACCTGGTCGAAGTCTACTGCAGGACATGCGGAATATTCAACAGGTACACCGACGATATACAGTTTGCCCGTACCATAGACATTGACCTGGCTTTAGTCGTTCCCTCGGTCGCCGGCCCGTCAAAGCCCCAGGACCGCATACCGCTCAAACAGGTCAAAGAACAGGCCACAGAACAGTTTCATATAAAAAGACCCGTAGAGGACATGGCAGCCTTCCGGCCCGATAAAATGCCACTGGCCCATGGCAGCATAGTCATTGCCGCCATAACCTCCTGCACCAACACATCAAATCCCGCGCTCATGATCGGTGCCGGCCTGGCTGCAAGGAACGCTGTTGAAAAGGGCCTCGAAATTCCATGGTTTGTCAAGACTTCCCTTGCACCGGGATCGAGGGTTGTCATCGATTACCTTGAAAAAAGCGGGCTTTTGCCCTTTCTTGAAAAACTTGGATTCAACAACGTGGGTTTTGGATGTACCACATGTATCGGCAATTCCGGACCACTGGATACTGATGTCGAAAAAGAGGTAAAAAAGAATAAACTGGATGTGATGGCGGTTTTGTCCGGTAACCGGAATTTTGAAGCACGGGTTCACCAGTTGACACGCGGCAATTTCCTGATGTCTCCTGTCCTGGTTGTCATGTATGCACTTGCCGGCAGAATAGACATTGATTTTGACACCGAACCCATTGGATATTCCCATGACGGCACTCCTGTATTTTATTCAGACATCCTGCCAGATACCGATCAAATCGAACAGCTGGTGAACAGCCATGTACACCGGGAAGCTTTTCATGACCTGTACAGTACTGTTTTTACCGGTGAAAAGCTGTGGCAGGACCTCCATGTTGAAAAAAGCGCAACTTTTTCCTTTGATCCAGACTCCCAGTATATCAGGAACCCACCGTTTTTTGCCGATTTCACAGCTGTACCGCCTGAAATCGAGCCGATCAGGGAGGCACGCCCCCTTTTGATTCTGGGGCACACGGTCACCACAGACCATATTTCCCCTGCCGGAGCCATTCCGGTAAATTATCCTGCAGGCCAGTACCTTACAAAAAACGAAATCCTGCCCGAAGAGTTTAATTCATATGGTTCCAGGCGGGGCAACCATGAGGTCATGATGCGCGGAACCTTTGCCAATATACGCATTGACAACACCTTGTCCGATCTGCCCGGAGGCATGACCAGACTTTTTCCGGAACAGGAGCAGAGCTATGTTTTTGATGCATCCATGACCTACCAGAAAAGACATGTGCCACTGCTTGTTTTTGCAGGAAAAGAATATGGAACCGGTTCATCGAGGGACTGGGCGGCCAAGGGCACAAACCTGCTGGGAATCAAAGCCGTAATTGCCCAGTCATTTGAACGTATTCACCGAAGCAACCTGGTGGGTATGGGAGTTTTGCCATTGACGTTTAAAACCGGCGATACATATAAAACCCTGGATCTGACAGGGGAAGAAACATTTGATATCGACGGACTTGACAATATCACACCTGGCGGTACGCTAACCGTCACAGCCCTCAGGGGCGATGCCCGGATAACCTTTGATGTCAACGTCATGCTGTACACCGATATAGAAGTGCAATATTACAGGAACGGAGGAATACTGCCGTATGTACTCCGCTTGATCCTTTCGGACAAAATAGATAAAACCTGATTCACTAAATCGCTTTCACTGGGTGAAAATCCTTCATTTCCAGTTCACTTTTCAAACTGGATATGATATGCAATGCCCCTGTGTTTTAATTTTATTTCAACTTTAAGGTATTTGAAAAATGGAAATCAATCATTACGAATTTGAGTACGGCGAATACGGCCAGACCACCGGCATAAAAATAAACATCAGGGGATATGACATTCTCAGGTACAATGATATCAGCAAGGGCACTGCCTTTACCGAGGCAGAACGAAAAAAACTCAAACTCACGGGATTTTTGCCCCCAAGGGTAAAAACCCTTTCCGAACAGATCCAGAGCAGCCTTGACATCATCGATGCCAAGGAAACCGATATTGAAAAATTCATTTATATCCGCAGCCTGTTTGACCGCAACGTTGTCCTGGCCCACGCGGTAATAGCAAGCAATATTCCGAAATTTTTGAGCATCATCTATACCCCTACAGTCGGACTTGCCTGCCAGCAGTATTCATCCATGTTCAGAAAAGCCCATGGCATTCACCTTTATCCCGGCAATATAGATTACGCCGAAGAGATCTTGAGAAATCATACCCACCAGGATATACGTGTTGCAGTTGTTACGGACAACCAGGGCATTCTGGGTATCGGGGACCAGGGCGCGGGCGGAATTGCAATCTGTCTTGGCAAGCTTATGCTGTATACCCAGGGAGCCGGTATCGCCCCCTGGCACTGCCTGCCCATCTCCCTGGATGTCGGGACGGACAACTCGCTCCTGTTGAATGACGTCAAATACCTGGGCTGGAAACACCCTCGGCTCAAAGATGACGACTACCTGATCTTTTTGAAAAAATTCGCAAAAGCTTTCAAGCGGGTTTTTCCCAACGCACTGTGCCAATGGGAAGATTTTTCCAAACAGAACGCCTTTACCATCAGGGATGCCTATTTACATGAACTGATCTCTTTCAACGACGATATTCAGGGTACCGGGGCCATTGCACTTGCAGGTATCATAGCGGCCATGAAGATAAAGAAAGAATCAATCACAAAACAGGTATTCCTGGTGCATGGCGCAGGAGCTGGAGGTATCGGCATTGCCGAACAGATCCAGACCGAGCTGATGGAAAACGGCCTTTCAAGAGAAAAGGCCGCCGACCGGATTTTTACCCTGGACAGCCGAGGTATCGTCACGTCAGACCGTGAAATCGAAAGCTACAAAATAAAATTCGCCAAGGATCCACAGCGCCTGGCCTGGCTTAAAACTCCTGAAGACAACACACTTTTAAACGCCGTGATCAATGAAAAGGTAACGGTTCTTATCGGAACATCCGGCCAGCCCGGCTGCTTTACAAAAGAAATCATCGATGCGGCCATGGCCAATTCAGACCGGCCGGTCATTCTGCCGCTGAGCAACCCTACCGCCATGGCGGAAGCACTGCCCGCCGATATATATAAATGGACCGGCGGCAGGGCCTTGACAGCCACAGGCAGTCCGTTTGAACCCGTGACCTGCAAAAATGAGGTAATCAGGATCGGACAGATGAACAACGCCTTTATTTTCCCAGGCGTAGGTCTTGGGATAGTTGCATCTGGAGCGACCGAAGTGCTTCCGGTGTTCTTTTCCGCTGCCGCTCATGCCGTTGCGGCCTATATCGACCCTGGCGACCTGGAAAAGGGAATTTTATGCCCGCCCCTTGACAAACTCAAGGATGTGTCTGTCAACGTGGCCAGGAATGTTGCAGCAGAGGCTCTGAAAGCAGGGGTTACCAAAAACGACTGTGCATTTTCCTCCTTTAAACACAACCAGGATCTGGAGAGAATGAACGCCCTGATTGATAACATGGGTTGGGAGCCTGTATACGCGGATGCCCGGTAAAATTCCGGGCAGGTCCTTTTTTATTTTTTATCCACGCGTTCTTGATTGATTGGGAATTCGGTTTTTTTTTCCGCCACCTGGCAGGATTGCCGCAGTCAGGTGGATATTCCCATTTTTGGAAGGATATACAGTTGCAGCAGCAGATACACCCCGACAAACAGCAGAACAAAAATTATCTCTTTCATGAGGGTTCCTTTTTAATTAAATGAATTGCCTGTTATACCAGGCAAATTATTGTATTTATTTCATGCCTTGTACAAATATAAGCAGTCTGTCCCGGTTTCGCAAGCCCTGAATCGAAACCGGGCGACAAGAACCAATTGCGCTTGAACACGAACCGTATTTACAGTATTATGGAATCCAGGCGGGCACAAAATCAAACCATGGTACCATCGAGGAGCATATGACAACCGGACAGGACATTCCTCGGCCGCACAGGAACGAGAAAATAACACTCATTGTTGTGATCATTACTCTGCTGACCATGGTTGTCGAAATCATTGCCGGTATCATAAGCGGTTCCATGGCCCTTTTGTCCGACGGCATTCACATGGGAACCCATGCCATTGCCCTGTTTATAACCCTTGCCGCCTATATTTTTGCCAGGAAAAATAAAAACAACCCCCAATTCATTTTCGGCACGGGTAAAATC
The DNA here is from genome assembly GCA_964397015.1 of uncultured Desulfobacterales bacterium. GTDB lineage: Bacteria > Desulfobacterota > Desulfobacteria > Desulfobacterales > Desulfobacteraceae > MADRE2. The sequence goes on along the minus strand of CAYNHL010000016.1, from coordinate 19,284 downwards.
GGGGTTTTAGGCGGTTATACCAATGCCATCCTGCTGTTGACAGCTGCAGGAGCCATGGCCGTTGAATCTGTCAGGCGTCTTGTATTCCCGGTTGACATCATGTTTAACGAAGCCATTATCGTTGCTGTCATCGGCCTGGGGATCAATATCGTTTCCGCTTTTATCCTGCGGAAAGGAAATGTCGGCCCTGTCCAGTCACATTCCCACGGGCACCATGATCATGATCACAATCTCACGGCAGCATACCTGCATGTAATTGCCGATGCGCTGACATCGGTACTTGCCATCGCAGCACTGCTGACGGCAAAATATTTCCATTTCATCTGGGCAGACCCCCTTGTAGGCATTTTAGGGGCGCTGCTGGTATCCAGGTGGGCCATCGGCCTCCTGCGGCAGACCAGCACCATCCTGCTGGACAAAGGAGACTTTGCATCGGAGATCGATTCTCTCAAATCAGCGGTTGAATCAGGATCGACCCGGGTGAAAGACATCCGGCTCTGGCATATCTCGGAAAACGGCAAATTCCTTGTCATGTCCATTGAAACAAACGAGAATCATGGTCCTGCCTATTACAGGGACATGGTGAAAGGTATTACCCAGTACGACCATATAGCCATTGAAGTGAACACAAAGCAGGACCCTGCTTCATGATTGTCATCAACAGCCTGTTTCCAATTTTCGTTTTGATCTTCACAGGGCGGCTGTTAAAGCTGTCGGGATTTATCCCTCGTGAATTCTTTGCCGCATCCGACAAGCTGGTGTATTATATTTTTTTTCCTGCCATGCTCTTCTGGAAAATAAGTCAAAATCCGTCCGGACAGGCCATCGATCTTTCCCTTCCGGCCGCAGCTCTTACGGCCGTGATAATCGTTTTTGCTTTCAGCACGCTTTACCTTGTTATTGGCCGGGTGACCCCGTTTGAAGCAGGCAGTTTTTCACAAAGCTGCTATCGCTTCAATACCTATATCGGCATGGCGATTGTACTTACGGTTCTGGATGAACAAAGCGTACTGCTGTTCGGTATCCTCATCGGATTTGCCATCCCGGTGATAAATGTTCTGTCCGTCAGCGTTCTGATCTGGTTTTCCACCTCCAGGTACACCCCCCGTGACCGATTGAAACACCTGGCAGGAGCCATTGTCTCCAACCCGCTGATAATTGCCTGCTGCACTGGAATCCTCGTTTACCGCCTCGGTATAAAGCTTCCCCTTTTCATTGACAATGCCTTCAGCCTGATGTCCATGACGACACTCCCCCTTGCGCTTTTGTCCATAGGCAGCGCATTTTCATTTGGAAACATGAAAGGATATTTTCGGCTTGCCGTTATTTCAAGTGCGTTCAAGCTGATCCTTCTGCCTGTTACTGGGTATGCGTGTCTAAAGCTGTACGGCGTTGACGAAGCGGGCTTCCAGGTCGGCATGATCTTCTTTTGTCTTCCAACCTCCACTGCCATCTATGTATTGTCATCGCAAATGGGTTCTGACACGAATCTTGCTTCTGCTGCCATCGTTTTTTCAACCCTTTGTTCCATTGCATCTCTTTCAGCTGTGCTGCTGCTTATAGCACAAGGTATTTTTTAAAGGTGGAGTGCAAAGGTCCTGGACAGTTCGGACAGGGAAAAGGGCTTTTCAAGGCTGGCGGTAAACCCGAAATGTTCAGGGTTTGCAATGGCAGCGTCTTCAGAGTAGCCGCTGGAAACAAATACAGGAATTGTCTGATCAAGTTCCCGTATTTTTTCCACTGCTTTTTTTCCTCCCATACCCCCGGGAACTGTCAAATCCAGGATAATGGCGGAAAACGGGTCCTTTTGTGCATGACGGGTTTTGAAAAGATCAACCGCTGTTTTACCATCGTGGGCAATGACGGTTGAAAATCCCATCATGGAAATCATTTCAGACAGCATTTCACAGATGGATGTTTCATCATCCATTATCAACACGGTACCGCTTCCCTGAAAGTCTATGTCACTTTGTCTGCCCAAAGGACCGCCTGATTCACCGGTGGCCGGCAGATAAATATCAAAACAGGTCCCTGTTTCAGGTTCAGATGAGACTTCTATGGTGCCCCCGTGGCGCTTGACAATGGAATAGGAAGTGGCAAGTCCAAGACCGCTGCCCTTCTGCTTGGTAGTAAAAAAGGGATCAAAGATACGGCTTAAATATTTTCGGGGTATTCCGATACCGGTATCGGCAATGGAAATTTTAACGTACGCTCCGGGTGACAGCAAAGGATGTTCTTTTTCAGAAATTTTCAGATTGACCGCGGTAACTGTCACCATACCGCCAGAAGGCATGGCGTGGCAGGCATTTATAACGATATTGTCGACAACCTGGGCAATCTGATTCTTGTCGTAGTCACACATCCACAGTGAATCCTGGATATTAAATTTGCAGGAGGCACTTGCTCCGCTCATTGCGAACCGGGTGGTTTCCTGCAGAAACGGGACCAGAGGTTCGATGGTTTTTACCGGAGCACCACCCTTGGAAAAGGTCAAAAGCTGGTGAGTCAATCCCTTTGCCCTGTCAGATGATTGAAATGCCTTGGTGATATACCGGGCAACCGTTGGCTCGGTTGTCTTTTTCAAGGCCAGGTCCAGGTAGCCGTAAATACCGCTCAACAGGTTGTTGAAATCATGCGCAATCCCTCCGGCAAGCGTACCGAGGGATTCCATTTTCTGGGTCTGTTCAATCTGTGCTTCCAGTCTTTTCTTTTCACTGATATCGGTCAGGTTTACCACAAGCCCGTCAGGCTCCTCCTGGTCGTTTTTGGTTATAGCTGCGCTTAAAATGACATCCAGAAGTTTTTTATCCCGGGTATAGCGGCGGGTTTCAAATGTCAGCGGCACACCTGAACTATATATTTCCTTGATCTTCAGCCTGGTCAATTCCTCTTCTTCTTCAGGTACATAGGGTATCTTCTTTTGTTTGAGTTCATCGAGGGTCCAGCCGTAAACCTTGGTAAACTCGGGATTCAGATACTGTGGATGACCTTTGGAATCATAAAGCACCATGGGATCGGGACTTGCCTCCAGTATGGCTTTGAGCTTCTGCTCATTTTTCACCAGCGCTCGCTCACGTTCCATCAATACCTTTGTCTTGATCCGGACAGCATTCCGCAGCCGAACATTCCACAGCCAGATCAGCACGGCTAATCCGGCAATCAGTCCGGCAGCCAGGGCGACATGAGCAAAATATTTGGAAAAAACAGATTCATCCTTCGTGTACCGGGTGCCGATCCATTTCTGGTTGATCTTGTCCAAAACTCCCTGTTTCTGGGCTTCCCTGATGCCCTTGTTCAGGATATCGAGCAACACGCTGTTTGATTCAGATACTGCCATGCAGTTTTGCCCGATATACAAAGGCATCCCGACTTTTTTGATCTGGTTTGACTTCTGGTTTTTATAAATATCATAAAGGACAATCTGTTCATCTCCGATCAGGGCATCGGCTTCATTTGTTATAACCTTGTCAATGGCCTCGATAAAATTAAGAGTTTCCACATGGAAAAAAGAAATATTTTCAGATTCCAGGAATTCTTTGGCATAATCTCCTTCCTGCATGGCTATCCTTTTTCCTTCCAGATCATTAATACCAAGAATATCAAGCCGGATAGAAGATACAAAGACAGATGCCGGCACCTCGAAAATCATATGGGTAAAATCAAACACCCGGTCCCGTTTTTTGCTGTAAAACAGGCTGGTCAAGACATCGGCGCTGCCTGACAGTACATCACGCTGAGCCTGCTGAAAATGAGTGTCTGTAAACCTGGCCTTGAACCCGAATTCTGTCGCTATCCATCTGGCCAGCTCTATGCTCATGCCTGTATGCTCACCGCTCTGGTCCACGAACTCAAACGGGGGGTAATTGCTCTGGCTTACAAAGACAATTTCATTTTTACTTTTCAAAAAGGCTTGTTCTGTTTTGGAAAGAGCCTCTGCCGCAAAGGCAGGAGGGCCGGAACAAATATTCTGGGCAAGAAGGATCAAACCGGTAAACCATATTTTGAAATTGAATAATACAGGTCTCATGTATGGCAACATCGTCAGCCTTTAAGAGTTAAGAGGGGCAAAACGAGCCTGACCCCGTCATAATCGTTGAAGTAATGAAAATATAGTCTGATATTCCTGAAAACGTCAAGCTTTCTTTGCCTTTATCCTGTCATGGAGACGGGATTTAAAAATGTGCCTTTTACTTTGACAGCCAGTATTGTTTAACACTTGCCATGACAGGCCATTATCCGGTATAAGAGTAATAGAATCAAACAATTGTATTCACACCCGAAAGGCATGATACCCTTATGGAAGAAAACATCAGCATGCAGATCATGATGAGACTGCGTCAGATTGTACAGGAAATGTCCCGTCATTCCAAACACTTGCAGGAAAGATACCATATTACCCTGCCCCAGCTGATCTGCCTGAAAGAAGTAGCCAATCACGGCCCGATTGCCATCGGAGCTCTTTCAAAAATCGTTTTCATCAATAACAGCACTGTTACAGGAATCATCGACAGGCTTGAAAGACGTAAACTGGTCCAGCGTGTCAGGATCAGCAAAGACCGGCGCCAGGTCCACATCGAAACGACCGAAGCAGGTTTGAAGTTTGTCAAGGATGCCCCGACCCCTATCCATCACCGGTTCATCGACAAGCTTGAAAACATGAAAACAGAAGATGTGTCCATGATCCTCTGGGGTCTTGAACTGCTGGTGGACATGCTGGGACAGCCCCAGAAGACAGGTAAATACTCGATACCGCCCAAACACCTGCTGCAGCCTGAAGATATCATAGAAGACACAGAGATTTAAGCTCAGCCTTAAAAGCCCGACAGCGCAGGCTCTCAGTTGTTTGTGTCCTCCATTGTACTTTTTCGAAACAGTATCCGGTCCAGCTCACGATGTGTGAAATAGGGATCGTCATTGCGCAGGTAGGGCAACAGGATGCGTTTGCGCCGTATAAAATCCTTGGAAACATCTCCCATGATGACATCGGGTTCGTACAAACGGGCCTTGTATATTTCCTGCCCGAATGGATTGATAATGGAGCTGCCTCCCCAGAACTGGTAGGATTTGTCGATTTCGGGAAGTAAAAATGCTTCAGGCGTCTTTTCCAGGGCCTCTTTATCTTCCCCCGATGCCTGTCGCTTGTCCTCGGGACTTTCCTTGCCCACCCGGTTTGCACATATATTATAAATCCCGAAGACGCGGGAATAAAATTTATTGATGATTTCCCAGCTTTCAATATTGCTGAACTCGGTACCCATGGAGCCCTGTGATGAATTGAAAATGGAAATAAAAACATCCGCTTTTTCTGTCACTCCAAGATATGGAAGCGAAGGATGCCATAAATCGTTGCAGATAAATACCGATATATTGAATTCCTTGAGCCTGAAAGAACGGATATGTTTTCCAGAGGCAAAAAATTTGCGTTCTTCAAACACGCCGTAGTTGGGAAGATTCAACTTGCGGTAGGAAAAAAGAGCCCTCCCGTCCACTGCCACCAGGGCGGCATTGTAAAAATTCATGGACTGGGATTCTTCAATAAAACCGATGACGGCCGCGGTGCCTTTGGTGGCAGCCGCAAGTTTCTGGATATCGACGGAATCCATACGCCGAGCTGCGTGATGATAATTCAACCCGACAAAATACCCGGTCAGGGCCAGTTCCGGAAAGACCACAAGATCCGCTCCTTTTTCCCTGCACGCATGAATGTGTGAAATTACGGTCTCCATATTGGTTTTAAAATCAAGAAGCACCGGTGATGTCTGACAAATTGAAATCCGCATGGTTTTTCTCCTGTAAATTCAATATGAGCACGAATGTATCATGTACCAGGAAAAAGGTAAATCAAAACACCTCGACAAAACCGG
>CAYNHL010000016.1:0-13320 GCA_964397015.1 uncultured Desulfobacterales bacterium | reverse complement strand
GGCATGTATTTCTTTTGCAAGCTTGGCGTCGAGAGGTTCGGGCTTGTGGGATTCAAGGATCTTGTCCACATAATCGGATGCCCGCTGTCCAAGGTCTTTTGAACCTTTTTTCTTCCAGCCGTTATAATTGGACCTGTCAAAAAGCTTGGGATACCAACGTTCACGGAAATGTTTCAGCGTATGGGGGTTATCCAGATACTGGCCGTCCGGACCTACCTCGTCTATCAAATCCAAGGCCAGGGTATCATCGTTGATTTCAGTTTCCTTCATAAAAGCTTCAAGCCAGCTTATAATTTCATTGCAGATGGTCAGCTGGGGCAATGATCCTGAAAGACCGGATTCCAGGTACCCTACATCATGGATCAGGTTACCGCCGAACATGGCATCTGTAAACAATGTCAGGGCAGCTTCTGCCGCTGCCTGCTGGTCCACCATCTTTGATTCACTGCATCCTGCGAGACTGAAGGTCGGCAATCCGAGATAATTTGCAAAATCAATCGCCTGTCCCCGCTTTTCAGGATCGGCATAGGGCTGGATAGTGGTTTTCATGTCCAGCATATTGCCGCCCCATCCCGGCATGATAAATGGCGCCCCTTCCCTCTTGAGCTGGGACAGGACAAGGCCTGCCAGTACGCCTGCGTTATTGACCGCCATGGTCCCGGCAATGGTGATAGGAGCCGTAACTCCCCCCTGGGCGGACGGGATATAGGTGAAGGGCAGCCCCTTGCCGGACAGGTACAGCAGTTTCTGCAATGCCTCTTCATTGTGGCGCAGCCCGGTGGTAACATTGATATAACATGATGCAAAAGGCTTATAGCGAAGTTCATCCTCGCCACCAGCCACAATTTCAGCCATTTTTACCGCATCACGACACCCGGAAAATTCAGTGGTCACATAGACAATGGGCTTGATGGTATGGTTGAGCATGGCCTCCATTTCGTACCGGTCCAGGATATCCTGGGGTACATCGGAGGGCAAGAACATGCACATGACAAAATCGATATGATCGAGTGCATCACAAACAGTCATGCCCTCGACAATGTCCTTCAGGACAGCGAGCCGCCTTTCTCCGGTGCGGTGGTCTATCACGTGAAGACAGTCCGATCCGGTGCCGAAATAACTGCGGTTGCCGCCGACCTGCATTTTCCGCTTTCCATTACGGTCATACAGTGTAACATTTTTGGGAACAGTGCTGAAAGCCTTTTCAACCATGCCTGATGGTATACGGACACGATTGCCGTCCGTTACCTCCGCTCCTGCATTTTTCAAAAGATCGACAGCTTCCTGGTCATACAGGCAGACACCGGTCCTCTCCAGTATTTCAAGACAGGCCCAGTACAGTTTCTGGGACTGTCCGTCGGAAATCTTGCCTGCATAAGGACTCAATAAAGAATGTTGATTGCTGCATATTTTAGCCATTGGTATATTCCCCCTGGTTTTGGTTGGAAGTGTTTATCCTGTCTTGAAAAGACAGATTCAAAATTTTGGCAGAATGAAAAAACTGCTATTTCTGGATAAGTGCTTTTGCCATCCGGACTGCAGAACCGGCATCCGCGCCATATCCATCTGCGCCGATTTCCTTTGCATAGGCATCTGTTACCGGTGCGCCTCCGATGAGTACTTTGACGCGGTCCCTTAAATCATTTTTTTCAAGCAGGCCTATGACCTCTTTCATCACCGGCATGGTAGTGGTCAAAAGCGCTGACATTCCAAGAAGATTGGCATTTTTTTCCTTTATGGTGGAAATAAAGGTTTCGGATTCCACATTCGTGCCAAGGTCAATGACTGTGAATCCCGCGCCTTCCATCAACATACGGACCAGGTTCTTTCCAATATCATGGAGGTCTCCCTGGACAGAGCCTATTACGGCAACGCCCTTGACCGAAGATTCATTCTCCTCTGCCGTGAGATGGGGCTTGAGCAGTTCGACACCTGCGGTCATGGCCCTTGCGGACATCAGGACTTCAGGTATGAACATTTCTTCTTCTTCCATTTTTTCACCAACGATATCCATTGCAGGTATCATACCCTGGTTCATGATATCCCCTGGTTTCTGTCCCTGGTTTACCGCTTCCATTACAAGCAGTTTAACTTTATTTTCATCACCTTCAAGAATGGCGTCTTTCAAATTCTGCATGTCAGACATGATATTATTTCTCCTTTGCTGGGTTAATCTTCAAACTAAAAATGTTTTTCCAGTGTTCTTCACTGTGTGGTTATCTCTCATGTAATTGGCCTGGCTGCCGTTACGCATGATAACTTCGACTCCTTCGGGGTCATAGGCCTCCACCTCGTATTCAGGCGCCTGGTCCGGCGTGGTCTGACGGCAAAGGTCGATATGACGTTCGAGCTTGGCAATGGAAAAGGAGACCAGCTCCTTTAAAAAGCCGAAACTGTGCCGCATCTGGTGAAAACCGTACTTTTTCATTAATGCATATCCATTGACAGCTTCTTTTTCAGCTATCTCGTTGGGATGCTCCTGGCTGGTGGTACAGGCGGTCTGAATTGACGGCAGATCCAGGCGCTTGTTTACCTTTTCCATGATGAGGTTGGCAATGTTGAATGATGTAAGCCCTAGATTTACCGCGTAATTGTCCTTTATGCTGGCAATAGACGGCAGGCCTGCATGAACCACCATAACGCCGGGATTTACAACCTGTGCCAGCGTAATCCCGAACAGGGCCTCTGCATGGGTCAGTGTGATCAGGCTGGACATTGAATATGGAGCAGACAGTCCTGCCATTGGCATTGTTGAAACATAGATTGGAATGCCTTTTCGCACACAGGATAAAAACGGGGGTATCATACTGTCGATGATATTCAAGGGGCTGTTTATGATGGAAAACTGGATGGTAAAGCCTCCCCGGGTATTGTGGATCCGGCTGGCCTTTTCAATTCCCTCTTCAGTGACGGCAGCCGCGTAGACCGGTTTGTCACAGTTTTCTATAATGGTCTCCATGACCTTGACTTCCTGCTTGGGAACAAGCACTCCCCTGGCCATGAAATCGATCACATCGGTCTGGTTGACAATACTGGCTATCTTTGCAATATGTTCAAACGTCGGCTGAATAAGCTCTCTGGTGTTATCGTCATAGACAAACGGGGCGGTCCCGCCTACGCCGAAGGAATTCTCCTTTATCCAGTACTGGTCCCTTTTGGGGGTGGTGGCAAGTGCCTGTTCCACAAGGGGCGACAGGACATACAAATGCCCGGTAGTGTCATCATAGGCTGCCATGCCCGTATCTTCAAGGATTTGCCTGACCTCCGGAGAACTGCATCTTATCCCTGTCTCTTCCAGTATCCGCAAAGCGTCTTGATGGATCTTGTCCAGATAATCATTGCTCACTAAATTCATTTATTTACCTCATAATTATTTATATGGTGAACCGCATCCCGTCATAGGCAAACACCATGTTTTCAAAAGCTGCCTGAAGGGCCAGGTAATCAGTAAAACTTCGATTCCAGTATTCCTCCAGATGAATGAAAACGACCTGCTCTGCATTTATCCTCCGGCTCAGATCAACGGTCTGGTCAAAGGTATACAGCGTTGTCCTGGAGATATGATCTCCCGGGTAAACAAAACCGTCTTTCAAACCGTTTTCAAACAGGCCCGGCTGGATAAACAGCAGATCCGGATTTTGAACCGCAGGTTCCTTTTCAGGAAAGGGTTTGATATCACAGGGCGCATACACAGCTTTGCAGCCGTTTTTTTCAAACACGTAGATGTAGGCGACCTGGTCTCCCCGGTCCACCGGCAGGGCTGTAACCTTGACATCACCGATGGTGATTTCACTTTCAAAAGGTACACAGGAAAGAAACCCTGATTTTTCGTAAAATGAAACCATGGATCCGTATGCCGTGCTGACTTTCCTGAAACTTTCCAGTAACTGCCGAGGCAGCACAAGGCGGATTGTTTTCTTCGGAAAAGCCTCCCAGGTCCTGAAATCTATGGTCATCTGCTCAACCACCCGGAACCCTTCCACATGATCCGGGTCCAGGTGTGTGAGCATCAGATGATTGATTTCATTTATATCGGACCGGTTGAGCTGCCTGGATATTTCGGCCGGGGTATCTATCAGGATGTTCTCATCGTGCAGAAAAGCCGACGGTCCCCCTCTTTCGAACGGGAACCCCTTCAGCCGGGCTTCTTTGCAGACGCGACACCTGCACAATGGTTTGGGGATGACCATGCATCCCCCTGATCCAAGTACCGAAAATTCCATGATACATGCCTGGTCCGGTCCTATGCCACCTTGCCGGAATCAGAAAATTCCGAGGTGTCATGTTTCAACTCGCCGTCAACGGTTCCCCTTACCTTTTCCCGTTCTTCTGCAAAGTCAAACCCGGTCCATATGCCTATGGAACCCAGGATTGAATCCTGGGGATGATATTCTCTGAATATTTTGAAGTAATAAGCGGCTTCCTTGCTGTTCAAAACAGCTTTTGGGTGTTCGGCCTTAAGGGCCTCGAACTCGTCGTCGCTCATCTTGTTGGCCAGTCTTTCGCCAAGGTCCTCACAACCTGCACCCTGGGTGTACTGAACCTTGTAACGCCACAAAATATCGTCAGGCAGGTAACCCGTGTCTTCAAAAGCCTTTCTCAGAATCCATTTTTCAATCTTGTCACCGTTGTGTTCCCTGATTTTGAGCTCGGGCGGAATTTTCATACCCAGATCGATCATTTCCACATCGAGGAAAGGCACCCTGAGCTCGAGACTGAAATCCATACCCATGCGATCGGCGCGCTGGAGATTGATATTATGCAGGTTCTTGATGCACCGTCTGGCTTCCAGGTTCAGCTTGTCAAACGGGAAATGCTTCATGTAATGATACCCGGTAAACACCTCGTCCGCGCCTTCGCCGGTCAATACCACGGTACAGAATTCGGCCGCAGCCTTGCAGGTGAAATAACAGGGGACGGCGCACCGCACCAGTGAAGGATCATAGGTTTCGAGCTTGTTGATTACATGTGGCAGCACATCGTAATAGTCTTTTTCCGTAAAAAGGTATTCATGATGGGTGGAACCGATGTGTTTTGCCGCGATCCGTGCCGCTTTTATATCGTCACTCAAATCTCCGGCAGCATCTTTCATCCCGACGACAAATGTATGGAGATTGGGTATTTCATCGGCAGCGATCGCTGCAACGAGGCTTGAATCCAGCCCGCCGCTACAAAAAGAGCCTACTGGAACTTCCGGGTCTGCAAGAAGGCGTTTTTTGACCGCCCTGATGAAAGTATCTCTTATGATTCCGGCTGTTTTATCAATTTGTGTCAGCTTGTGATCCTGAATTTCGGGAACCTTGTAATACTGGACAAACCCTTCTTCAGGAGTGTAATAATACCCTGCCGGAAACTCATGGACTTCTTCCAGTTTAGCCAGGCTCATGGCGCCGAGTTCGGAAGTAAAATACAGATGATCGTCCTTGTACCCGTAATACAGAGGTTTTATTCCGATTGGATCTCTGGCGATCATATATGTATCATTGTCAAAAATGGCAAAGGCGAACATGCCGTCAAGATCCTTGACACAGTCCGATCCCTTTTCCTGGTATAATCGAAGCACGGTTTCAGAATCTGACTGGGTTTTGAAATTATACTTGGATGTCAGCGTTTTTCTGATATCCTTGAAATTGTAAATTTCTCCATTGGCAATGATGCCCTTTTTGCCGTCGGATGTCAGGATCGGTTGATGGCCCGTGGCAACGTCTACAATTGACAGACGAGTATGCCCTACCGTAAAATGATCACCGCTGTGGATACCCCTGTCATTGGGCCCTCTATGGGTCAATGCATCCAACATCTGGTTAACCGTTTCTTCATCCTTGATGCCGAAACATCCTGCGATACCGCACATAATTACTCTCCTTATTGTGTTTTGTTTAAAGCGACAGGTTATTTACTGTTGTGCTATCAGTCGACAAAAAGCTTGCCGAAATTGGCTGTTGTAAGAGGATCGTCCATGTACATACCCAGACCGATATTCGTGATCGAATCCATTCCGCGTTCGTCGTATTCAGGCATGTCGATCTCCGGTGCATCAGCAGCCGTGGTGTTTTCAAAAATCTCGATCCCTTTTTCAAGTTTCTCAATGGAAAAATCAATCAGGTACTGCAGAAAGGCAAAAGGATGCCGGATCATGTGAACACCGTATTTTTTACACATGGCATGTCCCATTTTTGCATCATCCAGTGCCCGCTGAGTCACGTGCTGTTCATGGGTAGTACAGGCACTCTGGAATGACGGAATGTCCATCATGAGATTCAGGTGGGTCATGAGGATATTCAAGAGGTTATGAGATTTCATTCCATAATTCGGGTTGTAGTCTATCCTGGGGTCTGCAACCGTAGGAAATCCTGCATGGATACAGGCCACACCCGGATTGAGCAGCTGGGCTGCGCAGATACCGAACAGGACTTCGGCATGGGTCATTGCAAGCACGCCGTTATAACAGAAAGGTGCGCTGATACCGGCCATGGGCATTGCGGAAATAAACACCGGCAACCCGGCCTTGACTACCTTTACAAAGCTGTCTGAAAAATTCTCGTTGATCTGCACCGGCGGTCTGGTCAGGCAGAATACAATCATGATATTTTTGCGTTTTTCATGGAGTTTGACAGCCTGTTCCAGCGCCTCGTCATTGGTAACGGCAAAATACAGCGGTTTGCTGCAGTATTTGTCCATCAGGTTCATCTGAACCACTTCATTCTTCAACTTGACCGCACGCCCCATACCGCTGACCGCTGCACTTTTCTCGGCGATCTTGGCAATCTGGATCACATGGTCTTCCGTAGGCATTATCCCGCCTGTCTTGTTTTCATCGTCATAAATATAAGGCGCGGTGCCCCCGATGAAAAAACTGTTCAAGGGTACGAAAAAATCAGATACCCCAGGAACCGTTTCCAGGCATTGATCAATCAGTTCCTTGGTCACATACACCCGGTCTTCATGAACAATTGCAAGACCGTCGTTTTCATATTTCTTGAAAGCCGCCACCATGTCAGGCTGCCGGCATCCGACACCAATGTTTTCCAGTATCCAGTACGCATCAGTGTTGGATTGAAGCAGCATTTCAACCGTATTTCTGCCAAATAACTTTTCCGATTTTTCTACCTGACTATGATTCACAGGAAAACTCCTTAATACGTTTATATCAGCTCAATTAATAAATTCATCATTCAAAATATTCTTGATAATATATTTCGTATTGAAAATATCATCATGTGGAACAATACACAATTCTGTATCAATTGTCAAGGACTCAATTGTCAATCATTACTCAATTGTTAATGACTAAGGAAAAAGGCCGGGAAAGGTATCCCTTTTTCAGGATCTTTGCGGGGTCATCCATTTTTCATGACAGATCCGTATGCCCTCTTTTATGCATGCATGATCCACCAGCATTGAAATCCTGAAACTGGTCGTAACAAGTCCCCTGTATTCGATTTTGTGATTCTCCATCAGGGCCAGGGTTTCCATCAGGATCGAATTGTCCTTGCTAAGTCCCTCGCCTATAAGGGACAAAGCGGACAAGGATGTATCAAACCGGATCATATCCGGATAGCGGTCGTTCAATGTTCGGCGGATGCGGTCCCATCCATATATATTTTTAGACGATACCACAAAAGATGCAGTATCCACAGGTCCGTCCAGCGATGAAACATGAACTTCCTTGACCGGAACCTGTTCGGATTCAAGGTATTCGAGTATCTTGGCAAACGGACGGTGAACACGGTTTTTCCTGACTATGACCCGGGTAATGTCTGATTCACTGGCAATCCCGACGACTCCCTTTATTGTGCCGGGTGCAATCTTTCGTATAATGGTCTCCCGTTCCCGGTCAAAGGTTGACCGGGCATAAATCGCAATATTTTTTTCCTTGGCAAACTGAACCGCCTGGGCATGAAGCACTTTGGCTCCGGCCATGCTCATTTCCTGCATGACCGGATACGACAGTTCAGGCAGGTGTCTTGCATCCGGTACCACAGCAGGATCTGCCGAATAAACCCCGTCGATATCGGAATAAATTTCACACCTGCCTGCATCAAGGGCCGCCGCTAAGGCCACTGCCGTTGTATCCGACCCGCCCCTTCCCAGTGTGGTTATTTCCCTTTTATAGCTCACTCCCTGGAACCCGCCGATAACGACGACTTTACCCTGCTCGAGCTCATCCATGACCCTGAAAGGTCTTACTTCGATCACCCTTGCGTCGTTGTGCCGGTCATTGGTGATGATGCCGGCCTGGGAACCGGTAAAAGAGACGGCTTCAATACCAAGCTCGTTCAATGCCATACACAGCAGCGCCATGGTAATCCGTTCACCTGTGCTCAACAGCATGTCCATTTCCCTGCGGGCAGGATCATGACATATGGATCTGGCCATGGAAACCAGAGAATCGGTTGATTTTCCCATTGCCGACACCACAACGGCAATCCGCGTGTCATCTGTTACCGCCTGTTGAATCTTCAATGCGATCTGCTTGATTTTTTCCACATCGGCCACACTGGACCCACCATATTTTTGAACTACAATATTCATATTTTCTCTCTCCTCCATACCCTGCATCAGCCGGCCAGGCCAAGGAACCTGGTTTGAATCCGCTTAAGGTGCCTGAGCAGCTGTTCCCGCCTGGCTGCGCCGACCTTGTCGGGCTCAGATCCGGCAAGCAGCCGGGACAGGGCAACCAGGTCCTGTTTTACAGCACTGACTTCCATTAGCCACTCATCGGAGTTCATCCGCAGCATATTAAAATACCAGAGCCGGAAGGTCAAGGCATACAGCCGTTCACTCATTTCTGTCAAAAAGGGATTTTTAGCCGCCGCATGAAACAGGTGTTTGATATCAAAATCAAGGGTACCAAGTGCCCGTGGATTCCTGTCGGTCATCAGGTTGTCACAAAGATGGATAAATGTTTCAAGCTGTTTGAAATGATCCGGGGTAAACTGTTCTGCCGCAAGTGATCCGATAACTGCTTCAAGTTCGAGGCGGGCCTGGAATACATTGGTAATTGTCTGCAGTTCAAGCTCCATCACGAGGATACCTGTACGCGGAAGAATTTTTACCAGGTGTTCCCATTCCAGGCGGAACAGAACCGTTCGAAGCGGTGTCCTGCTGACACCGAATTTATCGGCAAGATCCTGTTCCTTCAATACCTGGCCGGGGTCGTACTCCAGGAAAACAATTTTTTTGTGCAACCGGTTGTAAATATCAATGTTCATTTCCAGACTTCCTTTTTCTGGCTGAAGGGGTCAATTATGCATTGACATATAATATTTTTTTGGTATACCATCAAAATATCATAAAAATCAAGTAATGAAAGGGCTTATATATGCAAAACGTCAAAAAAGACATACAGCACGGATTGTGGGCTGCGACCGCCGAGAACAAGCCTGAATTGCCGCGGCTCATGGAAGATCAGACAGCACAGGTTGCCATTGTAGGGGCGGGTTATACCGGATTGAGCGCAGCGCTGCACCTGTCCTTGAAAGGGGTCAATTCAATTGTCCTTGAAGCCAATGATGTCGGGTTCGGAGGCGCAGGCCGGAATGTCGGCCTGGTCAATGCGGGCCTGTGGCTCATGCCCGAGGATGTGATCCGTCTTGTCGGCCGGGATCATGGTGACAGGCTCATAAGGATACTTGGCGACTCTCCGGAGCTTGTGTACGGATTGATCGAAAAATATGATATCCAGTGCGAAGCATGGCATCACGGCACACTGCACTGTGCCGACACCGCGAGCGGGTACAGGGCTTTGCAGGAACGCGAACGCCAGTGGAAAAAGCTCGGGGCGCCGGTACGGCTTCTTGAAAAGGATGAGGCAGCACTCAAAACGGGTTCGGCTGCATTTTACGGGGCACTGCAGGATGACCGCGCCGGTACTGTCCAGCCAATGTCCTATGCATTCGGGCTCGCATCCGCCGCCCTGAAAGAGGGGGCACGCATCTACAGGCAGTCTCCAGTCACCTCCCTTGATAAAAAAGAGGGAAAATGGCACCTGGGCACCCCGAACGGCACAGTCCGGGCAGAATCAGTCATCATCGCCGTACAGGGATACCCCCAGGAGGTATTCAAGGACCAGGCCCGGAACATGGTCCCCTTCAATTTTTTCCAGTTCGCCACCCGCCCTCTTCCAAAGGACATTGTAAAGACAATCTTACCTGACCGCCAGGGAGCATGGGACACCAACCTGATCCTGTCTTCCTACCGCCTGGATGCAGCAGGCCGCCTGATCGTCGGCAGTGTCGGCATGGTCGAGGGAATGGCATACAACCTCAACCGCGCCTGGGCAAGACGAACCATTAAAAAAGTGTTTCCCCAGGCTGGTCCGGTAGAGTTTGAATTCGGTTGGTACGGCAGGATCGCCATGACCACGGACCATATACCCAGATTTCATGTGCTGGATAAAAACATGGCCATGGTCACCTGCTACAACGGCAGGGGTATCGGTCCGGGTACGGTATTTGGCAAACTGCTTGCCGAACACACGCTCTCAGGCGACGCCGGCCATATTCCGCTGCCGGTTTCCAGGATGACCCCTGTTTTTTTTCGGAACCTGCGGGGATTGTTCTACGAAGCAGGTTCGAGAATGTACCATTCTGTCCAGCGCCGGATATAGCAGCAGGACACTACAGATTCAAGGCCTGGCCGACCTGTGGAACCATCACTTTATACCCGTTGCTTTTCAGATGACGTGCGAATGAAAGTGATTGATCTTCCTCTCCGTGCACCAGGGCAATCTGCTTGAAATTCAGGTTGGATGACTTTAAAAACCTGGTCATCTCTTCCTGGTCGGCATGGGCGCTGAATCCGGACAATTTTACCACGCCGGCCTTCAGAGGATAGGTTTTGCCCAGTATTTTAATTTCAGGCGGCTCACCGGCCCGGCCGTTTTCAGCATATTCCAGACCCAGGTCCACCAGGCGCCGTCCCAGGGTATGGGCTGCCATGAATCCAACTATAAGGATGGTATTTTTCGGGTCATGTATTTTCCAGCGCAGGTGATGCAGAATACGGCCTGCTTCACACATTCCTGAAGCGGACAGCACAATGTGGGGACGGGTGTCTTTCATGATTTTCATGGAATCCTCGACCCGTTCCGTATAGACAATCTCCTTAAAAGAAAAGGGATTACGTCCTTTTTCCAGAAATGTTTCATGGGTCTGCTTGTCATAGACTTCCGGATGTTCGGCATACACCCGGGTCAATTTAGCTGCTAAAGGAGAATCGACGTAAATGGGGACGCGAGGCACTTCGTTCTTTTCATACAGTTCGTGGAGCACATAGACAACATCCTGGGTCCGGCCGAAGGCAAACGAGGGAATCAGGACAGAGCCCCCCCTTTCAACCGTTTCGATAACAACCTGTTTAATCCTTTTTCTCAGATCATCCGATGTTTCATGATGACGGTCTCCATAGGTGCTTTCCATGATCAAAAGATCGATATCCCTGGCTTCTTCCGGAAAAATCAGGTTGGGTTTCCGGATCACCGGGCTGTCAAAACGACCGATATCACCTGTGAACAAAATATTTTTTTTTCTCTGCTTTTCCTTGAAACTTATCAGCACCATGGCGGAACCCAGGATATGGCCTGCTTCAAAAAAGGTTGCTGTCATGCCCTTGCCAATGGTAACAGGAGTATCATAGGGATACCCGTCAAAACAGGAAAGGGCGGACTGGGCCTCATCACTGTTATATAGCGGTTCCACTGTTTTTAAATTGTATTTTTCCATCAGAACCCCGATGGTCGCGAGGTCGAGTTCATGGCGGCTTTTTTTAAGAGTCCTGCCTATCTTCTCCTTTTCCCGGTTGCTGATATCCGCCTTTTTTGAATTTTTCAGATTGTACAGGTGGCTTCGAAGGGTTTTGTAGTTAAGGTAACCAGCATCGGATTCCTGGATATGGGCAGAGTCCATCAGTAAAAGCTGACAGGCTGACTCTGTGGTTCGAGTGCAGATGATACGGCCGGTATAACCATTTTTTGTCAGCAGGGGAATGCGGCCGGAATGATCGATATGGGCATGGGACAGTACCATATTGGTAACAAGTTTCGGGTCCACTGGAAACTGCCTGTTTTTCAGGTCGCTGTCCCTTCTTCTGCCCTGGAACATGCCGCAGTCCAGCATAATATGGTCCTTGTCGACCGAGAGAAGGTGCATGGATCCGGTTACTTCCCTGACACCGCCGTAAAACGTGATGATCATGATGTCTCCTTTAGAGAATGGTTTCAACTGATGCCATTTCCACGACATCAGGCTTGAGTCTGCCTGCTCCGGGGATCTGGTCAATAAGACGATGCCCGAGGCTCCTGTACAACAGCCGGACTTTGAGTTTCATCCCTGGTTTTACTGTACCGGGTAATGATATGGTTTGAGTCAGGGTCTGTTTCGCCGGAATCCGGTAATCCGAAAGAATGGACCTGGCCTTGGCGATATTTAATGTAGGCTGATTGTTCTCGTCACCGTAAACTGTTTTGTACATAATGGCATCTTGAGGCACATATCCTTTTCCATCCAACTGCCCGGATTCAAACACGGTTTTTCCGCCTTCACCGGTAATCACGATCTCCAGCCAGACCTGCCGAAGATCGGTAACACCGGTAGGAATGGAGTGTCCGGCACCGCTGTTGGTGACATGAATCTCAATGCGGCCTTCGGCCAGGCTATTATCAACCGATAGTGTTGCAGCATGTGTCAGCCTCTGTACGGCCATATCAGCCTTGAGGGTATCTCCTGCCATGGACGGGATCAATTGATTTCCCCCGACAAAATAATGGGTAAAAATATGCGGCCGGTCATGTGTATAATCTGACGCAGGCCCCGGGTTCAAGGGCCGCTGTGTTGATCCGGTAGCCGGGATGCCGGGTCTCTGGTACATATGGCATCCCTGGCAGGTAATACGATCTTCCGGATTTTCTGTATTATAGGGGCTGTTTTTCCATTCCTCGTAAGTTGTCTCAAGATCAGTACCAAACACGACATGTTTGACATTGTGACAGGTCCCGCATATCCCGGACTCGGTATGAAGCTGTGAATAGGCCGCCTCGTGATAGTCCGGCTCGGCATCATCAAAAGGCCCTCTCTTGATACCCGGGTCATCCTCACCGTTCCCCGGACTGATCACCAGGCCATTGTTGTACATTTTATCCGTATCAACGGCTGAATGGCAGTAATCACACTGGATACCATGGGTGGCTATATCCGGAACCAGCTCTCTGTCATCTGAAAATTTTTCAGGATAACCTGATATGACCCCTACAGGCGTATGACACTTGACACAGGATTCAGCTTCCTTGATTTCATCTTCGTTTTCAAGGCCTTTCCTGAG
>CAYNHL010000015.1:0-42063 GCA_964397015.1 uncultured Desulfobacterales bacterium | reverse complement strand
GGTAGTCTGGTTCAATGCCGTCTATTTCCCAGTCGCCCGGGATCATGGCGGTTATGCCGTTCCAGGCGATCTGTTTTGTCAGGTTCTGCGTGCTGTGTGTCATGCCTGGTCAGCCCGGTGCTCAATAGGGAATATAAAGATTCCACATGTCATCCGGCGGTGGAAGCGGTTCAGACGGTACCGTGTTTTCTTGAGGATATTTTGATTCATAGCAGGCTTTTTCTTTTTCAATCTGGCTTATCAGTGTCATCTTGACAGCATTTCCGAGTTTTTCAGAAGAATCTTGTATATTATGCTGCAGAATCAGGCTGATACGCTGGTCGTTTTTTCCATCAAAAGACCATTTCCACGCGATAAATGTCTGGAATGGATCACCCTGGTATTCGTCTGGCTTGCCCAGGCGGGATTCAAATTTATCAAGAAGGGTTCTGAAAAATTTTTTTGATGAATCAGAATATTTTAACTTGATTCTCACGATGTGGTCGGGTTTGTCGCACAGGCCATAAGCGACGGATCCGCTCTTGAACCCGGCAGTGGGTTTGAGTATCCCTTCACCCAGATATTCCTGGTACTTGATTTCCTGGCAGTTTTCAATTTCCAGCCGGTCTTTGTACAGGTGAATATCTGTTCCCAGAGTGAATCCACCCAGGTTTAAAGGTGGTTTGGACAGGGCTGCGGCCGGCATGCAGCACATGCAAACCAGGCAGATCAGAAAAATACGTTTGGTCATTGCCGTCTCCCATGAATATGTTGTGACCCCGTTCATAATCGTTGAGGTCCGAAAGTTGAGTTATTTTACCACATTTTTTCGGCAATCACCACCCGATGGTCAATATGCCAGGCGGTCCAGCGATTTAAGGATCAGGGTAAGGCCCATTGCAAACATGCCGGTCAATCCCATGCCGCATGAAAATCCGGCCAGCAGCACCGGGGCGTATTGCCGCCATTGCCGGCCGTATTTTTTCAGGAAGAAAAACCGGCCTAAAAGCGCTCCGGCAAGTTCCAGTATGACACCATGGGGGGTGCTTTGTCCAAGTCCCCGGACAATACCGTACACCAGCAGAACCGGCAGTCCGAACAGGCTTAGCAGCCCATAGGTGACAAGACCGAATCCGATACCGGAAAACACTGTGGTCCCGCTCAGTGCCTGATAAAACAATGAATTCCCCTCCAGGGTGGATGTCTGCATCAGCAGGGTATTCAAGGCCTGCAGGTGCCACATTTCCTGGGCATAGGGATAATTGCTCGAAGGAATGGGGGCCAGGCGCCAGATAAACTGGGAAAACAGCAGGCTGGCAACCATCACGATTGGAAACACGATAAACTCGGACTTGATGATTCCCCTGAGGCTGGTGCCGGTCAGTTCTATTTCCCTGAATTTAACCGTTGCTTCACCGTAGTTATGCATGGGAATGGGAGCGTACCATATTTCAATACCATGGTAGCCGAAATATTTGGCACCTGCAATGAAGCTTGTTTCCCTCACAAGGGGCAGGCTGACAAACTGGCCGGCAATACCTTCCATCCTGGCGGTGATATAGGATATGACGGGCGTATACACAAATCCGTACACCAGGAAAAAAATCCAGGGAAAGTTCGGGACCAGGACCATGCACAGCAGTACATAGGAGATGGTCGAGACAAAGTAGATACCCAGGGCAATCCTGAAATCGAAATCCCCTCGTCCGGCCGGAGGGTTGAAAAGGTCTTTCAGGCTGCCCCGATTGCTTTGCCTGTCTTTTGAAAAAGATCGAAATACCTGCCAGAGGCCGATGATGCCTATGGACAGCCCGAGCCCGATTCCAAAACTCATGTAAAAATCAAAATTATTGGCAAATACAGTTTCAACAGTTCCCATTCCGGGATGCCAGCGGGAAAGGATGCCGTGTTTATACAGCAGCGGGTTGGCAAGGATGGTGATAACCAGTCCGATAACTCCGCCTATCACCGCCCAGAAGGGCAGGACCATTCCCAGGAAAACCAGGCCGAGATCTAGCTGGATTCCTGTGGCAACCGCCGGTAGAATTCCCTCGGTATGCCTTGTCAGTTCCACCCAGGGGATGGGTATCAAGCGGACCGGTTCGGTGAATATCAGGCCGGAGATAGCCGGCAGCAGGATATACACACCCCCGAACAAAAGGCCGATCATGCCGCCGATGGAAAAAACGCGCCATTTCCATCCTTTTTGTTTTTCTTCCTGGGATTCGGCCAGGGCCATGGTGCCCAGTGCAGCAACAGGAGCCATGGGAAAGGGGAGCTTTTCAACATCAGAAGTGATGCGGTACAGGGCATATCCAAGTCCGAACTGGTCAACACGTTGAATTACCTGGCTGCCTATGAGCAGCAGAATCGGGATCATCCAGTCACGGTGAAAAAATGTTCTTTCAAGTATGGATGCCGATTCCGGCTGGGGAGCGACCCATGACGGGATGTATTCGGTCAGCCCCAGCATCATGGCGGCATCGGACTGTACCAGGTACTGGTTCCACAAAAGTCCCTGGAAGGGAGATGCCATGGCGGCGCCGGCCATGTAATACAAAAGAAATATTTCCTGTTGTTTCAATTCGGAATAGGCCCTTTTGGCAATTTCCGCAAACAGGATGATGGTTACCCACCGGGCGGCCGGTCCGATGCCGCTGCCGATAACCAGCTGCAGGTACATGCTGCCCGGCATCATGAGAAACCCGATAAAAACGGCACCCACGATGGTTTTCCAGTTAAACCCCTCTTCAAAATGATCGGGCGTGGTCAGCAGATCCCTGTATTCTTTGAGTTCCTTGTCGTCATACATGAGAAGCTGTATTGTTCTCCATTTTTATGTCGGCAGTACCTGGTATGCAGAACGGGTGAACATGCCGACAACGGCCCATGCCCCTCCCATGAGAAAATCTCCCATGATGAGTCCTGCAAAGAAATACCGCATTTTTTCAAACAATTTTATGCCGCCATAGCGCATGGTCAGCACGTTGAAAAGCCAGCCGATAAAAAAACTGACCCACAGTATTTTCATGGCGGAACTGTACACCATCAGGTATCCGATGGGGTGCAGCGGCCACCAGTAGAACCGGTGATAGCAGATTACAAGAAGCAGCATGACAACAGCGCCCATGGCTGCGAAAAACCTTATGGAATCCCCTTGTTCAACCGTGTCGTGAATGGCCGGTATCAGGTTGTTGTAGGTGGATATCGTGGTTCTCGTGGCCCAGTCCAGTCCCAGTTCCCGGATGCCGTATTTATAGCACAGAAGGATCATTGCCAGGGCGGATACAGCCAGGCAGGTGACCATGGTTAAAAAGACAATGGCTGCCATCCGGCGCTTCTGGACCCGGCGGTGGCTGATTTTGTGGGCGTGCAGCAGGGAGGGCGCTACGGACTCACGCAGATCCAGGAACATGACTTTCTGGGTGACCCCGGCAATCAGCAGGCCCAGGCTTGAAAAAAGCTTCATGCCCAGAAGCGTATTGATTGCATCCAGTGGGGCCACCGTCAGCGTGAAGTAGGTCACCCCGCCCTGGCAGACCACCCTTGTGGCAACCATTATGAACATGAAATAAAAACAGATGATCAACACGGAGTTCATGAAACTGACACCGTGAAGCAAAAACCATGTCAGGAGTACGGAAAATCCGAGTATGGCACCCCGGAAAGCCAGGATATCCGAACGGAAATCTTTGGGAAAATCGGTTTTCGACCGGTTGTAGAAAGCATGGGAAAAAACGGCCGTGAAGTGGATCCTGGCCAGCCAGGCGAGGAACAGGAAAAAAACGATAAATGCTCCGACCATCTGGGTTTCTTCAGGCAAAGAGAGTGTCGGCCCGAATGTGGTTCCCAGCTCAGAAGCAGGGAAACTGTACCCGCTGATGGTTAAAATACCCGTGAACAGGGCTCCTGCGATAAAGAAAAACCAGAAGGAAAAAGAGACCTGCCTGGATGTCAGGAATGCAAATCCTATGAATGCAGGATAATAATAGATCTTGAGTTTCACAAATCCGGCAAATATACCATGCTCTGGAAAATATTTTCCGGCAAGGACCAGTGTATTTATGTGGGGCACGGACGGAAAATAGAAATTCAGCCCGTTCAGAAGGTGCAGTGCCACCGGGATTCCGATTCCGGCGAGCAGAAAGCGGTTTGAAAAAAAAGAGCCCGTCCTGTCTGAATCCATGGCGTTGCGGATCATTTCAGGTACGGCCAGCAGGGGGAAATTCATACGTTCGTTGCTGATGGCCTGCCGGTGAATCAGGCTGATCAGGCACATGGTCAGAAAGTATGAGGCAATCATGAAAATCCCCCAGGAAAAAAACGGCTTTATCCAGGCGTTCCAGGGAATTTGCCGGGCGATTTCAAGCCAGCCCATGTGCCGTCCGTTCGCGATTCCGTTGTAAAGCAGGTCAATGGCAGTATTGCTTTTCACGAAAAGGGCATCGGGCAGTAAGGGCTGCAGCAGCTGCTGCCAGCGGTTGCCTTCTGATGCAAAATAAAAAGGGGCTGTCAGGTTGATAAAAAAGGTTCTGGCAAATCCGGTATAGGCAATGCCGGAAACCAGTACCATCAGGACCCATGACACTATCAATTCCGATCCGGTCAACAAAAAAGGACGGTTGAAAAGCTTTTTGCCAGTAACCGAAATGACCATGAGCCAGAACATTATGTAAAAAGGTGCCAGGGGAAAATATCCCCCGCCCAGAGGAGTAGCCTGGCGGTAGATGTTGTTGAAAGGTGTGATGGCACAGATGGCGACTGCAAAGACAAATCCGACAATAAATGCCCTTGGCCTGATTGTGACGGGTATGGAACGGGTATCAGGCAATGGCGGTGTCCTTTCCGGTATTGTCAGCCGTTTTTGCAAAATATGCTTTTTCATCATTTGAAAGAGAGCGCCATACCAGTAATTGCTTGCGGATCAGGTTTACAAACCGCTTGTTAACACGCCACCAGGTAAGGTGTTCACCTGATTTGCGCACGATTTCCATTTTAAGCTCCAAAAATCCCTCCTGGGTCTTTGAAGGGATTGCCTGCAGGATGACATCCTGCATGATACCCAGGTCAAAAGGGGCCAGCCATGCCGTGAATTCAACATGGAGCTTGTTTTCCCCGGTCATTTCCAGTTCGGCGATGGAAAAAATACCATGGGATACCTCCTGGTGGCCGGACAGGAAACTGTATAAAAATCCCCTGGCGCTTTTTGCCTCACCTGTTTTCAGCAGAAACGGCAGATCTATACTGAGCCGGTTTCCCCTGGCGGCTGTCATTTCCCATGTCCTGTTCACGTCGGGAATGGCAATATTTGCCGCAATCCTTGAAGGATAAACCGCTGACAGTATCACCACCAGAAGAACGATGGCCATGGCAGCGACTCCGGCCATCGAGGAATAGTTGACCGTGATTCCGTTCAAAAGCACGGTTCCGGCAAACACCTTGGCCACTGCCTGGGCCACGAGATAGCCGGCAACCACTGACAAAACTGCATACGACAGGGCTTCTGCAATGAAAATAATGGATACATGGGAGGGAGCCATACCGATGGAGGTATAGACACCTATCTCTTTTTTCCGTTCATATACACTGCCTATCATGGTATTGAGCACGATAAAAATGGAAATGAGAATCGGTACGATAATGTTCGGGATGCCGCTGTAATTGAGGGAATCGCTGGCGTTGTAAACGTATACCCCTTCCTTTTCTCCTGAAAAAAGCCACAGGCCGAACCGGTCAACCAGCTCAAACGTATGCCGGTTGACGGTGTCGTTTTTGTGACGGGCCAGGGCCACGCTTTTCAGGTGCCCTCCCAGGGAGACCAGGGTGTCGTACGGAATGACCAGGACCTGGTCGGATGGAATATGTGTGTATCGTGTCTGGAAGGCCGTGATATCCTGGCCGGCTTCCATGGCGTCCATTTCTGCCGCTGTTGTCTGCTGGAAGATTTCATCCGGGAAAGTAACCGGTGTCAGTGGTTCGCCATCCAGGTCTTTGAACCGGTCAAAGGCATCCCCTGAAAAAAAACCTGTGACTGTAAACGGGATGGACCAGAGAAAGACGGTGGCGGTTCCGGGTTCTGAGTCATGAACACCGAGAGTTTCTGCCATTTGCTCTGAAAGAATGACGGTGTGCCGGTCCTGAGAAGAAAACCATCTGCCCCGGGTCAGGACCCTGGACATGCCGCTGATTTCAGGCTCCAGGTGTGACAGGCCGATCAATCCGGCAGCGTTTACGCGGGTATCCTGAAAGGCGACAGGTATGTTCATGGGCCGGGTCCGTTCCTCTGTCTCGAGCCATCCCCTTGGTACGGCGGTCATTTCCGGAGCCATGGTGTTTTGAATGGTGTGAAATGCCTGTTCAGGCAGGGTGGCCCAGTTTGCCTGTTTCAGCAGAAGGCCCTGGTAGGAAGCGGTTTTGTCATACAGGAGTTTGAACTGCTGCCGGATGTTTTTGACAGAGGTAAAGCTCATCAGGGTAAAGGTGAGAATGGTCAGGGTGATACAGGTCAGAAGGGTTCGAACCTTCCGGCGGCGCAGGTTGGAAATACCCATGAAAAAAGAGGCGGAAAAGGCTTTCATCAGGCTTATTTCTCCTTCGCTGCCTTTGCTTCCCGCCTTTTGAAGGCGTTTCATCTCTTCATCGAACCGGCTGAATAAAATCCAGGTGACCATGGCGGAGAGCCCGATGATAAAAAAAGCCAGGATGATCACAATCGGGCTGTAGGCCAGTTCAAAAGCAGGATGAATATTGTAGATGACCAGTATGAGGACCAGGAGGATGGACAGGAAGCTGAAAATCCTCCTGTAAATGTTTGTAAAGGCGAAAAGAAAACGTTCCAGGCAGAAGGCAAAGGGCACAAAGAGCAGGATATAGAATAAAACACCGTACAGTACATCCTTCTGTGTTTTTTCGACATGGTCGTATACCCGTCCGGCAAGCGCCAGCGCTGTTTGGGAGGCTGAAAAGAACCGGTCGTACATCCGTTCGTCAAAAAAAGCTTGAGCCTGGGCCAGGGCTGTATTGCCTTCGTGTCTTAATTCTCTGATTTTCTGGTTTTTGATGCCTTTTTGTTCCAGGTTGTCGATCCTCGGATTCAGCAGCATCCACATATCCCTGGCTGCCAGGTACGACGTCGGTGCTATTACCGGATGGGTGTCGACCTGGTAGCCGGTGCCCAGGGGGTGATTTTTGTCAGCATTGGTCAGGATCAGTTTGCGGGTCAGCATAGTGTCGGAAAGCGTCAGCTTTATACGGGTTCCCGGTTCCAGGAACAGTGAACACAGGATGGAAGACCGTGTGTCTATACGGCTGTACCAGTGGCGCAGGGGCAAAGAGTCGGTCCGTGCATCAAACAGGTTGATTTTGGTCAGGTATTGAAAGGTGCGCGGTTCCAGCAGGTTGGTCAGGGTGCTCTGGCGGCAGGAAAACATTATAAGGTCGGTTTCTGTCGACCGGTTGTTCATTTTCACGCGGTACCGGTCCTTGGTGGTTTTTTTCTTGTCAACCGCCCAGACCGCTTTCCCGGTGAGTGTGTCAAACCTGTATCCTTCAAGGATGAGTTTGTGGAGAACATGTTTCCGGTCGGCTACTCCCTTGATCATGAATTCTCCGTATTCGTCCACCATGGCATGGTACATGCCCGGGCCCTGGAAAGACAGGATAATGCTGTCCGGTGCCGGGGTTTCCGCAAACAGCTGGCCATGCCTGATAAAGTTGGCACGACCCTTGAGAGTTGAAAATCCGTTTCTCGGAAGCGTGCGGTCGGTTCCCAGTGTGCTGGCTGTACAGAGCCCGTGGATCAATTCGATGACAAACCGGCTCTGCTGCATGGCCCTGTCCATGTCTACCCTGTCGACCGTATCCCCCGGCGTACCCCACAAAGCCCTGGCATCATGGACCGTTACCAGGCTGAAACCACGCATGCCAGCCATGGAACTGACTTCACCGCCGAGAGGTGGAACGTCTTTGAAGAAACTTTCCCAGGATCTGTGCAGGGAGGGACGAAGAGTGTCTTGCAGCAGGCCGGGTATGTTCTTTTTCCCGGCAATTTCGTCGCTGACCTGTTTCAGGGTCCTGTCAATGTATGTATACGGGGTATACCGGTCTATGGTGGATTTCAAGGGATAGAGACCTCCCCTTGAAAATGCCCCGAATCCTTTCCCATGGCTGGAAAGGTGCAGGGAAACGACAGCCGCGATGGTTTTGTCACGGATATGCGACTTGAACTGAATGGCGCTGTCAATATGGCCGAGTTGTCGTCTGGTGTCTTCAATAAGCCTGTCGGTCCTGTCCATGCACTGGGGGACCAGCCGGTCAACCATGGCTTTTTCTTTTGTGTCCAGAGAGTCGATGGTTTTCAATTGTCCCAGTTGTTTGAGAGCCATTCGCTTATCCGCCAGGCGCTTGATTTGTCTGCTGCTGGCATCTTCGTTGAGCCTGAGGTGCATCAGGGACTGGTTGACCTCCTCGATTTCGGCTTTTATCACTTCATCCAGGTGTATTTTGATGGTTTCAAGGTCGGAACCGGTCGCGGTGTTTGTGTCTATATATCGTTCCAGGCAATTTTTACCCGATCGATACCAGTCAATCTGGCTGGCAAGATGCTGCCGTCGACTGGAAAAGTACTGTGGTTCCTCATTCATGGCCCAGATCATTTCCCTTGTGCCGTGGAGACTTGCGGCATGGCCGGACGTGGCAACCAGCAGCACCGGCCGGGCGGGCGGAGTGGTTCCCAGGAACCTTGCCAGGTCGAGCAGCGTGGCTATGGAACATGCCTGGTCTGCGCCGGGGGAGTTGCCGGCAATGAATTCATCAGTGTCATAAAAGCTTTCCACAATGACAAGTTCATCCTTGAGGCGGTCATCGGTACCTGGAATGAAAGCGTATATGTTTTGTGTCTCAACCCTTTCCCATTTTGAGTCAGACTCAATCCTTACTGTGACCGGCGCCTTTTCTGCCATTTGCTCTACCGGGCCGAACATCTCGACAGCCTGTTTTCTGGTGATAATGAACCGTGGAAAATCAACAGGTGTCAACTCTGTTTTATCCTGGTACAGATATCTTGTCGAACCCGGACGCTGGATGTAAACAAGGGCGCGGGCCCCCAGGGAAAGCGCGTTGGTCCAGTTTTTTCCTGAATCGAAGTCCATCAGGACAATAGCGCCTTTTACCGGTTTGTGGTTAAAGGATGCCAGTTCGCCGTCGCCGGCATGGATCACGTGGCCTTCAATGCCGTTTTTACCGGCTGTGCCCGGGGAAACCGCATTTGAGATAAATGGCTGCATTTCAAGGGACTGCCCGGTCTCTGCATGGAACATCCGGCAGACAGAGTTTGTGCGGACCGGCATGGAGAAGGTCTGATGTCCAACCGGCGAGGCTCCTGACGACTTGAATTCGGACAGGATAAAAGATGCGCCTGTCCGTTCACCTGAACTGCCCGCCCGCCTGGTATCGACATCAGACAGGGTGGAAACCACCCTGGCAAAATACGGGACCGTTTCTCCGGCTGCAGGTGAAACAGCGCTATGTGCAGGCCGGGCCGCTGAAAACGGCAGGCCTGTCAAGCACATGACCAGGACAAGCAAAACGATTGCCTCCCGCAAACGGGCTGATGACAGCTGGATCAAACCGGTTCATTTCCCCGGGAGTCTCCAATCCGGCCGATGGATATGGAAAGCTCATCCCTGTCTTCGATTTTTTCGATCCGGCCGTCACTGATCCAGACCACCCTGTCGGATACATTTAACATTTTAAGGTCATGGGTGGCGGAAATGATGGTAACACCTTTTTCCCGGCTGAGCAGCTTGAGAAGGGAGATGATTTCTTCGCCCGTGGACAGATCGAGATTACCGGTAGGCTCATCGGCCAGGATGATGGCTGGATCATTGGCCAGTGCCCTGGCTACGGCCACCCGCTGCTGCTGGCCTCCGGAGAGCTCGAAGGGTTTGTGCTGGAATCTTTGTCTCAATCCGACAAGGTCTAAAAGTGAAAGTCCTTTTTCACGGGCCTCGTCATCATCGACCCCGGCGAAAACCATGGGAAGGGTGACATTTTCAAGGGCTGTCATGACCTGGATGATGTTGAAGGTCTGAAATATGTAGCCGATCTTGCGGCAACGCAGCCAGGCCAGTTCATATGCATCCAGTTGGGATATATCCACTTCATCGATGAAAACTGATCCGGACGAGGGTTTGTCAAGCCCGCCGATCATGTTGAAAAGCGTAGTCTTGCCTGAACCGGACGGTCCCATGATGGAGATGTATTCACCTCTTCTGATTTCAAGATCGATTCCCTTGAGAACCTGTATGGTTGATTTTCCCATGGGAAAATCCTTGGTTATCCTTGAAGTGCGGACAATACTGGAATCGTTTCCACCGGATGTGTCATGGCCGGACATGCAATATCAGTCCTTTCCTTTCATGGCCTGGACCGGCTGCATTTTAGCAGCCACCAGTGCCGGATACAATACGCCCAGGACACTTAAAGCACATCCCAGTGCAACCGCCTGACTGAGGACATTCAGAAGACCGGGCAGTTTTATGAACATTGCCGCAGGTGAACCAAACTTGAAAAAAGCGGCCGAGGTTGCGATGAAGGCACCTGCCAGTGCCCCGATCCCGGCGCCCAGGATTCCCTGGAGGGCGGCTTCGATCAAAAAGAGACGCAGTATGAAACGGTCCAGTGCTCCCAGGCATTTCATGGTGCCGATTTCCCTGAACCTCTCGGTTACGGCCATCAGCTGTGTATTGACGATACCCACTACACAGACCAGTAAAGACAAAAAAAGAATCCAGCGCTCCTTGGGTGTCGTCCGGCCGGCATCAGTCGACACAGACGGATCATAGCCCTGGCGGACCAGTTTCTGGATTGCAGGCGTATTTCCGGATACGAACACTTCCCTGGCTACATTGGAGTTGATCTTGGTGTAACTGAAGAACGAGATGGCCAGAATCAGGCTCATGGTGGTGATCAGGGATCTGAAAAACCTGACGCGGATACTCTTGATAGCAATTTCAATGGACTTGGTCAATGGCAGGACGACCTGTCTGTCGGGCAGCCGCGATAATTGTCGACCGTTTTTCGGCATTAAGAGGCACCCTGAAGTAGTTATTTATAAACGGGCAAACGGGTCAGCGCCTGTCAGGTTCTTTTTTTTTAAATCGGGACAGCACTGCCTTGTATTGACGCCAATACGAATTTTCTATTCAAATTCCACCATAAAGTCAAGCTTCTTTTACGCCACAATTCTTGACTTTACGGCGGAATTTGAATACTCATAATTAAAAGCTTCTTATCGAGAACATTGATTTTCAAAAAACAGAGAACTGAGAAAAGTCAAATGGGACAAAAACAGATTCCGGTGGTCAAGCGGTCTTTATTTTCATGGGTTTTTGTCGGAAACATGAAGCTGCAGATCCTGCTGGCCCTGATTGTCATAACAATGGTCTTTATCAGCGTGGTCCCGCTTGAAATACAAAAAAGGATTGTCAACCAGGCCATTAAAAACCGTGACTTGGACCTGCTGATTCAATACTGCACCATTTACCTGGTGGCAATCGTTTCCACCAGCGGCATGAAGTTTTTGATCAACGGCCTCCAGGTATATATTGGCCAGCGTACCCTGGCTCACCTGAGAAAAGACCTTTACGCCCATATCCTGTCGCTGCCCATTGGTTTTTTCCGAAAAACACAGCCTGGTACAGTCATTTCATCCATGGTCACAGAGATCGCTGCAGCTGGTGATACAGTGGGGATTATTTTTGCAGGTACCCTGACCAGTGTACTGACCCTGGTGGTGTTTGCCGTATATCTGTTTTACTTGAATCCCGTTCTTGCCGGCGTTTCCATGGGGATTTACCCGTTTGTGCTGCTGGTGGTTCCCCAGTTACAGAAAAGGGTCAATTCGAGCAATAAAAAGAGGGTGAACATTACGCGGACCCTTTCCAACAAAATCGGGGAATCGATCAATGGAATCCATGAAATTCACGGAAACGGGGCCTTTGCCATCGAGAGCAGAAAGTTTGCCCGCATAGTGGACCGGCTGTTCAGAATAAGGGTCATCTGGAACCTGTATAAATTCGGGGTCAAGGTGACCAATAATTTTTTCAGCAATCTCAATCCTTTCTTCATTTTTCTGCTGGGCGGTTATTTTGTCATGAACGGCAAGCTGGAGCTCGGGTCCCTGATCGCATTCCTGTCCGCCCAGGAAAAAATCAGCGATCCGTGGAAGGAATTGATCAACAACTATCAGCAGTACCAGGATTCCATCGTCCGGTACAAAAGGACCATGAAATTGTTTGATGTGAAGACGGATCACGTGATTGACACTGCTGACAGGGAGCCCTATGTCCTGTCCCCTGCCATCGAGGTGAAGAACCTGGTGTTTGAAACAGAAGACAGGATCAGGCTGCTCAATGGGATCAATTTTACGCTCAAGCCCGGAGAACAGCTTGCCCTGGTCGGTTTTTCCGGCAGCGGAAAAAGTACACTGGCCCAGTGTATCAACCAGCTTTACAGGTATTCATCCGGACACGTCCGCATTGACGGTAAAGAAGTGACAGACATGACTAAAATGGATATTGCGGCCAATATAGGTTTTGTATCCCAGTCTCCGTTTATCTTTAACGGCACAATTGAAGATAATATCCTTTATTCATGTGCCGCCAACCTCAGGGGGAGTGACCAGGGCAACCGGGACAAACTGCCCAGCCTGGATGATATCATTGCCCTGCTGCATCAGACAGGCCTGTTTGTGGATGTGCTGAGGTTCGGGTTGAATGCGGTGCTGGACTCTGATACGGAAAAGGAGCTGGCCCGCCGGCTGGTTGAGGTCCGGCGCAATTTCCAGGAGAATTTCAGCGAAGAGCTGTCAGATATAGTCGAATTTTTCGATGAAAACCAATATCTGCATTATTCGGATATCGCCACCAACATCACTTTCGGAACGGCAAGAAAGCAGGGATTTTTGAACGCCAACCTGGCGTCGAACGAGTATTTCATGGCCTTTCTGGATGAGGCGGACCTGACTCGGCCGCTGATGACCCTGGGAGCGGAAATGTCCCGGCAGATCGTGGATATCCTTGGAGAACTGCCGCCGGACAACATGTTTTTCAATCAAAGCCCCATTCCGTATTCAAAGCTGGATGATTACAAGCAACTGGTAAAAAGGCTGGACTGCAGGCGCATACACGATTTGTCCAGGCAGGACCGCCGGATGCTTCTGGAACCGGCCCTCGGGTTCATACCGGGCCGGCATAAAATTGCCGGTTTTCCTCAGTTGCTTGAAAACCTGATACTGGAAGGCCGGGCCATGTTCAAACAGAAAATCCTGGAGGATGATCCCGAGGCTTTTTCATTTTATGATATTTCAGAATATATCGTTTCCCAGTCAATACTGGACAACATCTTTTTCGGCAGGTCCAAAACAAAATCACCAAAAGACCAGGAACGTGTCAACAAGTATATTGTCAGACTCCTGGTGGAAGAGGACCTGCTGGAAAAAATCATTGAAATCGGCACACAGTTCGAGGTGGGCGACAAGGGTGACAATCTTTCAGGCGGGCAAAAGCAGAAACTGGCACTTGCAAGGGTGCTTTTAAAGAGACCGGCTGTTTTGATCATGGATGAGGCGACCTCGGCACTGGACAATAAATCCCAGGCCCGCATCCAGCAGTTTCTGGAGACAAGCTGGGATAAAGGCGGCACGGTGATTGCGGTGGCCCACCGGCTGGATATAATCAAAAAATATGATTATATCGCAGTGCTGAAAGCCGGTGAGATAGCTGAAATCGGATCTTATGACGAACTCATTGAAAAAAAAGGA
This sequence comes from uncultured Desulfobacterales bacterium, assembly GCA_964397015.1. Lineage (GTDB taxonomy): Bacteria > Desulfobacterota > Desulfobacteria > Desulfobacterales > Desulfobacteraceae > MADRE2. Next base: position 28,262 of record CAYNHL010000015.1, on the reverse strand, counting down.
ATGCTGTATGAGCTTGAATTTGGACAAGGATAGCATCCTTGACGTATCATGCGAGTTTAAAGAAAACCTGAACACCCTGCGCCAGATCCCGTTTTTTTCCAAGCTTCCCATGGAAAAACTCAAGCTGTTTGCATACCTTTGCAGTCAGCGTACGTACAAACCCGGGGATTATCTGTTCTCGCAGGGAGAAGACGACGGACAGGCCTTTTATATCATCAGCGGACAGGCCGAACTGGTCCATGCTTCAGGAGAAACCGAAGTCGTGGTGCGCCATTACGGCAAAACCAGTTTCCTGGGAGGCATGGCTATCCTTGGCAGAAACAACCGTATTTTTTCGCTGCGTGCCATGGACCCGGTGACCTGCCTGGTACTGGAACGGGAAAAAGTCAAACGGATTCTGGAAGAATTTCCGGAACTGGTTCTCCCGGCAATGCAGGCCTGCCTGGATAATGTCCATGCCTGGGAAAAGCATTTTTTAAGCCGGCATGCCGGGGAATGCCCTCAATGCTGCCGGCATATAGGTGTCAGTGTGTTGTGATGATGAAAGATCGCAGTCAAGTGGCATTGACCGTCAAAAACGACCTGGATGAAATCGATCGTATATGGGCGGCCATTGACACCATGCTCAAACCATACTGCCTGACACGCAGAGAATTGTTCCAGGTCCGCCTGGCAGTGGACGAGCTGTTTACCAATATAGTTTCCTATGCATTTACAGACAACAGGGCACACGATATCGATGTGCTTGTCTGCATTGAAAAAAAGCACCTGGTAGTGACAATCGAGGATGACGGCATTGAGTTCAATCCCCTGGAATTTACTCCGCCTGACATGACTGTACCGCTTTCAGAACGTTCAGAGGGCGGACTCGGCATTCAATTCTGCCGTAAGATGGCGGTGAATCTCTATTATGAAAGGCGCGGGGGGAAAAACCGTGTCACTGTTGAAAAGAGGATCCAGCCACCTGGATTTTTCAAAAAATTGTTTTCCTGCAGGAGGACCCATGGAAATAATCGAAAATAAGCACGGGGATATTTATATTTTTGAACTGAGCGGACGCCTGGATTCCAGGACATCGCCGGAATTTGATGAAAAACTGTTTGGGGCAATGGAAAAAGGTGCCAACCATATCATTGTCGATTTCAATTCCCTTGAATATATCTCCAGTGCCGGTTTGAGGGTGTTGAACAAGGCCCATAAAAAACTGTCCCATACCGATGGGAAACTGTTGATGTGCAACATGGTGGACTATATCAGGGAGGTGTTTGAGATCGCCGGATTCGATACGTTCCTTCCCATCGTTTCCGACCGGAAAACTGCCCTGCTTTCTTTTGAGTGACCATTGCCATGATCCTGGAAACAGAAAAAGATACGTTTGAAGGCATCTGCCGGGCAGATGCCCAAAACGCTTCCGTGGCATTTTACTACCTGGTCGTGATTGTTTCGACCACCATCGGAATTCTGGTGGTTTTTATCCTGAATATCTTTACGCCGTTTTCCATTTTCATGAGCGAATTCAATGCACTTGTCGGGATATCCGAAGGGGCTCATACCGGGCTGAGGGAAAATGCCCTCCTGAGGGCGTTGGGTCTCGCCATCGTCTCTTACGGCGCATTGCTCTTAGCCATGCACCTGATGCTATCTCCCATCCGGGAATACCTGAAATCTGCCCGAAAAGGAGAGCGTCCGCCGGCCAGGCTGTTCAAAAAGGCCAGAAGAAGGCTGCTCAACCTGCCGTTCCTTTTTATTCCGGTGAGTATCAGTATCTGGGTCATCATACCTTTCGCGGCCCTTCTGGCTTCTGTTTTTACCGGTGTCATCGATCTTCGGGCGGCCGGCATCGTGTTTGTCCGGGCAAGCATGATCGGACTGGTGGTATCGGCCATTGCCTATCAGCGGATGGAGACCTTTTCACGCGCACGCCTGATTCCCCTGTTTTTCCCCAAAGGAAGGCTGGCTGAAGAGCCCAATGTCATGCAGATTTCCATTTCCAGGCGCATCAGCCTGGTCAGCCGGATCGGCAATGCAATACCGGTGATAATTCTGTTTGTCACGCTTGTCACGTTGCAGTTCGAGGTGGAAGCCTCGGGCGTTTCCGCCGCAGAATACGGGATAGGCATATTGAAATTTTTACTGGTGCTGTGTCTTTATTTCTTTTTTTCCACTCATGTTTTGAATAAATCCGTGTCACGTAACATATCGGCGCCGATCGAGGATATGATAAGGGTATTGAAAAAGATCCGCTCAGGACATTTTGATGACCGGGTCCAGGTGGTTTCCAATGATGAAATCGGATATGCCGGAGATGTGATCAACGAAATGGTGACCGACCTTGCAGACCGTGAACATATGATGCAGTCGCTCGGGCTTGCAAAAGAAGTCCAGCAGAGTCTTTTGCCGGTCAAGTCACCCGAGCTGGATGATTTTGATATCCATGGAAAAAGCGTTTATTATGATGAAACGGGCGGTGATTATTTTGATTTTCTGGTCCAGGGGCCTGAAGACAGCTACAAGGTGGGAATTGTTATAGGAGATGTGTCGGGTCACGGCATTGCATCGGCACTGCTGATGGCAACGGCCCGGGGCATGATCCATCAGCGCGCGGCCATGCCGGGAAGCGCATCCCGGATCATCACGGACGTTAACCGGCATATTTTTGAAGATGTCTCGGATACGGGCAGTTTCATGACCCTGTTCTACCTCCAGGTTATTTCAAAGGAACAGGGCATGAAATGGGTCAGGGCCGGAAACGATCCTGCGCTTTTTTATGACCCTGCCATAGATCGGTTCACTGAACTGAAAGGAAGCGGGATTGCGCTCGGCCTTAATGAAAACTGGATATACGAGGAAAATGAGCTCAAACCCCTTAAGAAAGGACAGGTAATCCTGATTTCCACGGACGGTGTTTTTGAAGCCAGGAATCTTGCAGGCGAGATGTTCGGCAGGGACAGGGTCCGGGACCTGGTTCGAAAGAACCATCATCTTGGTGCAGAAGAGATGGTGGACGAGGTCTTCAGTACACTTGGCCGGTTCACCAGGGGCCGGGATATCGAAGACGACCTGACCCTGGTAATTGTCAAGGTTTTGTAAAAAGAAGTATTGAGACTGATTATCTCCTGGTGCAGTGAAATAAATATTTATCTTTTGAAAACGAGCCATTCCAGTTAGAAACCGGTGACATTTTCCATTGGTCGAAAAGGATGTCTTTTACATAGGCTTCAAGCATGAAGGAGCCGTCTGTCACATACTTTTGCGGGTACAGTTTTGAAAAAGCATTCAAAGAAAGTTTCAGATCTTTTTTTATCCGGTTGATCGGTCTGAAAGCCAGCAGCAGCTCCATGTCGGACAGGGTCTGCAGGAAAGAGAGGAGGGGGGCGATTTTTTGTTTGCGGATGTTGGATTTGCCAAAAAAATCCACCAGCATGGCAATATCGTATTTTCCGGGATCGGTTTCAGGCTCTTCGATGTCAAAGCGCCTGAACATGACATTGTCATGGCCGTACAATGACGAAAGGAGTGTGGCGCCTTCAATGATTTCAGGCAGATAATCCATGCCGGTCACCTGCTTTGCCCCGAGCCGGGCGGCCAGAAACGAAAAGAAACCGAAGTTACATCCTAAATCCACAACGGTTTTATTCTTGAAATCTACCCGGCAGTAATCGTCCACCAGGCGTTGCTGGACAGGAAAAGCTCCTTGTGCGATCAGGTTGTTGTCATTATCGAAGATGGACCGGTAAATATCGTTGGGATCCATTTGGCCCAAAAGGGCCTTGAGTTTTTCAACGATTTTTTGTTCTGGTTGCATACAGGACCTGTAAGTGGTTATGGTTAATGGATAACAGGTGTGCTAGTTATTTGAATTCATGGTACAAGTCAAGAACTCATTGTCCGGCTCCTGTAAATGACAGTCTTTTATTGGTTTTTCAACAGGATCTGTGGTATACCGGTTGACATGCTGAAAATCGAGAATATAAAAGGACTGCATGTAGAGATATCGTCAAAGTGCATAGCGTCTTGTCCCTTTTGCAGCCGGAACCAGAAAGTGCGGCCATATGGCGGTCACCTGATCACCCTGCAGGATTTTAAAAAACTGCCAATTTCTCTTTTGAAGGGCCTTTCGTGGATCACCTTTGCCGGGAATTTCGGGGACCTGTCCACCAACCCCGAAATGGTGGACATTGTGTCTTATATAAGGGATCTGAATCCGGGTGTAACCATTGAAGGAGATACCAACGGCTCCCTTCAGGATGAGGACTGGTGGGCATCTTTGGGTGCCCTGTTCCGGGACGGCAACATGGTTTTCAGCGTGGACGGCCTTGCGGACACAAACTTCATCCACAGGGCAGGAACGGATTTCAACAGGATCATGCGCAACATGACCGCTTTTACCGGTGCGGGCGGGGTTGCCCACTGGCAGTATATCGTGTTCAGGCATAATGAACACCAGCTCGAAGAGGCCTGCAGAATGGCACAAAAGGCAGGGTGCAGGCGGTTTTTCGCCATTGTGTCCCGGGATTACAATGATATCTGTCAACGGCCCGAGACCCTCGATATCGGGGAAAAGCGCGATATTTTTCAGTCATACCAGAAAAAAGCGCTGCAGCTTGGGGAATTTGCCAGGTGCAAACCCTGGCACAACGGGTCGCTCTACATTGCCGCCGACGGTACGGTGTATCCCTGCTGTCTGGCCCATTGCATGTATATTACACAACATAATGCCGCCTTTGATTTTATCGTTCCGCTGACGCAACGCTACCACGAGGAGATCAATTTCAAGCACCGCCCCCTAGAAGACATTATCAGCGGTCCTTTTTTTCAAGCCGTATTGAAGCATTCAAAAAAGAATGCCTATTGCATGATGAAATGCAATGCCTTTAAAAAAGACATCAAACAGGAGCTGATCGTCAAGGATGTTTTTTTTGAGTGACAGACCGGATTCAGGGGAAATGCTCATTTTTCGTGCAGCTTTATTGACTTGCGGTCAAAGTTTTAATACAAAAACATTCAAGTCAACCATAAATATAATTCGGTTGAACTGACACCTAAACAAGAGAGCTCCATGGAACCAGACCATACTTTCAACATCCTGATGTACTCCCATGATACCTACGGGCTAGGACATATCAGGCGGACCATGGCGATCGCCGAGCAGTTGAGGAATGAAGATACCAATATCCTTATTCTGACAGGATCACCTATCGCAGGCAGCCTGACGTTTCCACGGAACGTGGATTATGTCCGGATACCAGGGATGATCAAAAAGGCAAAAGATGAATATTTTCCCCTGACCATCCGCATCGATCCCCGCCAGGCCATGGAAATCCGGCAAAGCATTATCATGGCAACCGTCACCACCTTCAGGCCGGACCTGTTTATAGTTGACAAGGAGCCGCAGGGGTTGAAAAAAGAAGTGGTACCGGCACTGGAATGGATCAGAGCAAACCTGAAAAATACCAGGACCGTTTTAGGGCTCAGGGACATAATGGATGATTCCGTGACCATCCGAAGCGACTGGGTTGAAAAAGGGGTCTATGCCACCATCGAAGACCTTTACAGCGAGGTCTGGGTTTACGGTGAAAAGGACATTTATGACGTTGTTGCAGAGTATGATATCCCGGACTCTGTTTCTGAGAAACTGTATTTCACCGGATATATTCCCAGAAAGGTTCCGGACCTGGAAGCCATTGAACAGCTGAGACTGTCACTGAATATCATGAGAAACGAGAACCTTGTAACCGTTACAATCGGCGGTGGCGGTGACGGATTTCTGGTGCTGGACGAATACCTGAAAATGCTTGAAACCATGAAAGCCCAGTCCTTTTTGCCACCGTTTCAGAGCCTTCTGGTTACCGGCCCGTTTTTATCCAAGGATGCCAAGGAGGCTATAATGGGGCGGGCCTGTCAGCTCGGCATTCATTTTTTTGAATTCTTTTCCGATATGGAAACCCTTATTGCGGCATCGGATATGGTGGTATGCATGGGCGGGTATAACACGATTTGTGAGGTCATCAACTCAAATACCATTTCTCTGGTGATTCCAAGAGAAACGCCGAGAAAAGAGCAGTTTATCCGGGCCAGCCTGTTCAGCCGGCGGAACCTGATCAATTATATCCAGTGGTATGAGGTCAATGAAAGCGTGCTCAAGAAAAGAATACTCAACATGCTGGAAAACAAGGATGACTATACCCGGGCCATGGCGAACTTTCAAATGAATGGAATAACAACAATCTGCGAGCGGATATCCAGGTTCAGGAGCAACCGGAATGGAAACCAGAATGCCACCGACATTGTGCATGATATTAAAGGGCTATCCTCGAATATCGGAAACCTTTATCTCGAACGAAATATTACACCTTGAGTCCCTGGGCTTCCGGGTGCATATCGTGTCAATGCGCCACCCGAGGGAAGCTGTTCGTCATGAAAGTGTCAAGGCCATAAAAGCCGGAGTGGATTATCTGCCCAGCACCATCCTGGGGCACTTGAGAACACTTTTGTACCACAACCTGCTGCTGGCCGTCAAAAAACCGGCCCGGTATAAAAAGGCGGTTGCAAAAGCTGTAAAACGATGGCTTAGAACTCGAAAATCCGCAACTGTCAAGCATCTGCTGCAGGCCGGATACCTGGTTCACCACCTGCTGCCTCAAAAGGATATCGTTCACTTTCATGCCCATTTCGCTCATTCTCCCACATCTGTGGCCATGTTTTCAAGCATGCTGTCAGACGGTATTCCCTTCAGTTTTTTTGCCCATGCAAAGGATATCTATACGTCAGATAAGCACCAGCTTGTCGAAAAAATCGACCAGGCCAGGTTTGTCGTGACCTGCACGCGGTATAATCACGCCTATCTGTCAAGTCTCTCGGTAAGCGGTGATACCCCCGTGTTCTGTGTATATCATGGTATCAACCTGGGCTATTTCAGCAGGGACCGGGAAGCCGGGATACCAGAACAGCCTTACCGGCTTTTGACCGTGGCCAGGATGACGGAAAAAAAGGGGCTCGATACCATCTACCGGGCATTGTCCATACTGAGGCAGCAGGGGGTTTCGTTCAGGCACACATTGATCGGTGAAGGCGATGACCATGAAAAAATCATGGAATTGATTCACGCACTCGGGCTTGGGGAGGTGACCACGTTGACCGGCACCCTGCCGCACGAAAGCGTGATCGATTATTACGCCGCATCGGACCTTTTTGTCCTGGGGTGCCGGATAGCCGGAAACGGTGACAGGGACGGTATTCCCAATGTAATGGCCGAGAGCATGGCCATGAAGGTACCGGTCGTGGCTACGAGCGTTTCAGGACTTCCCGAATTTCTTGAAGACGGCGTGACCGGCCTTGCAGTGGCGCCTGACAGCCCAAAAGAGATGGCGGAAGCCATGACAAGGCTGTTGACGGATGGTGAGCTGCGCAGGAATGTTACAAAAAATGCCCGCCGGAAGATAGAAATGGAATTTGACAACCGGAAGCTTATGCCTGAACTGGCTGGAATTTATGCCCGCCTGATTCCCGAGTTGCAGGTGGATCCTGATACCGTTGTCCGGCCATGAAAAAGGATTGCAGGATGGATCTGTATCAAGTTTCATGTTATGGGATCTGACATGAAAATCGCTTTTTATGCCCCGTTCAAACCCCTTGGTCATCCTGCCCCTTCCGGAGACCTGGCCATTGCCAGGGGAGTTGTGTCATTTCTCGAGAACCGCGGACACAGGATCATGGTGCAAAGTGATCTTCGAACCCGCTGGATTTACCTGAGACCCTGGAAATGGCCGAAGGCAGTGCGCGACTTCATTGCATCCCTGGCCGCCCTTAAAAAAGATCCTCCTGATCTCTGGCTGACGTACCACACGTATTACAAGGCACCGGATATTCTGGGGCCCTGGATCTGCCTGGCCCTTAATATACCGTACGTTGTATTCCAGGGGGTTTATTCCACCAAGCAGCGGCGGAAAGTAAAAACCTGCATGGGGTTCTGGCTGAACCGTGCGGCATTGAAAAGGGCGGCACACGTGTTCACCAATAAATCGGTTGATTTGAGAAATCTTTTACGCCTGGTACCGGACTCCAGGCTGAGTTATATCCGGCCCGGGATAGTGCCGGCGGCTTTTAGCCGGAACCGGGCATCGAGGGATCGTCTCAGGCGTGAATGGGGGGCAGGGAACCGGGTGGTTATCCTGACGGCCGCCATGTTCAGAAACGATGTCAAAACCCGGGGACTTCTCTGGTTGATCGACTGCTGCCGGATGCTGGAGAAAAAAGGGATTGATTTTCTACTGGTGATAGCCGGCGGCGGTTGCATGGAAACACACATCAGGACTACCGCTCATGCCGCGTTGCCGGAACGGGTCCGGTTTGCCGGCAAAATCCCCCCTGGCAAGATGGCTGATTTTTACAGTGCTGGCGATGTATTTGCTTTTCCGGGGATTGGAGAATCCCTGGGCATGGTATTTTTGGAGGCCCAGGCATGTGGACTGCCTGTTGTGGCATTTGACAATGGCGGTATTCCGGAAGCAGTGGTAAATAAAAAAACCGGGTTTTTGACCCCCATGCATGATTGCAGGGCGTTTGCAGACCGGCTTGCTGTGCTGCTCGAAGATAAATCCATGCGAAGGAAAATGGGAAATAACGCCCTGGAATATGTGCAAAAGTACCATGACCTGGATGTAAATTACCGGCATTTTGAAGACAAGCTGGTGCGGATTGCGCAATCATGACTTGTTTCGGTCTCATAAGGCATGCACAAACCACCTGGAACCTTGAAAAAAAAATACAGGGACAGCGTGATATTCCCCTGAGTGAGGACGGGAAGGTACAGGCCGGAAAATGGGCTTTTAACCTGCAGTCTCTGTGTTTTGACAGGATACTGGCAAGTCCCATGCTCAGGGCAAAACAGACATCAGGCATTATAGCCAGGCATACAGGGCTTTCAATTGATTTTGAGGCAGGCCTTCAAGAACAGGATTTCGGTGACTGGGAAGGCAAAACCATCAAATTTCTCCGGCATGAGCAGCCCGGCATCATCGAGGCACAGGAAAATAGAGGGTGGGATTTTACTCCGCCTGGCGGAGAATCAAGGCGTATGGTGCTGGACCGGTCCCTTGCAGTGATTGAGAGGGCTGCACGGAACCATCCCGGGAAAAGGATTCTGGCCGTCACCCACAACGCGGTCATGAAATGCCTGATCTATCATGCGGCAGGGCGGTCTTTTGATCCGGCAGGACCGCCACTGCTTCTGCCTTATCACCTTCACTGGCTGAATGTGGAGGTGAATCCGGCTACAGGAGAGGCCGGTTTGCTCAAGGCTCACTTTTTCAATGATCTGGACCTGGAAAAAGATCCTGATAAAAAAGAGCTTTTCAAACAGGTCCCAAAGGAGCCCAGATGAGGATCTGGATATACTGCCAGCACGTCCTGGGGCTTGGGCATTTTTTCAGAACCCGCGAAATTGCAAACGCCCTTGCCCATCACGAGGTTTTGTTGATTACCGGCGGGAAAGATATCCCTGCCAGGCTCGAAGATCATGTCCGGACCATTGCCCTGCCGGGCCTGATGATGGATACTGATTTCAACGGCCTTTACAGTGTAGACCCCGGCCTGCCCCTTGAAACCGTCCAGTCCCGGCGCAGGGATGTATTGATGGACCTGCTCGACCGGCAGCCGCCGGATGTATTTCTTGTAGAGCTGTATCCATTCGGCAGGCGCGCTTTTCGTTTCGAGCTCGAACCTGTTCTCGATCATATCCGGCAAACAGGCCTGCCGTGCCGGGTGCTGTGCAGCATAAGGGACATACTGGTGGAAAAGGATGATGTGAAAAAATACGAATCCAGGGTCGTCAAGGCGTTGAATAAATGGTTTGACGGAGTCCTGGTACATTCCGACCCGGCACTTACCCGCCTGGATGATACATTTTCACAGATATCAAGAATTCAGGTGCCGGTTGTTTATACCGGATTTGTGACGCCGCTGCCCGATCCCGGGGAGGTTGACCGTATCCGCGGCAAGCTGGCCCCGGATGAAGGAACAGTCCTGGTAGTTGCCAGTGCAGGCGGCGGGAGTGTGGGAAAAAAACTGCTCAAGGCGGTTGCGCGAACCTTTCCCATGCTCACGGATGCCTGCCGGGTGATCATGAAGATATATACAGGGCCCTACATGGCAAAAAAAGATGTGGACGAGATCCGGTCCATTGCATCCGGCCGGGTATTTGTGGAAACCTTTACCCGGGATTTTGTTTCGGTTCTGGCTGCGGCCGATCTTTCAGTCAGCATGGCCGGATATAATACCTGCATGAATATCGTGGCGGCAGGCACACCCGCACTTGTATGGCCCTTTGACCAGAACAGGGAACAGCGGATGCGGGCTGAACGGCTTGCCGCATTTGCCCCCATGACCCTGCTCAGCGATCCTGATCTCGACCCGAAAAGGCTGGCCGCCCTTATCCGTGGACGGCTGAGTGCCGGGGAAAAAGCCGGCCCTTGGCCGTCCCTGAACCTGGGAGGAGCAGTTCAAACTGCAGAATGGATAAAGGATAATTGTTCGTGACAACAGCATCGTGCATGTATGAATGTGAAAAATCAGTTGTGCGAAAAACACTTGCTCCCAGGCTTTCAGACGCGCTGTCCCGAGGACTTGACATCAATCCGGCCCCTGCTTTCTTTTTTAGGGCCGATGACATCGGAGTCCCGTCCAGGAGATTTTTCCGCCTGATGGACCTGTTCGCCGGATTCAACCTGCCCTTGAACCTGGCAGTGGTCCCTGCCTGGATAACACGGGCCCGCTGGGAGTCCATGGCTTTATACCATACCCGCTACCCTGAGCTTTTTTGCTGGCATCAGCATGGATGGCGGCATATGAACCATGAACCCTCGGGGAAAAAGCAGGAATTCGGACCTGCCCGTTCACGGCATGTCCTGGAAGATGAGCTGGCAAAAGGCAAAATGGCTCTGGATAACATCATCAAGGACCGGTTTTCACTGTTTTTTACCCCACCATGGAACCGGTGCAGCATGGAGACGATGAAACTGCTGTCATCCATGGGGTTCAGGGGAATTTCGAGACACCTGAACAGCCGCCCGCCGGCGCCTGCCGGACTGGCGGAATTTCCGGCCGGAGTGGACCTGCATACCCGGAAAGAAACCAGCTTCACCCTTGCCTGGGACCATGTGTTTTCAGAAATTCGACAGGGGATGGCAACCGGCATGTGCGGCATCATGCTGCATCACATGAGGATGAATGATAAAGCTTTTGAGTTTCTTGAATGCCTGCTGGAACAGGTGGCTCAACACCGGCAGATCCAGGCTTGCTCCTTTGACCGGCTGGCAGATAAAATTGTCCCTTGTGACGATATATGACAGTATCGGATCTCACTTGTTTTTCGTGCGGCAGCTGATTATTGCCATGGTATCGATGTTATCAGTTTGTCATGTGGGTTGGAATGTACAGGGCTATTGAGGGAAAGAGTAGGATGATTATCAATCCGACCGCACTGGCTATCAGGAAAGGAACAATCCCTTTGAAAATGGTCTCAAGGGGGATGTCTCCGGCCACCCCTTTCATGATGAAAACATTCATGCCTACAGGTGGCGTGATCAGGCCCATTTCCAGAACAATCACCATCAAAACGCCGAACCAGATCGGGTCATATCCCATGCCTTCAATCAAGGGAAACAGAATGGGGATTGTCAAAATGATCATGGCAATACCGTCCAGCACACATCCGAGGACAATCAGCAGCAGCAGGATACCAAAGAGTATCGCTATGTTCGGCAGCGCAAGGCTGCTGATTGCTTCGCTCAGGTGCATGGGCAGCATGGAAACCGATAAAAACCGGGTAAAAATTTCCGCTCCTATAAGAATCAGAAAAATCATGGCCGTGGTTCGCAGTGTGGCCTGGAGACTTCTGATGATGTCCAGGTACTTGATCTTTCGTTTCAGCAAGGCGATTAAAAGAGCTCCGAAAGCGCCGATGCCCGCGGACTCCATGGGAGAAAACACACCGGTGTAAATGCCGCCGACTACAATCAGAAAAAGCAGCAGGATCCCACCGGTTTTTTTCAAGGACATCAGTTTATCTTTGAGTGAATAGGAAATGGCAGCCGGACCCTTTTCCGGATTTAGCCTGCAGATAATGTAAATGGTGAGAACGAAGAGAAAGGCCAGCAGGATTCCGGGAAGAATCCCCGCCATGAGCAGTTTGCCCACAGATTGTTCAGTCAGTATTCCATAGATGACAAAACCAATGGAAGGTGGGATCAAAATACCCAGTGTAGCACCGGCTGCAATACTTCCGGTGGCAAGGCCGTCGTGATATTTGTATCGTTTCATTTCAGGCAGGGCTACCGTGCCCATTGTGGATGTAGTAGCCAGTGATGATCCTGAAATTGCGGCAAACCCCGCACACCCCAGGATCGTAGCCATGGCGAGCCCGCCCGGATAGCAGCCGATCCACTTGTGGACAGAGGTATAGATATCTTCGCTCATGCCTGAAAAAAAAGCGAAGTTGCCCATGAGTATAAACAAGGGGATAATGCTGAAACTGTAAAATGATGCCGTGGCATAAGGTTCTATGCCGAAAAGATACAGCCCGGTTGACCATCCTGTAATAAGGCTGTAGCCTACAAAACCGACAAATGCCATGGCTATGCCTATGTAGATTCCGGCAAAAAGGAGCAGGAACAAGGCAATGATGCCCAGCAGTCCGATCAATTCCGGGGTCATGATTCTGTCCTTTCTTCCTGTTTTATGCTGAAAAGATCTTTGATGACCTCCATCAACATCCCGGTCGATCCCAAAGCCACCAGAAAAATGAATGGATATACCGGGATGCCGAGAATCATGGTCTGCTCATTTGAATGCATTGACATAATTGCATTCTCGGCGCTTTTCCATGCAATCAGCACCAGGACCAGGGCTGTGAGCACATAATTTGCTGCCTTCAATACCAGCTGTGTTGTTTTGCCAAAATGCCTGACTGCAATGTCCACACTTATATGGCCTCTGCTGAACTGGCAAAATGCCATGGAACAGAACACGATGGAGACAAGCATGATCTGCGTCAGTTCAAAAGATCCCTGAATGGGCGTATTGAATACAAAGCGGCCGATCACGTCTACCGTCGTTATCATCATCATCAAAAAGAGAACAGCCATTGCAATAATGCTGGTAGTCCGGTTGAATACTTTGATCAATGTCGATGCAAATTTGAGCATATGCCGGTTTCTCCAGGCTACAGAGCGGTTTAATCCATATTGTTTAACAACAACCTGGTAAATTCAAGGACTTCTTTTCCGGGCAGTCCTTTTTGTTCCATGTCAGCCACCCAGTCGTCGATAACACTCTGGGAAGCTTTTTTCCATCTGTCCCGCTCTGCTTCAGGCAGAGTATATTCAGTCATTCCTTTTGACAAGGCCAGTTCTTTTCCGGGAATATCACTTTCGTCGTATGCTCTCCCGGCTCTTATCGCCATTTCCAGGCCGGAATGATCATCGATCGCATTTTTAAGCCCGTTTGGCAGAGAATCGTACTTGTTTTTATTCATGACAACAAAAAAGGTCATGGTATACATGTCAGCAGTTGTAGCAAATCTGGCCCGCTCATAGAACCTGAAAGGCCGCATGGTTTCCCAGGGCGCTATGACACCGTCCAGCACACCTCTCTCAAGCCCCGTGTATACCTGGGTTATTGGCGTACCGATGGTTGCGGCCCCGAATTTCTGCAGCACCTGAGACATGATCTTGCCTGGAGACCTTATTTTCATCCCCTTGAAATCTTCGAGTTGTTTTATGGGTTTGTCAGTGGTGAACACCTGGCCGGCTCCATGGCAGAACACCCACAAAACCTTGGTATCCTTGTGTTCTTCTTTGAGATATTTTTCATATACCTGCCAGAATACTTTTGAGCTGGTTTCTCCGTTTTTTACGAAAAAAGGCATGCGCATCACGGTTGTCAGAGGAAAACGTCCAGAGGTGTATGAGTGCAGACCAAAGGCAATGTCAGTCAGACCTTTTACGGCACTATCATACTGATGAGGCGGTTTACCCAGCTGACCACCTGGGAAGATCTTGAATTTCAGCTGCCCTTCGGTGGCGGCTTCAAGTTCCCTTGCCCAGTCATCAAGAACCTGATGCTGAACATGTTTGGTCGGCATGAAATGCGAAATCTTCAATTCTATGGTTTCGGCAAAGCTGATTCCCGCTGCAAGAAACAAGATACCCATAATAACAAAACTGCATTTGGACAAGATCCTTTTTTTCATGTCGGCGCTCCCTTTTTTTGGTTTTATTTATTTCCAACGTCCAAACCGGGTCCATTTAACCGGTGGTTTGGGTTTGGGTTTTTTGCCGTAAAATATATCATCCATATAATTGAACAGGATACGTGACAGACGGTTTCTCATTATCAGGGCTTTGATAAAACGGTGCGGCAGGGTGTCGGCATGGCTCCAGGGACATACCCGCATGCAGATGTTGCAGTCAGTACCGATCCTGCCCCAGTATTCAAAACAGGTCTGCGCATTCAATTTCCACCTGAGAATTCCGTTTGACTCCTTTAAGTCATTGTCCGGGATCGAATTTGACGGACAGCATGCCGCACATTTTTTGCATATCCGGCAGAAATCTATGACACCTATATCTACGGGATCGTCCTCAATCAATTCAAGGTCCGTGGTTACCAGGCTGAGGCGTACTCTCGGACCGAATTTCCCGGTGATCAGATACCCTGTCCTGCCCATTTCTCCCAGACCTGCGTCTACTGCCAGGGGAACCAGCAGCGTATCGTAATGCCTGAAGTGATTCGCTGTTGCTGAATACCCGAGATTGGCTATGAATCCAGCCAGCTGGGTGGTGATATATGCACCTTTGGCATAGTTCATCATGCTTTCTATGCATGTGGGAGTGTGGGGGGCACTGGCAACCAGGTCAAGCTGCATTTCTTCAGCACAGACTATGGCGTATTCATGATCCAGATCTATTTTCTTTCCCCAGTCTTCCCAGTTATCATTAAAGATTTCACCCCTGTGGGAATACACCCACAAAGGATTGATTTTCGTTATACCTACCAGGGATGCACCAAGAGCCTTTGCATATCCTTTGACACGGGTGGTCGCGTCTTTAGGCGAGAGATGAATACGGTTTTGTAGCCGGCCCGGCAGTGCTTTGTGGGGTTCGGGAGAATAGATTTCGGGTTTTGACAAAAAGTGTGGCAGGGAGAGCGATGCCAGGGTGGCGGCCACGTTTTCATCCGCATCCGGATGATCGATTGCACCTGGTTTGCCGATAGGCCCTCCTTTTTTTCTTCTGTTCCGGTCCATCGTTTCCAGTTCAGGATGGGTACTGTAATAAGCCCTGTAAGGTTCTGTTCCCTCGACAAGGGAACGGTTTCTGGCAAAGACATGATCTCTTTCATCCACTCTTTTTACATTTTTGCAGATATATCCATTGGTTCCTTTCAATGCGTCTGTGTTTGATCCGGTCCGCCTGGCAAAAATAAAGGTTAGAAGGATACCTGAGACCGTTACACAAAGCAGAATGATGGTTCCGGCTCCGGTATGAAAAAAACCGGTGACATAAAGTGATATAAATGCCGTTGAAATCAATCCCATGCCGCAAAGCTGGGCTCCACCAAAAACAGCAGCCCGTTTTTCATTTTCAAATATGGATGAAATAAAAAATGACAACCCGATGACAACCATTAGAACAAGGGCGGTAGCGACTACCAGGGATAAAGCATCAACCATTCAATCTTTCCTGTATTTAACTTTTTAGAAGATAAAAGGCTTAACATACAGAATGGTTCTGCAATAATCCTGCCAGGAAAGAAATAACTCGTGATAACGGCAGGTTGACGTGTTCATTCTCCCGGAGACCCTTTGGAATATTCTTTTATATTAGACATAATTTATACTATATGATAGTATTTTATATTATGTGATAATTATACGGGAAGGGGGCAATGCAATATGTCATCATCGGTCAGCCGTGATTTTGATTTTTTCAAAGAAGCGGTAATGGCAGCATCATCCAGTCTTGATTTATCCGAAGCTTTGCGTGCCCTTTTCAATTTCGCCGTCCGGCATTTTCCTCTGGAAGGCCTTACGCTGCACAAGTTCGAGCCCGGGATGAAGTCTCTCCGCCTTCTTTTTCTCGTTACAAAAAACGACTATATTTTTCTGGACGAACTGATTCCAATGTCAAAACAAGGAGAGATGGATCTGGCACATTTTGAAACAAAGATGACAATCATGAACACACCTTCGACAATTGACAGGCCGGTTGGGGGACGTCACAGCAGGGCACTGCAAAAATATCTTCCCAAAAAGGACCGGGCCTACCTGCTGGCCAATCTTTCGACCAGGCAGCAGACTATCGGTCATCTTTGCTTTATGGGAGAGGACACCCATTGCTTTACAAGGACACACGAACAAAAGCTGGAACTGCTCAGGCCCCTGATGAGCATGGCCATGATGAATCTGTTACATTACCAGCGAACCATCGAACTCCAGAAGCGGCTGGATGCACAACGTCATCAGTTGTCAGGAGAGGTCTCACTTTTAAAAAATTCGTCCATTATCATCGGACAGGAAGGATTGCAAAAAACGATGAAAATGGTCCGGCAGCTGGCTGGCAGAGATATCCCGGTTTTGATACAGGGTGAAACCGGCACGGGCAAGGAGCTTATTGCCGATGCCATCCAGAGAATTTCCCTGCGGAAAAACGGGCCCTATATCAAGGTCAATTGCGGGGCCATACCTGAGACACTGGTAGACAGCGAATTGTTCGGATACAGGAAAGGTGCGTTTACCGGAGCTATCACCGACCGGGCCGGGCGCTTTGAACAGGCGGATGGCGGAACACTTTTCCTCGATGAGATCGGTGATCTTCCTTTGCAGCTGCAGGTCAGGCTGCTCAGGGTTTTACAGAATGGAGTTATCGAAAGGCTTGGAAGCGGCAATTCAATCCCTGTGAATGTCAGGATCATTGCGGCCACACACCGGCCACTTGAGAGAATGCTGGTAAAAAGAACCTTCAGGGAAGATCTCTACTATCGCCTGAACGCTTTCCCGCTGACCATTCCGCCGCTGCGGGAAAGGGTTGAAGATCTGCCTGTACTGGTTTACCATTTTATCAATAAAACAGCCCGGAAAATGAATATTGCCAAAATTCCTAAACTGTCTGCAAGCACAATGGAAAAATTGAAGGCATATGCATGGCCCGGAAACATCAGGGAGCTGGAGAACCTTGTTGAGCGGACGATGATACTGGCCCCGCAAGAACCTTTAAAACTCGAGCAGTATCTTCCCCTTGACAGAGGCCTGCCTTCGATCATGGATGAGCATGTCAGCGACCTTCAACGTCTTGTCGATGAACGGATCAAGGTCATATTGAACAGAAATTACGATAAAGAGAAAAACGGGACGGGTCCTTTTGAAGAACCCTCGTTTTTCCCGGATGACGGTATCATGTCACTTGACCAGGCAATGACTGTTCACATTCAAAAGGTATTGAAACAGACCCGGGGCAGAATAAACGGGCCGGACGGGGCTGCTGAGATATTGAAAATCCACCCCAGTACGCTGCGGAAAAGAATGGATAAACTTGGCATCTCCTATGGCCGCAGGCAACAGGCAGTCTTGTGATAAATATTATGGATTATCGATTCCGGTGTTGACAGATCAAATAGTTGGGATATACTGGATTCCCCATACATACAACACAATGATAATGAGGAGTACCTGTGCCTGTAGAGATTAAATACGGAAGAAAATTTCTCCTTGAGATGATGCCCGAAAATTCAGTTTGTGCTGAAATCGGGGTCAGCCAGGGGGTGTTTTCACAAGAGATTCTGGATGTGGCTGCACCTGCCAAACTTCACCTGATTGATCCCTGGGCTATTGAACCCCATATCGGCTATTATGAGCAGGTGTGTGACAAATTTAGAAAAGAGATTGAAACAGGCCGTGTCGAGATTCACAGGGCCAGGTCCCAAAAGGCCTTTGACATTTTTCCTGATAATTATTTCGACTGGATTTACGTTGACGGCAGCCATAACTACAAGAAAGTCAAGCAGGATTTGCAATTGTATTATCCAAAGGTCAAGCGGTACGGATTCATCACCGGAGATGACTACAGCATGGCTCCCAAGAGAAAAGGTCTGCGCGATGCAGTCGCAGAGGTTGCCCATGAATTCAGCATGCGGTTGATCCTGATAAAGAACAATCAGTTCATACTCTGGAAAAAGGGAGAGGGTATGGCTCCTGAAGGCATCTGCCGGCCTCCGGAATAACTGGCTCTAAATACCTGAACCGGTATCATCAACCAGGGCGGGAACCGGTTGCAGCTTTGTGTTGTCTGTCTGGAGAAGGCTTTCAATGGTGATCTGGTCAAGGCGTGCGAACATGGCCTTGCTGGCTTCGACCCAGACCCATCTGGACAGGCAGTCACCGGCCTGGTTGCAGATACCGCAGAGCTGATTTTCTTCTTCGGCACAATCGGTTATGGCCGTTGTTTCCTCCAGTGTCCTTACAATATCCCCCACCGTTATCTCAGACGGGGGTTTTGCCAGCCTGTGACCGCCGAAGGGACCCCTGTGGCTGGTGATGATGTCGGCTTTTTTCAATTTTCGTGTCAGTTGCTCGAGATATTTCAGTGAAATATTCTGGCGCCTGGAAACATCACTCAAGGGTACCGGTTTTTCTTGCCCGTATATTGCCACATCTAAAATCAGCCTTGTGCCGTACCTGCTTTTGGTTGTCAATCTCATGGATAATGTCTTATCACTATTTAGCGTTTTTGGCAAAAGAACAATGACGGCTTGATAAGCTGCTGGTGTAACAGGCCCAGGGGATTACCCTGAAGGCACAGGAACACCATTGGGTATCAAATGCAAAGGCCGGTTCCGGGGAAGACTGATAGTGACTGTGGTGCCCTGGTACTGGGTCGATGCCACGGTTACGGTTCCTCCATGCTGCTGTATAACCCTGTGGGCGATAAAAAGTCCCAGGCCGGTACCCTGGGATCCCTTGGAGGTAAAAAACAGGGTGAACATTTTTTCCCTGGTTTCCGGGTCCATGCCGATGCCGTTGTCGGAAACTATAAAAGTGATCATGTCCATATCCGTGTCAGTGATTTTGATGTCGAAACGAACCTGGTGAAAGGATTTGGCACGGTCGACTGCACACGCATCCACCGCGTTTTCCAGAAAATTGACAAGTGCCGCTTCCATCCAGCTGGGATCGATTTCGATATCCCCGGAATCCGATTGCAGGCTGACATCGAATTTTACGTTGTTTTTTAACGCCAGAGGGGAGATGTTGCCAATGATATTTGCCACAAGCTGTTCCAGAGGCATCCGGGTATATTGAAGCTCGCGTGATTTGGCGTAATACAGGATTTCAAGGACCATTTTCTTGATTTTGTCGGTCATTGTCTTGACCTGGTCAAAAGCCTTGACAATCCGATGCTCGTCTTTGCGGTCCAATCCGGTTTCAAGCTGGTAGATCCCGCCGTCCAGTGCGGTAAGCATACCCTTGACACCATGGGACATGGAACCCAGCATGAATCCCAGGGATGTCAGGTGATCCTGAAGCTGGCGGATCTGGGTGATGTTTGTGGAGATTTCCATCACCTGTGTGATCTCGCCTTTTTCGTTTTTCAAAGGGGCCGTATGGGTCAGCACATTGTACTGTTTGCCAAAAATCGATGTCACTATTTCCTCAGTGCTGTGAATAAAACCGTCTTCAAAGGTCTTTACCACCGGGCATTTTTCACATGGCTCCGTGCGGTGCTTGTAGATTTCATAGCATGGCCCGCCGATGATGGATCCGAAGTGCTGCTTGAAACGTTTGTTGGTTGCGGTGATCCGCAGCTGCCGGTTCTGGACTGAAATATAACATGGAACTTCATCGAACAGCTGGTTGAAAAGGTTCTGTGCATTGTGGAGATCTCCCAGGCGTTCGGCATACCGCTGGATCTTGCTGGACTGGTAACGGGCATTCCTGGCCCGCTTCAAAGACAAGTCCAGCGCCCTGCTGTTCAAGGGTAGTTCCAGGTAGCTTACGGCGGTAAGATCGAACCTTTCCATTGCCATGTCCAGATTCTTTGATGATCCGAACACGATCAGCTGGGTTTGAGGACTTGCCGTGAAAAAGGAATCAATGCCGGCAGTGATTTCGTCGTGGATCATTGGATTGCCGATGATGATGTCCCAGGCAAAGTTGTCCAGATGCAGCAGGACTTCCTTAGCCGTCGTGCTTACCGTGACTTCATAGGGAAGCCTTTCCAGGTAGACTTTCAGCGCAGAGGCATGCTCCGGGTCGTCATCTATGAGCAGGATCTGTTCGGCCATTTTGAATAAAGATCCTGCTGGTTAACCAATGGTTTCTTTGACAATGTCAAGGAGTGCCTGGCGGTCAAAGGGTTTTTTGATCGAAGCAACGGCTTTGGGAATGGCATAGGCATTGCCGGAAAGCCCTGAAATAACTATTACAGGGATGTTTTTCAGTTCAGCATCCTGTACCATGTGGCGGTAAAAGCGCGGTCCCCATTCGCCAGGCATCTCTATGTCAAGGGTGATCAGGTCCGGCTTGTTTTTGCCGGCCAGCTCCAGTCCCTGCCGGGCATCGTGCGCCACCTGTGTCTCGTAACCGTTGTCTGTAAACAGTGTATCCAGATAGTCCAGGATATTGGGGTCATCATCCACAATCAGAATTCTTTTTTTCATAACTCCCTCTTTATGGTTATCGATTGATACTTATCACAGGACACCCGGCCCTGATAATCACCTGTTCGACATTGCTGCCAAGGATTGCCTCCTCATTGGCCAGTTTTTTTGAATGATGCGCCATGACTATCAAATCCGAATGATGATCGCGGGCATATTTGACTATTTCAATGTATGGAATTCCTTCCCAGACATCCATGCTGTAGCTCTTGAGTTCCTTGAGCCGGGGTTCGTAACGGGATCGGATTTTTCTCAGGGTTTCCCTGATATTCTGTTCTATTTCATCCTGGGATATGCGCTTTCCGGATGCCAGTGCCGAAATATCAAGGGCATGGAAAACATTCAGTTCACAATCCAGCTCCCTGGCCACTTTGAGAGCAAAAGCGAACGCATGGTCGGAGGCCTTTGAAAAGTCAGTGCCGAAGGTTATCCTGGAAAGACCGCCCCAGAAGGATGCTGCAGGCCTCGTGACGATCAGCACCGGGCATCTGGCAGAGCGGGCAGTTTTCTGCAGGGTGCTTCCGGCGACGCTTTTTTTGTAAACGGCATCATGTTCGTCTTTGGTGCTGCCTCCCAGCAGTATCAGGTCCGGATTTGTGTCCTTTGCCTGGCGAAGAATCTCTCTGGCAGGAAATCCGACGGTGACATTGATATCATACTGCAGGCCGTTTTCCAGGTATTTTGAATAATAGGTTTTTATTTCTTCGGTTACCCAGTCCCTGTATTCGTCATCCACTGCTACCTGCCGGCCTGTTTTTACATCCACGGCTTCCTGGCTGTACCCCCTGGAGGGAACGCCCAGGACATGAAAAATATCCAGCCTGGCATTGTGGCTTAGGGCGATGTTGAAGGCGACCCTGGCTGCATGGTCACTGGCCGGGGTGGCGGATGTTGCAAATAGGATTTTTTTAAACATTGGGTTACCCCTTTGAATTCGGCGGTTTATTCCTCTGGTTTCAGATGGTCTGGTATGTCCAGCATTTTGATGATGACTGGTTTTAAAAAAGACCACCTGATTCCGATTTTATATTCTTCTTCCAGGTCACGGATGGCATCCCAGCAGTTATGGCAGGGGGCAAGGACAAGTTTTGCGCCGGTTTTCAGAATCTGGTCCCGCTTGGTGATCAGGGCTCGGTTCCTCTGTTTCCTGAAATAACCGATACCGTTGAAACCGCCGCCACCGCCGCAGCAGTAGTTGTGCTCCTTGTTGGGTGACATCTCGATAAAATATCCTGGCGCCACGATGTGGCTGATAATCTCCCTGGTGGCGTTTTTCAATCCCTGGTTCCTGATATAATTGCAGGAGTCCTGGATGGTCACAGGTTCTTTAATCCTTTTTTCCGGATCGATTTTCAACTTGCCGCTCCGAAGGGCCTCGGCCAGCCATTCCACGTAGTGGATGGATTCCACGGGCGGCAGACCGTCTTTTCTGCCAGCCCAGTAAGGGCCTTCAATTACTGTTGCACGGTGGGCATGGCCGCATTCGGTTCCGATCATCCGTTTGGGTTTCAGCCGTTCCATGGCGGCGTAGACGTTTTCAACCTGCATCTTGCAGGCAGCCCAGTCTCCTGCAAACATTGCCAGGCTGGTCTGTTCCCATCCCTCTGACGGGACGGTCCAGTTTTCTCCTGCGATATGGAACAGGATGGCAGCTTCTGCAAGATCTTCGGGGTAATGCTTGACTTCCCTGGCATTCACCGTATACATAATGTCAGCGTTTTCGACGTCAACGGGCACGGTCAGGCCCGGATAGTCTTCTTCATATTCTTCGACCATCCACTCAAAGGTATCGACAAAATCTTCACTGGTCACATCCATCTGTGCACGGTAGGCCCGGTGCATGCCGGCGCCTATTTTCATCTCCCAGGGCACGAAACCCTGCTGGTACAGCAGGCCTCGAAGGTAACCGAACATTATTCCCGTATCGATGCCGTGTGGGCAGTAGGTTCCGCACCGGTTGCAGCAGGTACACCAGGCCCAGGCTACTTCCATGGCGTGGCGCATGAAAGCGTTGTCAACCCTGCCCTTTTTTTTGATGATGGTGCCCAGGGTGGATTGAATCTTGTACGCCGGTACCTGTTTCGGGTCACGGTCATTGACCTGATACAGAAAACAGCTGTCTGCACACATGCCGCAATGGGCACAGATTTCAAGCCATGTTTTCAAACGTGACTTCATGGTTTTCTGGATGGTTCCCCACAGCAAACCGGTATCCACATCCAGGGATTTCATTTCTTCGTAATAGGTGTTGCCGCTGGTATCGGACAGCAGAAAGTTAACTTGTTCCGGTGTCTCGACAGGCGTTTTGTTACAGTATTTTCCTTCCGGCATGGATTGGTTTCTCCTTTACTTGTTTGAACTGTTTGAAGGCCTGTTACCAGGCCATTTTCGTGCCTTTCATTCCCCCGCGTTTGATGCCGAAATCCATTCCCAGCTGGGCACGGGAGGCAAAAAACAGGAAGATGTGGGACATTTTGGTAAAGGGAACGGCAATCAACAGGATCTCTGCTGAAAATATGTGAAAGTTGAGCCAGAACATGTAATCCCCCACCTGGTAGCGGGCCATCATGCCTGTAACGAACGGCGCCAGTGCGAGCAGGAGTATGGCATAGTCATAAATGGTTGTCATGATCCGGACCTGAGGCAGGACAATACGCCTGAGGATCAGGAAAAAGGCACTGACAATCGTGATCCATGCCAGGATGTCACCTGTTCCTGCGCTTAGCGCCGGTAATGAGATCCCGGTCCTGCTTTCCAGAAACAGCGTATGCCCGGACAGGAACAAAGGGATACAGACGGCGCCCAGATGGAAACCGAAAAACCAGATTGCCATAAAAGGCTGTGTGCGCCAGCCGTATGTGCCAAAAGGCAGCAACCATTTGTAAATGGAGCGCAGCGCTCCTTTCAGTCCGGGAATGGGGTGGGCTTTGTATGCCACCCGGTCCAGCTGCCAGTTCAGTCCCTTGAAATACAACACCAGGCGTACCGGCATTCCAATAAAAAATACACTCAAGGCAATCCAGAAAAACGGGCCTGTCAGCAGTTCATGCATTTATCTTTGTCTCCTTCATAATCATGATCAATCTTTGTCCCTGCCTGTCAGAAAGTACCAGAACAGAGGCATGAAAACCAGGATTCCGCCCATTAGAAGATAGGTGATCCCCTTGGTGAATGTCATAAAATCCTGAAGTGTATAAAATTGGGTTTCCAACAGTACCTCCTTTGTTTTGTAACGATGCTTAATGGGTCCTGTAATCCGGGTGTTCATACAATACCGGCATCCGGTTGACTATGAACCGGTAGGCCGCAATGCCCAGGGTGATAATAAACACCGATGTGCCGATTTCCATGATGCTTGGAAAATAACGGTCATCAGGCGGCAAATGGTAGTTGAACGCCACAATGGAAATATTGAGCCGGTTCAGGATGATGCCTGTCACGGTCCATGCCGCGGCCCATCGAACCATGACCAGGTTTTTTTCCCTGGCACCCATGGCAAACAGAATAGCTGGAAAAGCCACAAAACCAATAAGTTCAACCATGAACCACAGACCCCAGCCAGTGGCAAGGTGCTGCCAGTTGTTGTCTATGGCTATACCGACAAACTTGATGGCAAGGTAGCCCATCATTATGAATGATGCTGCCTTTGCAAATCCAAGGGCCACGCCCGGAGCCTCGCGGTGATGGGTTTCATCCATTTTGTGAGCCAGGTATCTATGGGCCATGGAACCTTCGAAAATAACCATGGACATACCGGCAAACATGCTGGAAATAAAAAAGTAAACCGGGAGATAACCTGAATACCACAGCGGATGGAGTTTTGACGGAGCAATCATGAAAAGAGCACCCAGAGAAGACTGGTGCAGCGTGGACAAGACCACGCCGAAAATGGTCAAAAGCAGGGTCAGTTTCACAACAACAGCCCGTATTTTTTTCAACCCCAGCCATTCAAATGCGGCCGGCGTGAACTCCACAAACAATACCGACAGGTATAAAAACACGCATAATCCCACTTCAAACAGCAGCGACGATGTTCCCTGGGAATAAAAAATAGGGTAAGGCAGCCGCCAGGGGCGGCCCACGTCATAATGCAGCGCCACTACAACCAGGGCATACCCTAAAAAAGCCGTCAGCAGGGCCGGGCGGACAGCTGAATGAAAATTTTTGAGTCCGAAAATATAACAGGCTGCAGAAGTGGTATATCCGCCTGCTGCAAGTGCAACACCGCAGAGCAGGTCAAACCCGATCCATATTCCCCAGGGGTTGTTGTCATCAAGGTTGGTTACAGCACCGATTCCCTTGGTAAAGCGGAGAATGGTCAATATGGCCCCGATAACGAGGATAACACCGATGATGATATCAAAGCGGGTAAACCGCGGCCCTGTTTTTGATTGTTTTTCCACTGCCATTTAGTCATCCTCCCTGTTCGGGGTTTCATCGCCGGTATCGTCTGTAAGGTTATCGGGCGGGCTGTCTGCCGCCTGCTCTTCCCGGGCGGCTTCGGCAGCTTCTTCAAGCGCCTTTTTAACCTCGTAGTTTATGGCGGCGGTTTTTTCCTGGATCATTTTTTCCCTGAGATCAGCCAGTTTTTTGCTGGTGTCTTCAGAGGCTTGTGCCATGGCCATATCCAGTGCCGATTGTTTTTCAGTCTGTGCAATTTTATCCTTGCGTTTTGATATGGCATAAATACCGGTTAAAAGGACCGGCCAGAGACCCACTATGATTGGCACGGCTGATAATGGTCCGGCTGTAAGCTCCGGTGCCGGCTTGATGCCGAGATCTTCACGCATACCGATCTGCTTGAAGGAATGGCCGGAAATATAAAGCCAGTTGGTGCCGCCCATTTCATGTTCCCCGTAAACGTGGGCGGTGTATTGATCCGGGAAATCGTATATTCTCTGCCATGCGGCCTTTATCAGTGCTTCCCTGTCACCGAAAATCAGGGCCTGTTTGGGACATGCTTCCACACATCCGGGCAGCTGATTGTCGATGATCCTCGGATAACACAGGGTACATTTGGTGATTTTTGGAGTCAGGGCATTGTGGTACTCATAGGCTGGTATCTCAAAAGGGCATGCTACCATGCAGTAGCGGCATCCGACACAAAGACTTTCATCATAAATGACAGCGCCCGACCGGGTTTTCTTGAACGCCTTGACAAAGCATGCAGAAGCACATGCGGGCTCTATGCAGTGATTACACTGTTTTTTTACAAAGACCTCTTTTTCTTTGGAAAACCGGTTTACCACGGTGTAGGTATCGGCATCGGTCCTTCTTTTTTCATCCAGAATCGATAAATCATCAAAGCGCCGTTCCGGTTCGGGAAGCTGGTTGACCTGGTTACAGGCGGCTTCGCATTTCCGGCAGCCAATACACTTGGTAATGTCATGGAGAACACCGAAACTGCCCGGATAGCCTTTGAAATGTTTGTTGCCCGCGCCATGGGCTGTTTTCCCGGCGCCGGCGGCACTTCCTATGGCGGCACCGATACAGCCTAGAAATTTTCGTCTCGAAATAGCCATAATGTTTCCTTCATCGGGTTGGTATCTTTATCCATTGCCAGCAGCTTATTTTTTTTCATGACACTTGACGCAGTCCGTGGCCTGCACTGATTCGACCTTCATTTCCTGGTGACAGGTGATGCACTGGCCGTGATAAGCGCCCTTGAGGTGCGGTCGGCCGCCTGCGATATCCGTTGTATTGCCGTGGCAGGATGCACATTTGGGCGGTTCCATGGATGCCTCACTGTTATGGTGGCATCCCATGCAAAGTGCCTGCTGATCCTGGTGGAATGCTGAGGCCAGGCTGCTGCTGTCCACCTTCTGTGCAATAGCGTTGAACACTTTGCGGTGAGGAAATTCACTGGGTTTGTATTCCTCGGAAAGCTCGCCTATGGTCACTTTTTCAGGGATGAGTTCCTGTGGAATGGTGGTTTGTCCGGCCATCCGTTCCTGGACTGATTCAAGGGCCATGGTTTTTAAAATATCCGGATTGGTAACGATGCGGTCGTCCGGCATGCTGTGGCAGGCTGCACAGTCATATTCCCTGAAGGCTTTTTGCCCGGACTGCTTGTGGCAGCCTGCGCAATCGGCGGATGTCCGTGTCATGGATTCGTGGCAGCCAAGACAGCTTCTGGTGCTGGTCTGCATATGCATGGCCTGCTCGAGCCGGATATGTTCACCGCCGGCATCGCCTTTTGGAGTATGACAGTCGCTGCATTTTTTCAGTGCGGCGTGATGGCAGTCCGTGCAGCTGTCTGTTTTCTCCTCATGGTACTGGTGGTTGAATGAAACCGGACTCACCAGGTATTTCGGGTCGTCTCCTTCAGAAAACAATCCGCTCATGAAAACCGCATCAGGCTGATTCCGCTTGAGCTGGGTTACGGTATCCGCTTTTTTTATTTTTGACTGGTTTTCTGCATCATGGCATCCGTGACAGGTGACAGGGCCTGCCGCCGTGTCTTTTTCTTTAAGCCTCAGGTGACATGCCACGCAGGAGTCATGGGCAGCGTCCTTCATGGAGCGGATATTGTCTGTTTCAGTTTCCTTGTGGCAGTAAATACAGGCGGATTCCGCCCCTTTTTCATAATAGGTCTGCTTTGTTTTGGCGTTGTATTCATGGTGGCAGGCACTGCAGTTTTCGGCCTGATCCGGTGACAATGGCTGAATTGATGAGGCTTTTTCATGGATGGTGTGGAGCGATTTGTCAAAATCCAGCTTTGCCCATGGCGCCTGGCCGGTCTGAGGCACTACTCCGTGACAGCTTCGGCATTCTGCCGCAAGGGGGCCTGACGGCTGCCCGGCTTTCTTCTTTTCTCCATGACAGGCAATGCAGTTGTCATGATATATTTCCATGGAAGGGGCCTGGCCGGCTTTTTTGAATTTGAACATCCGGTCATCGGCCTGCTGGAGATGACACAGGCTGCAGTCATTTTCAAGGGCCCGGGTGTGATATGCGTGCAAAAAACCGACCGCCGGCATTTCATTTCCGGCAATATCCTCTGGAAGATCGATCATGATTACATCCGGCCCGTTGGCCGGACCTGCATCCTTTACCCGGGTCTGGCCGATGAGGGGGAACAGGATCAATATAGCTGCGGCCATCACTGTCAGATAAAACGATGTTGCTTTTGACATGGTCCAATCCTATGGTTGATGAGTTCTTGAACGGCAGGGTTTTATACCCAACTAAATTTATAGGGTTATTTCCTATTATTTTTGTATGATTAAGTCAATAAAAAAATGTAACAGCTGTCAAAAAAATTGATTTTTCGATATAGTGGCACCTCAAATACTGTATGGCAGGGCATATCAGGCGTTCAGCCGGGTTCAGTTAAGCAGTTGTCAAGACATTAAATAAGATTGTGAAAAAAAGATTTCCCGCAAATTTCGGCTATACCCCCAATGAAGGGTCAAACCACGGGTTCATACATCTAACTCCCTGGGACGATCCACCATCGGCTGGTGGCAGATGGACGGCCGTCTCCTGTTGTGATCTGACATTCCACACCCTATTTTTTTAAACAGCTGTAATTTTATTATTTCAATATT